>NZ_JAULUC010000024.1:0-114892 GCF_052851275.1 Burkholderia sp. SR8
TTCCTCGCTTTGTCCCGCGACGCGCTTCAGCAAACGGCCATTCGAATCGACGTCGACCGAAGTCACGCAACCCGCTTCATCGATCGAAACGAGGCTGCCGCTCTCAGGATCGTACTGATAGCGCGTCGACTTGCCGTCGAAACCGACTTCTTCGATCAGGCGGCCGGCCGGATCGTAGTGGAACTGATACGTCGCGAAGTTCGCATCGGTCAGCGCGCTCAAGCGACCGAGACGGTCATAGCGATACGCAACCGTCTGCCCGAGCGCATCTGCGCGGCTCGCGATGCGTCCGGCCGCATCATAGCCATATCGCGTGGAACGATTGAGCTGATCGGTATGCCGCAACAAGCGGCCTTCGGCGTCGTATTGGACCTGCTCGACACCGGCTGGCGAACGAACTTCCGTCGGTTGTCCGTTCGGGCCGTAACGATAGGCAACCACGCCACCGGCCGCATCCTTCGTCTCGATCACACGCCCGATATCGTCGTACCACCACTCCGTCTTCTTTCCGGAGCAGTCCGTATAGCTCGTCATCTGCCCGGCATCGTTGTACTCGAGCGTCTTCGAGCCTCCCTTCGCATCGGTGATCTGCGTCGGCAAACCCTTGTCGTTGTATTCATACTTCGTCGAGTGTTCGAGCGGATCGATTTCCTCGACGACGTTTCCGGCATCGTCGTACTTGCGCTGCCACACATGTCCGTTCGGATCGACGAGCCGGATCATCTGATCCTTGTCGTCGTACGCCATCTCGACGACGCTGCCGTCCGCCCGCTCGTGCTGAACCAGATTGCCGCGGGCGTCGTATTCGCGCCGTTCGATGCTGCCATCCTGTCGGATATGCAACACCAGATTGTGGTGGGCATCGCGGCGGAACCACTCCTGATTGCCGTCCGGATACACGATCCGATACACGTAACCGTGGATGTTGAAGTAGTACCGGGTCATCTGGCCGAGCGCGTCGGTCACGTACGTCAGACGGATGTTCGGATTCCATGCGAGCCGGAGATCGAGACTGCCGTCGTCCGCGTATTCGCGGATGCATTTCGCGTCGGCGTTGTCTTCCGCATCCGCGCCGTCCCATTCGAGCGTCATCCCGCGACCCGTGCGATCTGTATAGCGCGTGACCAGGTGACGGCGATACTGATACGTGCGTGCGTTGCCATGACGATCAGTCGCACGCACGAGATCCCCGTGCACATCGTATTCGTAGCTCGCCACTGTGCGACGCGCGCCGTCCTTGAGCACGTGCTCGATCTGCACGATACGGCCATATCTGTCGTGCTCGAACGCGAGCACATTGCCGCTCGCATCGATCACGCGTGCAAGGCGATCAAGCGCGTCGTAGTCGAGCGTGACCGTATTGCCGGCACGGTCCTTCTGCATCGCAAGCCGGAACGCGTCGCCACGGCGCTCGTACGCGTGCAGCATGTCATGGCCGTATGCGATCGTCACCCACGTATCGTCGAGCCGCGACAGCGTCAGGTTCTCGGACAGATCATCATGCACCGCGCCGGCCGCGAGTGCCCGATACTCGATGCTGCGCCCTTCCGCATCGCGATAGATCCATTGACCGTTCTTGATGTCGATTCGCGTCGTATAGGGCGTAATCCATCGCGCGCCCAACTCGCCATTGTCATAGGCCGACAACCGGGAGCGATAGGTGCGTTCCCACACGAGCGGCATGGCGCCCGGCAGGTCGAAATCCACGTGGGAGAACGTTTCGTCACCGAACGCGAAATCGATCGAAGCCGGCGATGCCCCGAGCCCGCATGCCTTGCACGCGCTCTTCCCCGGTCCTTCGGCCGGCGCTTGTCCGTTGGTTTTTTCCAGCCCCTCCTGCTCGCGCGTCTTCTTTGCCTGGCTCTTCCCGCTTGCCTTGACGTCCGCACTCTGTTCATGAAGCTTTGAGCGCGCCTTCACGCGACCGACGGCTTCGATCAGCTGCAAGACCAGCCACATCATCTTGCCTTCCTCGCTGCCGGCAAGCGATCGAATCGACGCGGCGATCTTCGGCGCTTCGGCCCGAAGGAAAGTCACCGTGCCGCGAAACGGCTCGAGCCACGCATCCGGCGCGAGCTTCGCCGCCGTGCCCGCCGTCTTGTTCGCCACCTTCTTCCCGAGTGCCTTGGTGCCCTCGTACGCGAACTGGATGCCGTCGCCGACGCGACTCGGGCTGTACCACGGCCGGTCGTCCGCCATCTTCTTTGCGAGTTCCTGCTGCCGCTTCAGGTTCGCGTTGGCGTCGAAGAGCTGCCCATGCAGCGCCTTGTCCATGCCAGTTGCCAGCGCGAGCATGATCTCTTGGCACGTCGATGCGCATCCATTGAGCAGTTCGACGAGGCCGGCCTTCAGCTTGTTGAGAAAATCCTCGATCTCGGTCGCGCAGGTCGCGTTGATATGCGTGACCAGCACGGAGATGATCGCCGCGCCGAGATTGCTGCGGGTTGCCAGCAATTCGTGACGGACGAGCGCGAGCAGCGGGCGCGCCGACATCCGGAACGGCGCGAGCGTCGGCGGGATCGGAATGATGCCGAGCAGGTTGATCGCAAGGCTCATGTAGTCCAGCACCTGGCCGCCGCGCTTCTCGATGATTTCGGCGATATCGCCCAGCGCGTCGACCATCGCCATGATGTTGCCGATGATCGGCACCGCACCGGCAAACGTCTTCACGTCCTCGAACGTGATGTGGTTGCCGCTGATCCGTCGCAACCACGCGTCGAAGCGGTTGCCGACCGCGGCGACATCCTTGGGGGAAACATCGCTGAGCCAGGAAACGGCCTGTTCCTTCTCAGCGCCCGGTGGAAGTTGTTGTGCCATGTCGTTGTTCGTTCAATTCGTTTTTCTCAAGACGGCTGACAAGCCGTGCTCTCTCAGGATTTCAGCGGTCCGCCAAACCCGCTCGTCGGCAGTTTCATGCCTGTCGCGCCGCGCGCGACGGACGCAACGGTCGTGGCGCCCTTGCCCGCGATCCCGGCGACGCCCGGCAAAGCACCCGGCAATGCACCTTGCAACGCCCCGGACGCCGCATTCGCCGCAGGCGCGGCCAGCGCGGCAAGCCCGCCCTGACGTGCGGCCTGGACCATCCCGGCCACCTGCTTCGCCGCACCGCTCAGGCTCGAGGCCGTCTGCATCGCCGACGCCACGCCGGCTCCGCCCAACGCGCTCGCCGCAGCCGGCAACGCGGAACTCGCGAGTCCGCCAAGCGCAGCACCCGCGCCGCCGCCGCCCGCAAGCCCCATCGCCGCTGCCGTCGCGGCCGGCGCCATTCCCTGCAGCTGGCTCGCGAGCTGTCCGCTCGCCGCTGCCTGCGCGGCCTCGGGCGACGGTTGCACGGGCTCTGCCGGCCACTGCGCCTGCTTGAAATAGTTCGCCGGCTGATCCGACTCGCGCGGGTCTTTCCCGAATTCGACGCGCACCGCCCCCGGCGGCAAGCCGCTCACAACCGTATAACCGCTGTTGTCGAGTGCGCCCTTCTTCAGCACGGCGCCGTTCACGTCCTTCACCGTGAACAGGCCGCCTTTCACCGCCTCGCCGTTCACGTACTTGTGAAACAGCTCGAGCTGCCCCGGCTGGTCCGGCCGCGGGCTCGGCAACGGATACCCCATGCTCGCCGGCCCCGCGAACGTGTGCGACGCACCCTTTACGTCGACCGCGCCCGGCGTATGAATCTCGATGTTGCCGTCCTTGATGCGGATATACCCGCCGCCGCTCGTCAGCAGAATCCCCTGATCAGCCGCGATTTCGATCCTGTCGGTTGCAGACACAACCTTCACCGCCTTCTGCGCGGTCACCTCGACGTTGTCCGACTGCGCCTGGATCTCGACCTTGCCCTTGCCCGCGAACAGCTTCATCCCCGCGTTCTGCACGAACAGGCTCAGCTTCTGCCCGATGCTGCCGATCAGCGACTTGCCCGCCGCGACATGCACGCTCTGTCCGCTCGCCACGTTCACGTGATCGTTCGCGACCATATGCAGCGACTGCTGCGTCGACATCGCGATCCCCGACGGGCTGCCGAACAGCATCACCGGCTCCTTGAACGCATTCGCGCTGCCCGTGCCGCCGCCTGCCGTACGTCCGCCCGACGCGTTGCCCGACACACTGTCCTGCGTCGCGTCGGTGAACGCGCGCATCGTGTCGTGTGCGTCCTTCAGACTTTCCGCCTGATGCTGCTCGCTCACGCCCGACAGCGCTTCCACCAGGCTCTCGCCGTTCACGAGCTGCTGCTGCGCTTCCTTCACGTCGAGCGGCTGGCTGTTCGGCGCCTTCGGATGAGTGGTGACGTACAGGCCCTGGCTCGCGCGCACCGCGCCGTATGCGTCCGAGCGCAGGTCGAAGCCGCTGCCCAGATACGAGCCGCGCGAATTGCCGTTCTGGTCGATCAGATAGCCGAGATGCAGCAGGCTGTTCGCGCTGCTGCTCAGCAGCTGCACGCGGTTCTGCCCGGTCGCGTCGTCCATCACCAGATGGTTGTAGCCGCTGCCCGAATATTCCTTCGACCGATACCCGGACAGGATCCCGTTGCTATGCCATTGCGGCTGGTTCGCACCGTTGTACACGCGCCCGACTGCCAGCGGCCGGTCGCAATCGCCGCCCACATAGTCGATCAGCACTTCCTCGCCGATGCGCGGCACGTGCACGCCGCCGTAGCCGCCGCCGGTATCGGACTGCACCACACGCACCCAGCACGATGCATTCTCGTTGCCGGGGTTCAGGCGATCCCACACGAACTGCACGCGGATCCGGTTCAGCTCGTCCGTATAGACTTCCTCGCCCTGCGGCCCGACGACGATCGCCGTCTCGAGATGCATCTTCGGCTTCTCGTGTTCGAACGGGCTGCGATACGGCACGCTCACGCGCTGTGCTTCGACTTCGACAAGATAGAAGCCGACCGAGCCGTCGTCGTGCGGCACGCGAAACGCGGGGGCCGCACCGTAGCCCTCCTGCGCTTGCGTCAACGCTTCGCGCAGGCTGTACGGAAAGTCCGCGCTGCTGCTCGCAACGGGCAGGTTGTTCTCGATCCACCATTCGACGCCGATCGCCGCGAATTCGCGCTGGTCGGCCGGATCGCGATCGTGCTCGGGATGATCCGACAGCGTGAAGCGCCGCCCTGCATCGATCGCACGCACGCCGCCCGCGCCATGGAAGCGCTTCGCCTCCGACTCCCACTGCTCCATCCGGAGCTTCGTCAGATGGTCGCCGCGCGTCTGGTCCAGATACGTGTACGCGCCGGTGTACTCGTAGACTTCGAGCTGATCGGGCAATTCGCCCTGACCGGCCATCGTCGGCAGCGTCGTGCCCTTCGGGTTCGACGGCTGCGACGGATTCTTGTAGTCGAACGTGCGTGTCGTGCGCGTCACGCTCTGCAGCGTGCGCGTGCCCGACCATTGCGTGAACGCGTCGGCTTCGCTCGCCGCACCGCCGCGATAGAAGCGCACGGTCTCGGGCGACAGCGGCACGAACGCCTGCAGGTTGTCGGTGATCACGAGCGTATGCGACTTGCCGTCGTCGGCCTGCTGCCACGTGGTGTAAAGGCCTTCCCCCTCCATCAGCCGGTGCACGAAATGCCAGTCGGTGTCGTGCTGGCGCGTGTACGAGCGGCTCGGCAGCGGCGTCGCCAGCGCGAAGCGGAAATGACCGCGCGCCTGTGGATGCTGGTTCAGCACATCGCTGATGATCTGGTCGACCGTCGTGTCGTTCCAGATGCGCTGGTCGCGACGAAACTTCAGGAAATGGGTGAAATCGGCGAACGTCAGCTGATAGGTCGTGAGCCCGCCGTCGGCGCCGAGGCGGCGTGCGGTGTGCACGTAGCCGTTCACCGGCCGGTAGCTGCGATCGCCTTGCTGAATCCACAACGTGACCGGCTGCGCGATCAGCTTTTTGAGTTCCACATCGCCGTCGGTCGACAGCACGTCCAGCGTGAATTCGTATGCGCGCCCGATGCGCGAGCGGCCGACCGCCCGCTGCACGGTGAGCACGTTCGCACCCAACGGAGTATCGAGCTTCAGCAGCCGGTCCTGCTGAAGCAACCCGCCGCGCAACGCGGCAACAGTGTTCTGCATGTTCATGGCAACGGCCTTTTCTTCTTTTGACGCGCCCTCGGATGGCGCGTTGAGCGATTTCGCTCGCGCGATTTTACAGACAAATGACTGCGCGAATGGGAAAAATGCCCTGATTTAAAAGAGTATTTTTTAAGCGTATTCGGAACATGCCGCGCTGACTTTCGAGCGAGCGTTCGCCGCCGGTACGCCGCGTCGTCACGCTGCGTTACCCGGCCGCCGCCACGTGGAATCGATTGCAATCAGGGCCAATTCGACTTTCGGCGCGGCGCGGTTGCGAGTAGTGTCTACGTGCCCGCATTCCGGCCCAGCCCGGGCATGCTCGATGCCCGGCGCCCAATTACCACACTGAACAACTGGAGATCTGCGATGAAACGTTCGAAGTTCCTGCTGTCGGGCCTGCTGCTCGCGTCGGCCCTCGGTTTCACGGCCGTCGCCGCGCACGCGGAAGACTTGCTCGACTCGGTGAAGAAAGCCGGCGTGCTGCGCGTCGGCCTGGAAGGCACGTATCCGCCGTTCAACTCGCGCGGCACGTCGGGCCAGCTCGAAGGCTTCGATGTCGACGTCGCGAATGCGGTTGCCGGCAAGCTTGGCGTGAAGACGCAGTTCGTCCCGACCGAATGGAGCGGCATCATCGCTGGGCTGCAGGCCGGCAAGTTCGACGTGATCGTGAACCAGGTGACGATCACGCCGCAGCGCAAGGAAGCGCTCGACTTCAGCGAGCCTTACACGTACTCCGCCGCGCAGCTGATTCAGCGCAAGGACGACACGCGCAACTTCAAGTCGCTCGAGGACTTCAAGGGCAAGAAGCTCGGCGTGACGCTCGGCACCAACTACGACCAGATGGCGCGCAGCGTGCCGGGCATCGAGGTGCAGACGTATCCGGGTGCGCCGGAAAAGCTGCGTGATCTCGCCGCGGGCCGGATCGAAGCGACGCTCGACGACCGGCTGATGCTGCCGTACATGATCAAGACGTCGAACCTGCCGCTGCGCTCGGGCGCGGTGCTGAACGGCGGCAAGCAGGAGATGGCGATCCCGTTCCGCAAGGGCAATCCGAAGTTCGAGAAGGCGATCAACGATGCGCTCGATTCGCTGCGCAAGGAAGGCACGCTGAAGAAGATCTCGATGCACTGGTTCGGCAGCGACGTGACCGTGCCGGTCGCGCAATAGGCGGTTCGCCGCGCTTTCACTGCGTCACGTTCTTCGCTGCGGCGAAGGCGTGACGCTTCTCTCCCGCTGTCTTCGCTGTCCGCTTCGATCAGGCCGCCTCGCCGAAGCGGGCCAGCAGCATCTGGCCGATCGGCGTCAGCGCCGGGCGCGCGGCGACCGCGTTCACGCGTACCTGCATATCGTCGACGAGCCGCTTTTCGACAAGCACGGCGAATGCCGGGTTCGCGAGGTCGACACTGTCCGGCGCACGCGCGATGCGCAGCAGCATGGAAAATTCATGCGGACTCAACATGGTCCCTGTCTCCTGATCGTCCGCGATCCGGTTCGATCGGCGTCGATCTTGTTTTCGAATGGAATGGTGCGAGGCATAAGCCGATACGTTGGCGGGAGCGAGATCCCGGCTGACCGCTGCGCGACACGGGCACGGCGTCGCATGCGGTCACGCACGCCCCGATCGCGAAGAGGCTGCCGCGACGGGAATGTGCAACGTTAGGGGTGCCGCGTGACGCGGGCGTGACAGGAAAAGGGGGACAACGATGGCGTACGCCACGGCGCTGCGTGCGGCCGCATGAACGAAAAAGGGGTTACGGAAAATTCCGTAACCCCTTTTCGGATGGCTGCAGGACTCGAACCCGCCACCTGATGATTACAAAGCACTTGAATTATTCAATTATTACAGCAACTTAGCATGATTACGCGTTTCCAAAACCGCAGATTACCGCGCGCTTCTGCGCCTTATCAGACAAGGTTCTGGCGACGATTGGAAACGCATCAGCCACATCACACTGCCGACTGGCGGGCACGTGCCGACTGGTAAGATTTAGCACCCCACCCTTGGAAGATTCTGTCGATGACCAACCTGCCCTTCATTTCGCGTGTCGTCCTGCGAAACTATCGCAGCATCGGCGAATGCGACGTACGTCTCGGGCCACTGACATATCTCGTCGGTGCGAATGGTGCCGGCAAAAGCAACTTCGTCGACTCTCTGCACCTCGTGACAGACGCTCTCACTAGCTCGCTGGAGCAGGCGCTCAATGTCCGGGGGGGATGGGCCGAAGTACGGCGCCGGTCTGGCGGACACCCGACCCATTTCGGCATTCGGATTGAATTTCGCGTAGATGGTACGCCGGCACACTACGCGTTCAACATCGGCGCGGTCAAAAACCGCGGGTTCGAGGTATTGGCGGAAGAATGCAGCCTCGGCGGCGGACTGGGCAAAGGCCCGTACTACCGCATTGAGCGCGGTAAGGTTGTCCAAAGCAGCGAAGCCACCATTCCGGCCCTGACCAGTGACCGCCTTGCATTGGTCGCACTATCCGGCCTAAGCGCGTTTCGGCCAATATTCGACGCGCTCACGTGCATGGGCTTTTACAACCTTAATCCTAAGTTGATGCGTGAGCTGCAAAAGGCTCAAGAAGGTCGCTTGCTCAAGCCCGAGGGAGAGAACATCGCAAGTGTTATTGGCCACCTCGAAAAGGTGAATCCCGGCGCACTCGGCATCGTTGAAGAGTACCTCCAGACTGTTGTACCCACGGTTCACGCAGTACGACGTATTCCTGTTGGACCGATGGAGACCCTCGAGTTTCGCCAAGACGTCCGCGGCTCGCGCGATCCGTGGCGCTTCGCGGCCCAGAACATGTCCGACGGAACACTCAGGGCAGTAGGCGTTTTGACCGCCCTGTTTCAAGGCAATCGCGACTTCGCCCCCACGCTTATTGGAATCGAGGAGCCGGAGACCGCTTTGCACCCCGCGGCAAGTGCCGCACTGCGCGAAGCTCTAAACAGAGCATCAGCGGAAACACAAATCATAGTGACCAGTCACAGTCCGGATCTGCTCGACGATCCGAGCGTTCGTGACAACCAGATCCTCGCGGTCGTCTCGCAGGCCGGTGACACGAAAGTCGATGAGATCGACAACGCTTCGCGAGAAGCCATCCGACAGCACTTGTTCTCGGCCGGGGAACTGCTCAAACTCGGCCAGATTCAGCCGGACCCGGAACGGATCAAGCAATTGGAGCTACGGCAGCCGTCACTGTTCGGGCCGGGGGCAATATGAAAATTGCGTCCATCGTTGAAGGCTACGGCGAGGTAAGTGCGTTGCCCGTGCTGCTGCGTCGGTTGCTAGAATGGCGCCCGACAGAAGACTATATCGAGATTGAGCGACCGAACAGGGTACCTCGCGATCGATTCATCAATTCGCAAGATGAGTTCGCGCGCTACCTTAAGCTCGCCCGAATGCAATGCGGGGACGACGGCTGGATATTGATCCTCCTCGATGCAGACGATGATTGTCCTGTCGAGTTGGCGACAGCCTTGCTGGCCCGTGCGCGCGAAATCGACGAACACCGGGTCTCCGTTGTGATCGCAAAGCGGGAGTTTGAGGCGTGGTTCATCGGCGCCGCAGCATCGCTCAACGGTCAACGCAGCCTCACGGTCGCACCGGCTGATCTGACTGTCGATGCAGAATCCCCGCGTGACGCTAAAGGATGGCTTAGGACTAGGATGACCAAAGGCTCATACGGCCCCGTCACTGACCAGCCAGCGTTCGCCGCGCTTATGGATTTGCAACAGACGTTTGATCGGTGTCGCTCCTTCCGCAAACTCTGTAGCGAGTGGGATGCAAACCTTGGCCGAGCCGCCTAGCGCGTTGCGTAGCCAAGCACAAAAACCGCACCGACGCGGATTGAAGACGCGCTGAGGTATTGGAAACGCGAAGGGGCTACGCAAACATCGCGTAACCCCTTGCTGGATATGGTGCCGGCTGCAGGACTCGAACCCGCCACCTGATGATTACAAATCAACTGCTCTACCAGATGAGCTAAGCCGGCGTAAGCGCGAGATTCTACCTCATTTCACGATCTTGAGGCGAGGTCTGCTGCCGCCTTTCGAGCCGTCGCCGTCGGTTTTCGGCGGTTCGTCGGCGCCTTCGGACGGCTCCTCGTTCGCACCGCCATCGGCGACAGGCGTCAACACGGCCGGCGACTCGTCACGCGACGCATCGTCCGCCTGCGCGGCATCGTCTTCGAATGCACCCGAATCCGCACCCTCGCCCGCGACCGCATCGACCTGGAACGCCATCCCCTGCCCGTTCTCGCGCGCGTAGATCGCGAGCACGTTGGCCACCGGAATCTCGATCTTGTGCGCCTTCCCGGAGAACCGGGCGGTGAACTCGATCCACTCGTTACCCATCTGCAGCTGGCTCGTGGCCTCGAAGCTGATGTTGAGCACGATCTCGCCGTCACGCACGAACTGACGCGGCACGCGCGTCGAGTTGTCGACCCTCACCGCGATATGCGGCGTGTAACCGTTATCGGTGCACCACTCGTACAGCGCGCGCAGCAGATAAGGCTTCGTTGAAATCTCTTGCATCACAATCCTCGAACCCGGAGCGGGCACGCGGCACGCCGCGCCGCCCGCTCCGTCATGCACTCATTGCACCATCAGCGACGCATGACCTTTTCGGACGGCGTCAGTGCTTCGATATACGCCGGACGGCTGAAGATCCGCTCGGCGTACTTCATCAGCGGCGCAGCGTTCTTCGACAGCTCGATGCCGTAGTGATCCAGACGCCACAGCAGCGGCGCGATCGCGACGTCGAGCATCGAGAACTCCTCGCCGAGCATGTACTTGTTCTTCACGAAGATCGGCGCGAGCTGCGTCAGGCGATCGCGAATCGCGAGGCGCGCCTTCTCGTGGTTCTTCTCCGCTGCCTTGCCCTTCTCGTTCTCGAGCGTGCTGACGTGAACGAACAGTTCCTTCTCGAAATTGAGCAGGAACAGGCGCGCACGCGCGCGCTGCACCGGATCGGCCGGCATCAGTTGCGGATGCGGGAAGCGCTCGTCGATGTATTCGTTGATGATGTTCGATTCGTACAGGATCAGGTCGCGCTCGACCAGAATCGGCACCTGACCGTACGGGTTCATCACCGAGATGTCTTCCGGCTTGTTGAACAGGTCGACGTCGCGGATCTCGAAGTCCATGCCCTTCTCGAACAGCACCAGCCGGCAACGCTGGGAGAACGGGCAAGTTGTGCCGGAATACAGAACCATCATATTTGCGTTTCCTCAAAAAAGCCGAGGGCCGGCACGCGGCGCAACCCCTTTCACGGGTTGTGCCTTGCGCCGGCCCCACGCCGGTCAGGCGTGTTTACTTGATATCTTTCCAGTACGCGGCATTGAGCCGCCAGGACAGGAAAGTCAGGACACCGAGAAAGACCAGCACCCACACGCCGAGGCGCTTGCGGGTCTGCTGGGCCGGCTCGGACATCCATGTCATATAGGCCACCAGGTCGGCCACCGCAGCATCGTAGTCGGGCGACGACAACGTGCCCGGCGTGACCTGCTGGAAGCCGACGAGCGTGTGGACCTTCTCGCCCGTCTCCTCGTCCGTCTTGTCTTCGAATTTGGCCGTGCGCTGCCCCTGCAGTTGCCACAATACGTGGGGCATGCCGACGTTCTCGAACACCGCGTTGTTCCAGCCGGTCGGCCGCGTATCGTCGCGGTAGAAACTGCGCAGATACGTGTACAGCCAGTCGCGGCCGCGCGCCCGCTCCTCGACCGACAGGTCGGGCGGCGTGGTGCCGAGCCAGTTCTTCGCGTCTTCGGGCCGCATCGCGACGGACATCGTGTTCCCGACCTTGTCGGTCGTGAACAGGAGATTCTTTTCGATCTCCTTCTGGGATATGCCCAGATCCGTCAGACGGTTGTAGCGCATCAGGTTCGCGCTGTGGCAGTTCAGGCAATAGTTTACAAACAATTGCGCGCCGTGCTGAAGCGAAACGAGATTTTCCGTGTTATCGGGCGCCCGGTCGAGCGGAAAATTACCTTCCGCGCGTGCGGCCGGCGCCGCCAGCAGCGCCACGGCCGTCGCCCCGATCAGCGCGAGCGTCGAAAGCAGTTTCTTCATGTCGTCCTCTCCTCGCTCACGTTAATGGGGCTTGAAGCGCACCCGCTCCGGCGGCTGCTTGAACGTGCCAAGCGGCGTCCAGACGGGCATGCCGAGGAAGAACGCGAAGTAGATCAGCGCGCAACCCTGCGCGATCAGCGTCGCGGCCGGCGACGGCGGCCGCGTGCCGAGGAACGCGAGGGTCAGGAATGCCGCGACGAAGATCCCGAGGAACACCTTGTGGAACAGCGGCCGGTAGCGGATCGACTTCACCGGGCTGCGGTCGAGCCACGGCAGGAAGAACAGCGTGATCACCGCCGAACCCATCACGACGACGCCCCAGAACTTCGATTCCGTCAGGAACATGAACACGACGATCGCCGCAGCCAGCACCGGCAGGCCGACCTTCCACTTGCCGCGCGCACGGATCAGCGCGAGCACGCCGAGCAGCGCGATCACGATCATCAGCACGATCTTGAACGGATCGGTGGTGGCCCGAAGCATCGCGTAGAACGCGGTGAAGTACCACACCGGTGCGATCTCCGGCGGGGTCTGCAGCGGGTTCGCCGGCACGAAGTTGTTCGACTCCAGGAAGTAGCCGCCCATCTCCGGCGCGAAGAACACGATCACTGCGAACACCATCAGGAACACGCAGACGCCGAAGAAATCGTGCACCGAGTAGTACGGATGGAACGGGATGCCGTCGAGCGGAATGCCGTTCGCGTCCTTCTTCGCCTTGATCTCGATGCCGTCCGGGTTATTGGAGCCCACTTCGTGCAGCGCGACCAGGTGCGCGACGACGAGGCCGACCAGCACCAGCGGAATCGCGATCACGTGGAACGCGAAGAAGCGGTTCAGCGTGACGTCGGACACGACGTAGTCGCCGCGGATCCACAACGACAGGTCCGGACCGACGAACGGGATCGCCGAGAACAGGTTCACGATCACCTGCGCGCCCCAGAACGACATCTGGCCCCACGGCAGCAGGTAGCCGAAGAACGCCTCGGCCATCAGGCACAGGAAGATCGCACAGCCGAAGATCCATACGAGTTCGCGCGGCTTGCGGTACGACCCGTACATCAACCCGCGGAACATGTGCAGGTACACGACGACGAAGAACATCGATGCACCGGTCGAGTGCATGTAGCGGATCAGCCAGCCCCACGGCACCTCGCGCATGATGTACTCGACCGACGCGAACGCGAGCACGGAGTCGGGCTTGTAGTTCATCGTCAGGAAGATGCCCGTGACGATCTGGTTGACGAGCACCAGCAGCGCGAGGGAGCCGAAGAAGTACCAGAAGTTGAAGTTCTTCGGCGCGTAGTACTCGGAAACGTGCTTCTTCCAGGTGGACGTGAGCGGGAAGCGCTGATCGATCCAGCCGGTCACACCTGTCGTGGAGACTTCCTTGTTGTCGGCTGCCATCACGCTTCTCCTTTCTCGTCCTTGCCGATCACGAGGGTCGTCGCCGACGTGAACATGTAGGGCGGGATGTCGAGATTCTGAGGCGCCGGCTTGTTCTTGAACACGCGGCCGGCGAGGTCGTAGGTCGAACCGTGGCACGGGCACAGAAAACCGCCCGGCCAGTCGTCCGGCAGGTTCGGCTGCGGACCCGGCGTGAAGCGTTGGCTAGGCGTGCAGCCGAGGTGCGTGCACACGGCCATCACGACGAGAATGTTCTTGCGATCGGCCCGCGAGCGATATTCGTTCGCGCAATACGCGGGCAACGGCATCGAATACGGGGATTTCGTGGTCGGATCGGCCACTTCCTTGTCGGCCTTGACGACGTCGGCCAGCATGTCGTCGGTGCGGTTCAGGATCCAGACCGGCTTGCCGCGCCACGGCACGGTGACCATCTCGCCGGGCTTCAGGCCGCTGATGTCGACCTCGACCGGTGCGCCGGCCGCTTTCGCTTTCGCTGACGGCGCAAGCGACGCCGCGAAAGGTATGACGGTGGCTACGCCTCCCACGCCACCTGCTACGGATGTCGCAATCAGCCAGGTACGGCGGCCGCTGTCGACGCGTTTCTCTTCCTTGTCTCGCATCACACGCCCCACTTCTGAGTTGGATTTTCCGTCACGACTTTTCATTCCGCCGCTAGTTTGCTCGAATGGAGCCGCCATTTACAAGGCCCGGAGATGAAAATCCCTTCGAAGTAGTTGATAGTTAAGGGTTTCCCCCCACTATCGGAGCGATTAAATCATTGCGCTTTTAAGTACCCGCTACATTGCGAAATTTCGATGCGCCGCCGCAAATCCGGCCCTCAGACCGGATTATGAATATCGATAAAAAGGTGTTCGATATCGAATTCTTCGGACAAGTGGCGGCCAAGCGCCTGGATTCCGTAACGTTCGGTCGCATGGTGCCCTGCCGCAACGAACGCGACGCCGCTCTCGGCCGACGCGTGCGTGACGGATTCCGACACCTCGCCCGTGAGGAACACGTCGGCGCCGGCATCGATCGCCGCATCGAAATAGCTCTGCGCGGCGCCCGTGCACCACGCGATGCGGCGCAGCTGCATGTCCGGATCGCCGAGCACGAGCGGCGTGCGGCCCAAGGTGTTTTCGACTTTCGCGACGAAGTGCTCGAGCGAGACGGGCATCGGCAGCGTGGCCATCCAGCCGAGGTCGCCGTCGCCAAAACGCTGTTCGCCGATCAGCCCGAGCTTCTCGCCGAGCTGCGCGTTGTTGCCGAACTCGGGATGCGCGTCGAGCGGCAGGTGGAACGCGAACAGGTTCAGGTCGTTCGCGAGCAGCAGCTTCAGGCGCTGGTACTTGCGGCCGGTGATCTGCGGCGCCTCGTTGCGCCAGAAGTAGCCGTGATGAACGAGCACCGCATCCGCCCCCCACTCGAGCGCGGCTTCGAGCAATGCGACCGACGCCGTCACGCCGGTGGCGATCTTCTCGATCTTGCGGCGCCCCTCGACCTGCAGGCCGTTCGGGCAATAGTCCTTGAAGCGCGCGGTTTCAAGGGTATTGTTCAAGTACAATTCGAGTTCGATCCGATCCATATAAACCTCTAATCCATTCAGATGCTTAGACGCTTCTGGCTGTTCTTCGCGCAGGCGGTAACGGTGCTGCTCGCGCTGATGTTCATCGTCGTGACGCTCAAGCCGCAATGGCTGCAACGGCAAGGACAGCTCGGCAAGCAGCTCGCCACGCCGATCGTCGCGCTGCGGGAAGTCGCGCCGGGCATCGGCGGGGCACCGGCGACCACGTCGTACGCCGAAGCCGCGCAAAAGGCGATGCCCGCCGTCGTCAACGTATTCTCCAGCAAGGACGGCTCGCTGCCGCCCGATCCGCGTGCGAAGGATCCGCTGTTCCGCTATTTCTTCGGCGACCGCAACGCCCGCAAGCAGCAGGACGAACCGGCCGCCAACCTCGGCTCCGGCGTTATCGTGAGCCCGGAAGGTTACATTCTAACGAACCAGCACGTCGTCGACGGCGCCGACCAGATCGAAGTCGCGCTCGCCGACGGCCGCACGGCCACCGCGAAGGTGATCGGCAGCGACCCGGAAACCGATCTGGCCGTGCTGAAGATCAACATGACGAACCTGCCGACGATCACGCTCGGCCGTTCGGACCAGTCGCGCGTCGGCGACGTCGTGCTCGCGATCGGCAACCCGTTCGGCGTCGGCCAGACGGTCACGATGGGCATCATCAGCGCGCTCGGCCGCAATCACCTCGGCATCAACACGTTCGAGAACTTCATCCAGACCGACGCGCCGATCAACCCCGGCAACTCGGGCGGTGCGCTCGTCGACGTGAACGGCAACCTGCTCGGCATCAACACGGCGATCTACTCGCGCTCGGGCGGCTCGCTCGGGATCGGCTTCGCGATTCCCGTGTCGACCGCGCGCACCGTGCTCGAAAGCATCATCACGACGGGCTCGGTCACGCGCGGCTGGATCGGCGTCGAGCCGCAGGACGTCACGCCGGAGATCGCCGAGTCGTTCGGGCTCCAGCAGAAGTCGGGCGCGATCGTCGCCGGCGTGCTGCAGGGCGGCCCGGCCGACAAGGCCGGGATCAAGCCCGGCGACATCCTGGTCAGCGTGAACGGCGACGAAATCACCGACACGACGAAGCTGCTGAACACCGTCGCGCAGATCAAGCCGGGCACGCCGACCAAGGTGCACGTCGTGCGCAAGGGCAAGGAGTTCGACGTGAACGTCGTGATCGGCAAGCGGCCGCCGCCGCCGAAGCAGACGCTCGACGAGCAGGACAGCGACTCCGAATGACACCGGGCGGCAGGCGCCGTGCGCCGCCAGCGCCGCCGGCAAGCAAAAAGGGCAGCTCGATGTCGAGCTGCCCTTTTGCGTTGTATCGCCGCTGCTTCACGGTGAAGCTGCGTTCTCCGTCACCGTCTGCGCGTTCCGTTCACCCGGCCCGCGTTGATGTTGCCGAGGAGCCGCATCCCGCGCGCGCCCCTCATGCGGGCCGCCGCGCGCCACACGTGAGTCAACTGGCGGCGCCGTTGTTCTCTGCCTCGGGTTCTTCGGCCGGCTTCGGCACGAAGAATCGCGCAGCGAGCAGCCCGACTTCGAACAGCACGACGAGCGGCAGCGCGAGCATCAGCTGCGAGAACACGTCCGGCGGCGTGACGACCGCCGCGACGATGAACGCGCCGACGATCACGTACGGGCGCATCTCCTTCAGCTTCTTCAGCGACAGCACGCCCATCCGGACGAGCAGCACGACGATGATCGGCACCTCGAACGTGACGCCGAACGCGATGAACATCCCGAGCACGAAGCTCAGGTAGTTGTCGATGTCGGTCGACATCTCCGCGCCGAGCGGCGCGTTGTAGTGCGCCATCACGCGGAAGATGGTCGGGAACACGAGGAAGTACGCGAACGCCATCCCGCACAGGAACAGGAAATAGCTGCTGCCGACGAGCGGCGCGACGAGCTTCTTCTCGTGCTGGTACAGCCCCGGCGCAACGAAAGCCCAGATCTGGTACAGCACGATCGGCAGCGCGATCACGAGCGCGACGAGCATCGTGACCTTCATCGGCACGAAGAACGAGCCGGTGACGTCGGTGACGATCATCCTGCCGCCCTTCGGCAGGTTTTCCATCAGCGGCCGCGCGAGCAGCCGGAAGATGTCGGGCGCCCAGTACACGAGCCCGAGGAACACGACGATCACGGCCAGCCCCGCGCGAATGATGCGATCGCGAAGCTCGACGAGATGGGAAATGAAGGTTTCTTCCGGGGCGTCGCCCGGATTCTGCTGGGGGTCGCTCACACCGGCCCTCGGTAGGATTGACGAGCGAGCATGCGCTCGGCTCAGAAGAAGCGCGTCGGCCGGCGCAGGCTGGCCGGCTGGTGGCGCGCGACACGCGCGGCGCCCGACTGCACGTGCGTGCGGCGGGTGGTCGCGCGCTTGTACCAGACAGGCGTCGCCGCCTGCTTCACACGCCAGTTGCGACGCTTGCGTGCGAGCGCGGCCGTGCTGCCGCTGCGCCACGACGGCGCCGCGGGCGTGTCGTTGCCGTACGTGCCGGCATCGACCGAGCCCTCGTGGAGACCGCCGACCGCGGAATTCCACGTGTCGTTCAGTTCCTTCTCGTGCTCGCGCAGGTTGTCGTGAATCGTCGTTTCGACATTGCGCGCGGCCGCTTCGAAATCGGTCTTCATCGTCCGCAGCGCGTCGAGTTCGATTTCGCGCGAGACCTCGGCCTTCACGTCGTTGATGTACCGCTGCGCGCGGCCGAACAGCGCGCCTGCCGTACGCGCGACGCGCGGCAGGCGCTCGGGGCCGAGCACCACGAGCGCGACGACGCCGATCAGCGCCATCTTCGAAAGACCGAGATCCAGCATCGCGAATGCCTGTCAGCGTGCCGGCGTTACGCCTTGTTCGAGTCGGAACGCGTCGTTTCCTTCGCGTTGACGTCGACCGAGCCCGAGCGCGGCAGTTGCTGCGCGTCGGCCGGCGTGTCGCCTTCCTTCATGCCGTCCTTGAAACCCTTCACTGCGCTGCCGAGGTCGTTGCCGATGTTGCGCAGCTTCTTCGTACCGAAAACCAGCGCGACGATCAGCAGCACGATCAGCCAGTGCCAAATGCTCAATCCACCCATGATGAAACCTCTCCTCAACCACGCCGCGTCGCGGCGCAAATCGCCGGCGGCACGCCGGCTTCGACTATCGATGCGGGGAAACGCCCCGCTGCGTCAACCCATCCGCTGCCACGGGCGCGGGCCGGCCAGGATGTGCGCGTGCAGGTGGTAGACCTCCTGCCCGCCGCCGGGGCCCGTGTTGATCACCGTGCGAAAACCGGTTTCGCCGCCCGTGTACGCGACGCCGAGTTGATCGGCCAGACGCGCGACGAGCAGCATCAGCCGGCCGAGCATCGGCGCATCGGCGTCGCTCGCCGCCGACAGCGTCGGCACGTGCCGGCGCGGAATCACGAGCACGTGCGTCTCGGCCGCCGGGCGGATGTCGCGGAACGCGACGAATTCGTCGTCCTCGTGCACCTTCGTGCTCGGGATCTCGCCCGCCGCGATCTTGCAGAACAGGCAATTCGGATCGTGACTCATGTTGCTCCTGCGAAACGCCCGCGCGCCGTCAGAACCAGGCCTGCGGATCGAGCGTCTTGTTGTCGTTCAGGTACAGCCAACCCTTGATGATACGGTACAGCGTCCAGATCCACGTGACAAACATGATCGCGAATCCCACCACCACGAACATCAGCGCGAAGCCGATCACGTAAGCGATCAGCGCGCGCCAGAAGGTGCGGATCTGCCACTCGAAATGGTCGGCGTACGGCGTGCCGGCCACGTCGCCGCGCTTCACGTAGTTGATGATGATCGCGATGATGCCGGTGACACCGCCCGTCAGCCAATGAATCGCATAGAGGCCGTACAGCACGTGCGTCAGCGTGCGCAGACCGTTCAGTCGCTCGGCGTCTGCTGCGCCCGGCACCGACGGCGTCGGAAACTGGCTCGGCGTATCGGTCATGATGCTACCCCCGTTGGATGACAATTCTTACAGCTTACCGCACTGTTGCCACCGCGGCGGGCCGATGCATGTCAGCCGCCGTTTTCCTCGCGCTCGCGACGCTTGCGCAGCGCCTTTTCCTCGATCCCCGACAGCCCTTCGCGGCGCTCGAGCTCGGCGATCACGTCGGCCGGGCTCAGGTCGAAATGCGACAGCATCACGAGGCAGTGGAACCACAGGTCGGCGACTTCGCCGACCAGCGCCGTCGGCGCGCCGCCCTGGCGCACGTCCTTCGCGGCCAGCACGACTTCCGTCGCCTCTTCGCCGATCTTCTTCAGCACCGCGTCGTCGCCCTTGTGGAACAGGCGCGAGACGTACGATTGTTCGGGGTCGCCGCCCTTGCGGCTATCGATCACGGCCGCGAGGCGCAGCAGCGTGTCTTCGGTCGATTGCGTCATTTGTAGATGTGTTCGGGATCTTTCAGCACCGGATCGACCGCGACCCAGTCGCCGCTGTCCACGTTGCCTTCGAATTTCTGGAAGAAGCACGAATGCCGGCCGGTGTGGCATGCGATGCCCGACACCTGCTCGACCTTCAGCAGCACGACGTCCTCGTCGCAGTCGAGCCGCACCTCGTGCACGTGCTGCACGTGGCCCGACTCCTCGCCCTTGAACCACAGGCGCTTGCGCGAGCGCGAGTAATAGACCGCGCGCTGCGTCTCGATCGTCTTCGCCAGCGCCTCGCGGTTCATCCACGCGAACATCAGCACGTCGTTCGTCGACGCTTCCTGCGCGATCACCGGCACGAGGCCGTTATCGTCCCAGCGGACCTTGTCGAGCCACGCCGGCAGGGAATTCGTTTCGGTATTCATCACAGCCTCACCGCGATGCCCTGGTCGGACATGAAGCGCTTCGCCTCGCCGATCGTGTGCTCGCCGTAGTGGAAGATGCTCGCGGCCAGCACCGCGTCGGCGCGGCCGTCCTTGATGCCGTCCGCGAGATCCTGCAGGCAGCCGACGCCGCCCGACGCGATCACCGGCACCGGCACCGCGTCCGACACGCCGCGCGTGAGCGCGAGGTCGAAGCCCGACTTCGTGCCGTCGCGGTCCATGCTCGTGAGCAGAATCTCGCCCGCGCCGAGCTCGGCCATCTTGCGCGCCCATTCGATCGCGTCGAGGCCCGTGCCCTTGCGGCCGCCGTGCGTGAAGACTTCCCAGCGCGGCGGTTCGCCGTCGGCGGACACGCGCTTCGCGTCGATCGCGACGACGATGCACTGCGAGCCGTACTTGTCGGCCGCGTCGCGCACGAGCTGCGGGTTCGCGACCGCCGACGAGTTCATGCTGACCTTGTCCGCGCCCGCGTTCAGCAGGCGCCGCACGTCCTCGACGGCGCGCACGCCGCCGCCGACGGTCAGCGGAATGAAGACCTGCGATGCGACGGCTTCGATGATCGGCAGGATCAGGTCGCGCTGGTCGGAGGTCGCGGTGATGTCGAGGAACGTCAGTTCGTCGGCGCCCTGGTCGTCGTAGCGGCGGGCGATCTCGACGGGGTCGCCGGCATCGCGCAGTTCGACGAAGTTGACGCCCTTGACGACACGCCCGGCGGTCACGTCCAGGCAGGGGATGATGCGTTTAGCTAGAGCCATGATGTTGCGCCATAGGCCGCGGTGGGACGGCCGGTTGCGAACGCCTCGCGCGAGGCGTCCGGTCGGGGCCGCCCGTGGGCAGCCCCGGCGAGGAAGACGCCGCCGCGCTCAGGCGTCGTCGAGTTCGCCGTTCAGTTCGTCCGCGCGCTTCTGCGCGGCCGCGAAATCGAGATCGCCGGAGTAGATCGCACGGCCGCAGATCACGCCTTCGACGCCATGCTCTTCCACTTCGCAGAGCTGCTCGATGTCGGTGAGGTTCGACAGGCCGCCGCTTGCGATCACCGGAATGCCGACCGCCTGCGCGAGCTTGACCGTCGCGTCGATGTTGATGCCCTGCAGCATCCCGTCACGGCCGATGTCCGTGTAGACGATCGATTCGACGCCGTAGTCCTCGAACTTGCGCGCGAGATCGATCACCTCGTGGCCGGTCAGCTTGCTCCAGCCGTCGGTCGCGACCTTGCCGTCCTTCGCGTCCAGCCCGACGATGATGCTGCCCGCGAACGCAGTGCACGCGTCCTGCAGGAAGCCCGGATTCTTCACGGCGGCGGTGCCGATGATCACGTAGGACAGCCCGGCGTCGAGATACTTCTCGATCGTCTCGAGGCTGCGGATGCCGCCGCCGAGCTGCACCGGGATTTCGTCGCCGACTTCGTCGAGGATCGCTTCGATCGCCTCGAGATTCTTCGGCTTGCCGGCGAACGCGCCGTTCAGGTCGACCAGATGCAGCCGCCGGGCGCCGAGATCGACCCACTTGCGGGCCATCGCCGCCGGGTCCTCGGAGAAAATCGTGGCCTGGTCCATATCGCCCTGTTTGAGGCGCACACACTGACCGTCTTTGAGATCGATGGCCGGAATCAGCAGCATAGCAATCGGGTGTCGTCGTGGAAAATGAAAAGAATCAGGCGCGTACCGGCCAAACCGGTGCCGCGCCGTCTCGCTAGTTTAGTACAACTCGTTCGGCGTTTAAGCGTGCAAGCCCCGCGCGGCAGGCCGTCCGGCCAGGTCGACTGTGGCTCGCGCACCACGTTTTACGGCTTCCAGTGTACGAAGTTGCGATACAGACGCAACCCGACCTCGGCGCTTTTCTCCGGGTGGAATTGGGTCGCGAAGATGTTGTCCCGCGCGACCGCGGACGTGAACGGCGCGCCGTAGGCCGTTTCGCCGACCGTGTGCGCCGGGTTCTCCGGGCTCACGTAATAGCTGTGCACGAAGTAGAAATACGCGTCGTCGGGCACGCCGTCCCACAGCGGGTGCGGCTGCGCCTGGCGCACGCGGTTCCAGCCCATCTGCGGCACCTTGAAGCGCGAGCCGTCGTCCTGCAGCTGGCCGTCGAGCTCGAAGCGCACGACCTTGCCGGGCAGCAGGCCGAGGCCCTTCGTGTCGCCTTCCGCGCTCCAGTCGAACAGCATCTGCTCGCCGACGCATACGCCGAGCAGCGGTTTCGTGCGCGACGCGTCGAGCACCGCTTCCTGCAGCCCCGATTCGCCGAGGCAGCGCATGCAGTCGGGCATCGCGCCCTGGCCGGGCAGCACGACGCGGTCGGCCGCGCGAATCGCGGCCGGCGTGTCGACGATCGCCACGTCGGCGGCCGGTTCGGCCTTCTTGAGCGCCTGCGCGACCGAGCGCAGGTTGCCCATCCCATAATCCACAATCGCAATCGAAGTTTTCATCTCAGTGCAGGCAGTAGCGCCCTCAGTCCATTGACGATGAATTCCACCGCCAGCGCCGACAGCATCAAACCCATCAGCCGCGTGGCGATGTTGATGCCGGTGCGGCCGATCCAGTTCGCGATCGGCTCGGCAAGCCGCATCGCGAAGAAACACAGCAGAGCCAGGACCGCGCCGATCGCGACGAGCCCGGCTCGCTCATACCAGTGATGCGAGTTCGCCGCGTAGATGATCACCGTGCTGATCGAGCCTGGGCCCGTGAGCAGCGGAATCGCCAGCGGCACGACCGCGATGTTGTCCTTCAGCTCGGCCTCGTGGCGCTCCTCCGGCGTCGATCGCGTGTTGCCGATCTGCGCGTTCAGCATGTTGATCGCCATCAGCAACATGATGATCCCGCCGCCGACTTCGAGCGAGCCGACCGAAATGCCGAAGAAGTTGATGATCTGCTGCCCGAGCAGCGTCGTCACCGTCATCACGCAGAACACCGACACCGACGCGATCCGGATCGTGCGGCGCCGCTCGTCGTCCGTCTGCTGCGCGGTCAGGCTCAGGAAGAACGGCACCGCGCCGACCGGGTTGATCAGCGCCAGCAGCGAAATGAACGATTTGAGCAGATCCATCGCGAGCCGGCGCGCCGCGCCGAAGCCGTCAGGTCGTTATTGGCGTCGTCCGTTCTGAACTCAGAGGCTGCCCTTCGTCGACGGAATCTGCCCCGCCGCGCGCTCGTCGAGCTCCACCGCCGCGCGCAGTGCCCGGCCGAACGCCTTGAACACCGTTTCGAGCTGGTGGTGCGCGTTGATCCCGCGCAGGTTGTCGATATGCAGCGTGACGCCCGCGTGGTTCACGAACCCGCGGAAGAATTCGATCGACAGGTCGACGTCGAACGTGCCGATCCGCGCACGCGTGAACGGCACGTGGAATTCGAGACCCGGGCGGCCCGAGAAGTCGATCACGACGCGCGACAGCGCCTCGTCGAGCGGCACGTACGAATGGCCGTAGCGGCGGATGCCCTTCTTGTCGCCGATCGCCTTCGCGACGGCCTGCCCGAGCGTGATGCCGACGTCCTCGACCGTATGATGGTCGTCGATATGCGTATCGCCATGCGCTTCGACCTCGAGATCGATCAGACCATGCCGCGCGATCTGGTCGAGCATATGGTCGAGAAACGGCACGCCGGTGGCCAGCTTCTGCCGGCCCGTACCGTCGAGATCGAGCTTCACACGGATCTGCGTTTCGCTGGTATTGCGAACGACTTCCGCCACACGCATGGCAATTCCTTGATTGAGTCTGATGTAAATGGGGACTGATCGTCGCGCGCCGCCGCGCCTTCGGCTCAACCGGGCAGCGCGAGTTTCAAGGCAGCCAGCAGGCGCGCGTTTTCGTCGGGAGAACCGACGGTCAGCCGCACGCATTCGGCCAGCAACGGATGCATTTTACTCACGTTTTTGACCAGCACCCGCTCGGTGAGCAATGCATCGAACACGGCCGCCGCGTCCGGCACGCGCACCAGCAGGAAATTGCCGGCGCTCGGGAACACCGTCGCGCCTGGCAGCGCGGCCACGGCCTGCGCGAGACGCGTGCGTTCCGCCCGCAGTTCGGCCGCCTGCGCGTCGAGCACGTCGAGGTGGTCGAGCAGGAAATCGGCGGTCGCCTGGGTCAGCACGTTGATGTTGTACGGCGGGCGCACCTTGTCGAATTCGGTCAGCCACGCGGGCAGCCCGGCCAGATAGCCGAGGCGGATGCCCGCAAGGCCGAGCTTCGATACGGTGCGCATCACGACGACGTTGTCGAACTCGGCCGCGCGCGGCAGCCACGAGCGCTCCGCGAACGGCTGGTACGCCTCGTCGATCACGATCAGGCTGTGCTGCGCGGCCGCGATGATCTGCTCGACGTCGGCTTCGTCGTACAGCGTGCCGGTCGGGTTGTTCGGATACGCGAGATAGACGAGCGCGGGCCGGTGCTCGGCGATCGCCGCGATCGTCGCGTCGGTGTCGAGCGTCAGGTCCGCCTTCAGCGGCACGCCGACGAATTCGAGTTGCGCGAATTTCGCCGACAGTTCGTACATCACGAAGCCCGGCACCGGCGCGAGCACCTTCGCGCCCGGTTTCGCGCACGCCATCGACATCATGCTGATGATTTCGTCCGAGCCGTTGCCGAGCAGCACGTCGCACGCGGCCGGCACGCCCATCGTGCGGCGCAGCTTGTCGAGCAGCGCGCCCGGACGCGGCGCCGGGTAGCGGTTCAGCGCGACCTGCGCGAGGCGCTCGCCGAGCGCCGCCGCGAGCGGCGCGGGCAGCGAATACGGGTTCTCCATCGCGTCGAGCTTCACGAAGCCGCTCGCGTCGGGCACCGGGTAGCTCGTCATCGCGAGCACGTCGCGGCGGATGATGTCTTGTGGCGTCGTCATGGTCTCAAGCCGGCGTGCGTCGCACCGGCGTCAAATGGTCGGCAAGGCGGCGGCTGCCGCCCCGCGCGGGGTCTCCTCGTCGAGCGGCGCCGATGCGTCGGCATCGGCCCCGGCGCGCGTCATCCCTTCATCCGCAGTTCGGCGCTGCGCGCGTGCGCCTGCAGCCCTTCGCCGTACGCGAGCTCGGACGCGATCTCGCCGAGCGTCTGCGCGCCTTCGGCGCTGACTTCGATCAGGCTCGAGCGCTTGATGAAGTCGTACACGCCGAGCGGCGACGAGAAGCGCGCGGTGCGCGACGTCGGCAGCACGTGGTTCGGTCCCGCGCAGTAGTCGCCGAGGCTTTCGCTCGTGTAGCGGCCGAGGAAGATCGCGCCCGCGTGGCGGATCTGCTGGCCCCATTGCTGCGGCTCCAGCGCGGAGATTTCAAGGTGCTCGGGCGCGATGTCGTTCGCGATCCGGCACGCTTCGGCCATGTCGCGCACCTTGATCAGCGCGCCGCGGCCTTCGAGCGACGCGCGGATCACGTCCTGACGCGGCATCGTCGGCAGCAGTTCGTCGATCGCCTTCTCGACGCGCTCGAGGAACGCGGCGTCCGGGCACAGCAGGATCGACTGCGCGAGCTCGTCGTGTTCGGCCTGCGAGAACAGGTCCATCGCGACCCAGCTCGGATCGGTCGTGCCGTCGCACAGCACGAGGATCTCCGACGGACCGGCGATCATGTCGATGCCGACCGTGCCGAACACGCGGCGTTTCGCCGACGCGACGTACGCGTTGCCGGGCCCGCAGATCTTGTCGACGGCCGGCACCGTCTCGGTGCCGTACGCGAGCGCGCCGACCGCCTGCGCGCCGCCGATCGTGAACACGCGATCGACGCCGCCGAGCAGCGCCGCGGCGAGCACGAGATCGTTCTTCACGCCGTCCGGGGTCGGAACCACCATCACGATTTCGCCGACGCCCGCGACCCGCGCGGGAATCGCGTTCATCAGCACCGACGACGGATACGCGGCCTTGCCGCCCGGCACGTACAGGCCGACGCGGTCGAGCGGCGTGACCTTCTGGCCGAGCACCGTGCCGTCGCTTTCCGTGTACTGCCAGCTATGCGTGCCGCACTCGATCTTCTGCTTCTCGTGGTACGCCCGCACACGCGCGGCAGCGGCTTCCAGTGCCGCGCGCGCCTTCGGCGCGAGGCCGTCGAGCGCCGTCTGCAGCGCGTCCTGCGGCAGCTCCAGCGCGGCGACGCTGTGCGCGTCCAGCCGGTCGAAGCGGTTCGTGTACTCGAGCACCGCGGCGTCGCCGCGCGACTTCACGTCGGCGAGAATCTTCGCGACCGACTGCTCGATCGCTGCGTCCTCGCTCGCCTCGAACGCGAGCACCGCACGCAGCGCGGCGTCGAAACCGTCGCTCGTCGAATCGAGTTTGCGGATGGTGATGGCCATGGGAATTCCGTTACGGTGATGCGCTCAATTGCCATTCTGCGACGCGCGTTCGAACGCGTCGAGAATCGGTTTGAGCGCGGCGCGCTTCAACTTCAGCGCAGCCTGGTTCACGACGAGGCGCGACGAGATCGCCATGATCTCCTCGACCTCGACCAGATTGTTCGCCTTCAGCGTGCCGCCCGAGCTGACGAGGTCGACGATCGCGTCGGCCAGCCCGACGAGCGGCGCCAGCTCCATCGAGCCGTACAGCTTGATCAGGTCGACGTGCACGCCCTTCGCGGCGAAGTGTTCGCGTGCCGTTTCGACGTACTTGGTCGCGACCCGCAGGCGCGCGCCCTGGCGCACCGCGTTCGCGTAGTCGAAACCGGCCGGCACGGCCACCGACATCCGGCAGCGTGCGATGTTCAGATCGATCGGCTGGTACAGGCCCGAGCCGCCGTGCTCGACCAGCACGTCCTTGCCGGCCACACCGAAGTCGGCTGCGCCGTATTCGACGTAGGTCGGCACGTCGCTCGCGCGCACGATGATCACGCGCAGGTTCGGATCGGTCGTCGGCAGGATCAGCTTGCGCGACGTTTCCGGATCCTCGGCGACCTGTACGCCGGCGGCCGCCAGCAGCGGCAGGGTTTCCTCGAAAATCCGGCCCTTCGACAGGGCGAGGGTCAGCGGCGCGGTCATGCTTGGCTCCCGGAGAGGCGGCGCACGTTCGCGCCGACGGCGGTCAGTTTGGTTTCCATGCGGTCGTAGCCGCGATCGAGGTGATAGATGCGGTCGACGAGCGTTTCGCCTTCGGCGCGCAGCCCGGCGATCACGAGGCTCGCCGACGCGCGCAGGTCGGTCGCCATCACGTTCGCGCCGGACAGCTTGTCGACGCCCGTCACGAGCGCGGTGTTGCCGTCGATCGTGATGTTCGCACCCAGCCGGTTCAGTTCCTGCACGTGCATGAAGCGGTTCTCGAAAATGGTCTCGACGACCTGCGCGGTGCCCGTCGCGACCGAATTGAGGGCCATGAACTGCGCCTGCATGTCGGTCGGGAACGCCGGGTATTCCGACGTGCGGATCGTCACCGCCTGCGGGCGGCGGTCCATCTTCACGCGCAGCCAGCTGTCGCCTTCCTCGATCGACACGCCCGCCTCGCGCAGCTTGTCGATCACCGCGTCGAGGATGTGCGGGCGCACGCCCGTCAGCAGCACGTCGCCGCCCGCCGCCGCGACCGCGCACAGGAACGTGCCGGCCTCGATGCGGTCCGGAATCACCGAATGGCGTGCGCCGTGCAGCCGCTCGACGCCCTGGATCACGAGGCGGTCGGTGCCGATGCCGTCGATTTTCGCGCCCATCGCGACCAGCAAGTGTGCGAGATCGCTCACTTCCGGCTCGCGCGCCGCGTTCTCGATCACCGTCTCGCCGTCAGCCAGCGTCGCCGCCATCAGCAGGTTTTCCGTGCCCGTCACGGTGATCATGTCGGTCACGATGCGCGCGCCCTTCAGCCGCTTCGCGCGCGCTTCGATGAAGCCGTGCTCGATGCTGATCTCGGCGCCCATCGCCTGCAGGCCCTTGATGTGCTGGTCGACCGGACGCGCGCCGATCGCGCAGCCGCCCGGCAGCGACACCTTCGCCTCGCCGAAGCGCGCGAGCAGCGGCCCGAGCACGAGGATCGACGCGCGCATCGTCTTCACGAGCTCGTACGGCGCGACGAGGTTGTCGACGCGCGATGCGTCGAGCTGCACGCGGCAGCCGTCCGCTTCGCTCTTCACGCCCATCTGGTTCAGCACCTTCAGCGTGGTGCGCACATCCTTCAGGTTCGGCACGTTGTCGAGCTCGACCGGCTCGGCGCTGAGCAGGCCCGCGCACAGGATCGGCAGCGCGGCGTTCTTCGCGCCCGACACGACGATCTCGCCCGACAGCCGGCGACCACCCTCAATCACCAGCTTGTCCATCCCCTGTCCCTGCGATTCCCCGTTGGCGGCCGGGTGTGCCGTGGCGACGCTCTGGACGGCGTCGCGCTCGTTGACGGTGACTTGCACTCAGTGGTTCCGGTTTATGCGTTCTGCCATTCGGCGGGCGTCAGCGTCTTCATGCTGAGCGCGTGGATTTCCTGCTTCATGCGATCGCCGAGCGCCGCATAGACGAGCTGGTGCCGCTGGATCGGCCGCTTGCCTTCGAAGGCCGCCGACACGATCGTCGCGAAGAAATGCTGGCCGTCGCCTTCGACTTCCAGATGAGTGCAGGCGAGACCGCCGGCGATGTATTGCTTGACCTGTTCGGGAGTCGGCAACATGAGGGGCTCCTGTCGGCGCGCGCCGCCCGCGGCGGCCGCTGCCGTCGATATCAATGACGCAGTTTGTAGCCGGTCGCGAGCAGCCGCATCGCGAACACCGCGAGCAGCACGAAGAAACCGGTGACGATCGCGAGGCTCGCGAACGGGTTGATGTCGGACGCGCCGAAGAACCCGTAACGGAAGCCGTCGATCATGTAGAAAAACGGGTTGAGACGCGAGATCTCGCGCCACACGGGCGGCAGCGAGTGCGTCGAATAGAACACGCCGGACAGGAACGTCAGCGGCATGATCAGGAAGTTCTGGAATGCGGCGAGCTGGTCGAACTTCTCGGCCCAGATCCCGGCGATCAGCCCGAGCGTGCCGAGGATCGCCGAGCCGAGCAGCGCGAACGCGATGATGAACAACGGCGCCGCGAAATGCATCGGGATAAACCAGATCGTGACGACGAAGACGCCGGCGCCGACCGCGAGCCCGCGCACGACGGACGCGAGCACGTACGCGCCGAAGATGTCCCGGTAGGACAGCGGCGGCAGCAGCACGAACACGAGGTTGCCGGTGATCTTCGACTGGATCAGCGACGACGAGCTGTTCGCGAACGCGTTCTGCAGCACGCTCATCATCACGAGGCCCGGCACGAGGAAGCTCACGTACTCGACGCCCGGATATACCTCGACGCGGCCCGACAGCGCATGGCCGAAGATCGTCAGGTACAGCAGCGCCGTGACGATCGGCGCGCACACCGTCTGGAACGACACCTTCCAGAAACGCAGCAGTTCCTTGTAGAACAGCGTTTGAAAACCGCTCATGCCAGTCCCTCGACGACTTCAGCTCCGTTCATCACCTGGACGAACACATCCTCCAGATCCGCCTTGCGGACCTCGATCTCGTCGAACGTGCAGCCCGCCGCGCGGCACTGCGCAAGGATGCGCTCGACGTCGTCGTAGTTTGCGAGGCGCAGCAGGTGCTCGCCCGGCGCACGCGCAGCCGGGTCCGTTTCCAGCCCGCGCAGCTCGGCCGGCAGCGCGCCCGTCGCGAGCCGCAGGTACAGCTGCAGCCCCGCGAAGCGGCGCAGCAGCGCGTCGGTGCGGTCGAGCGCGACGACTTCACCGCGACGCAGCATCGCGATGCGGTCGCACAGCGACTCGGCTTCCTCGAGGTAATGGGTGGTCAGGACGATCGTGTGGCCCTCGCGGTTCAGCCGCGAGATGAATTTCCACAGCGTCTGGCGCAATTCGACGTCGACGCCGGCGGTCGGCTCGTCGAGCACGATCACGGGCGGCCGGTGCACGAGTGCCTGCGCGACCAGCACGCGGCGCTTCATCCCGCCCGACAGCGCGCGCATGTTCGCGTCAGCCTTCTCGGTGAGGTCGAGATTGGCCATCACTTCGTCGATCCAGTCGTCGTTGCGGCGCAGCCCGAAATAGCCGGACTGGATCCGCAGCGTCTCGCGGACGGTGAAGAACGGGTCGAACACGAGCTCCTGCGGCACGACGCCGAGCGCGCGGCGCGCGCCGCGGAAGTCCTTGACGACGTCGTGGCCGCGCACCGCGATACTGCCTTCATCGGCCCGGGCGAGCCCGGCGAGGATACTGATGAGCGTGGTCTTGCCTGCGCCGTTGGGGCCGAGCAGACCGAAAAACTCGCCTTCCTCGACCGACAGGCTGACGCCCTTGAGCGCCTGAAGCGATTTGTAGCGCTTCTTGACGTGACGGATTTCTATGGCTGACATGACTGTGCGCGGCGCAACGGCCGCGACGCCTATTCTGTGCTTGCTGCGAATGAAAATGGGGGCCGGACGCCGATTGGCAGCCCCGCAAAACGCTTGATTATAGGGCAAACCGGCTGGTGGAGCCGGCGCCGCGGGCGCGCGGCCTGAAGCGTGCGCGCGCCGGCTGGCGCGGCAGGCTTCGGTCGGACAGCGTCAATGTCGCCCGGTGCCTTCGACGAGGGCGTCGACGCCGTACGCGCGTGCGAGGCTGGCGAGCTTCGGAGGGAGATTGAGGATGGCGAGGGTTGCGCCGCGCGTCTTGGCGGCGCGTTGCCATGCGAGCAGCACGGCGAGCGCGGACGAGTCGAACTGCGTGAGCGCCGCGCAGTCGACGGCGGTCGCGCCCGCTGCGATGCGCGCGAGACCGTCCGCGAGCGCGGACTTCGCGCTCGCGACGGTCAGCGAGGAGGCGGCTGCGAAGCCGCTCACGACGCCTGCTTGCCCGCGGCAAGCTCCTGATTGCGCTGCGTCAGGAACTTGATCAGGCCGTCCACACCGCTTTGCTGGATCTTCTCGTTGAACTGCTGCTGGTACGTCTGGATCAGCCACGCGCCCAGCACGTTCAGGTCATACACCTTCCAGCCGTTGGCCGTCTTGTACAGGCGGTAGTCGATCTGGACCGGCTGGCCGTTGTTCATCGCGACCGTCTTCACGACGACGTCGGTGTCGGCCGGATCGGCGCGGAACGGCGGGTACTGGATCTGCTGGTCCGGCTTCAGTTGCGCGAGTGCGCCCGAATACGTGCGGATCAGCAGCAGCTTGAACTGCTCCTGAACCTGCTGTTGCTGCTCGGCCGTGGCCGTGCGCCAGTTGCGGCCCATCGCGAGCTGCGTCGTGCGGCGGAAATCCGTGTACGGCAGGATGTCCTTGTTGACGATCGAGATGATGCGGTTGGTGTCGCCCTGCTTGATCGTCTGCTGCTTGACCTCGTCGAGCACCTGCTGCGTCGCCGTCTTGATCAGCGCCTGCGGGTTCGACTGGTCGACTTGCGCGTGAGCTGCGCTGCCGAACGAGAACAGCGCCGCGAATACCGGGATCAGGAACAGTTTTTTCATCATAGTGACCTGCATGAAGAGTCGATGCGAAGGTTGGAGCCGGTAGCTTACGCGCAAGTTCGCGTACGCTACCGACTGAATCGTTTCCGGCTGTAACGAATGTAAGTTCGTCAGTGCAGCTTGATGCTCGGGAAGCGCAGGCCGCCCGGTGCAGGCGGCGTCATCTGCATCGCCGGCACGTTCGTCGCGCTCGCCGGGTTCGGTGCCTCGGCGCCCGATGCCGGCGCAGCAACGGCCGCGCCCGACGCGCCGGCCGGCGCCGTCGCGCCGCCGACCGCCGCTGCGCCCGCCGTACCGGCCGCGCCGGCCGCCGCCGGTGCCGCGCCGTCGTCCGGCAGGTCGTACTTCGGCAGCGCGTCGTTGCTCGACGTCGTCGACGCTTCGCCGCGCGCGTTGTCGATCAGCATCTGCCGGCGCTGCAGGTATGCGTTGCGCACGAACGAGTACTTGTCGAGCGCCGCGGCATCCAGCACGTCGCCGGCGCCGAGCAGGTTCGCACGCGTGTTCACGAGGTTCACGCCGAACAGGCCCCAGCTGAGGCCGTCCGGCTTCACGTAAGTGAGCGGATTGCCGACGTAGTCGACGCCGAGACCGGCGGTGTCGCGCAGCGTGCTCGGCCCGAGCAGCGGCAGCACGAGATACGGCCCCGACGGCATCCCGTAGCGGCCCATCGTGATCCCGAAGTCGGCCGTGTGCTTCGGCAGTTTCGCGATCGTCGCGACGTCGAACAGGCCGCCGACGCCGAACACCGTGTTGATCACGACGCGCATGATGTCGCCGACGCCGTCCGCGATCCGCAGCTGCACGATGTTGTTCGCCGCGATGTAGACGTCGCCGATGTTCGAGAAGAAGTTCGTCACGCTGTCGCGCACGGGCTGCGGCACCACGTACTGGTAACCCTTCGCGACCGGCTTCAGCGCGTACGTGTCGACCGTGTCGTTGAACTTGTACATCGTCCGGTTGAAGCCTTCGAGCGGATCGCCCTTGGTCGGCGTCTGCACGGTCGCGCAACCGCTCAACGCGGCGACTGCCGCCATGGCGAGCGCGGCGTGCCTGATGCGGATCGTCTGCATGGTCTTTACCCTCTTGTCATTCTCTCGTGTGGTTATTGGCTGGCCGAACCGGACACCGCGGACGCCGGCACCGCCACCGGTGCGGGCGCGGCCGGCACCGCCGGTACCGCCGGTGCCGATGCGCCGGCCGCCGGCTTCGCGCCGCCCGCGTCGGCTGCCTTGCTGTACAGGAACTGGCCGATCAGGTTCTCGAGCACGATGGCCGACTGCGTCATCGTGATCGTATCGCCGGCCTTCAGCATTTCGGTGTCGCCGCCCGGATCGAGGCCGATGTACTGCTCGCCGAGCAGGCCCGACGTCAGGATCTTCGCGGACGAATCCTTCGGAAACTGATATTGGCCGTCGACGTCGATCGTCACGACCGCCTGATAGGTGTTGGTATCGAAGCCGATCGATTTCACGCGGCCGACCACGACGCCCGCGCTCTTCACGGCCGCGCGCGGCTTCAGTCCGCCGATGTTGTCGAATTTCATCCTCACCGAGTAGGTCGGCTGAAACGACAGCGAGCTCATGTTGCCGACCTTGAGCGCCAGGAACAGCACCGCAAGGAAGCCCACCACCACGAACAGGCCGACCCAGAAGTCGAGAGCAGTCTTTTTCATCGTCATCCCAAAATTTGGCTTGGCTGAGGCTTAGCTGAACATCAGCGCGGTCAGCAGGAAATCGAGGCCGAGTACGGCGAGCGACGCGAACACGACCGTCTTGGTCGTCGCGCGCGACACGCCTTCTGGCGTGGGCTTCGCTTCATACCCTTGAAACAGTGCAATGAAGGTCACGGCGAACCCGAACACGATGCTCTTGATCACGCCGTTGCCGACGTCGGCCCATACCTGGACCCCGCTTTGCATCTGCGACCAGAACGCGCCCGGATCGACGCCGATCAGCACGACGCCGACGAAATAGCCGCCGAGCACGCCGACCGCGTTGAAGATCGCCGCGAGCAGCGGCATCGCGATGATGCCGGCCCACAGGCGCGGTGCGATCACCGTCTTGATCGGGTCGACGGCCATCATCTCGAGCGCGGTGAGCTGCTCGCCGGCCTTCATCAGGCCGATCTCGGCCGTCAGCGACGTGCCAGCGCGGCCCGCGAACAGCAGCGCGGTGACGACCGGGCCGAGTTCGCGCACCAGCGACAGCGCGACCAGCAGGCCGAGCGCCTGCTCGGACCCATAGCGGTTCAGCGTGTAATAGCCCTGCAGCCCGAGCACGAAACCGACGAACAGCCCCGACACGGCAACGATCACGAACGAATAATTGCCGAGGAAGTGGATCTGCTTCGTGACGAGCCGCGGCCGGCGCAGCAGCGGGAAGAATTCCAGCACGAGGCGCACGAACAGCCGCGTGCCGTAGCCCGCGCGCTCGAGGCCGCCGATGACGTAACGTCCGATCGCGCTGATCATGCGCGCCCTCCGCCGAGCCCGAAATCCGCCGCCAGCGGCGGGCTCGTGTAATGAAATTTGTACGGGCCGTCCGGCGCGCCGTCGATGAACTGGCGCACGCTCGGATCGGTCGATGCGCGCAGCTCGTCGGGCGTCCCCTGCGCGAGCACGCCGCCATTGGCCAGAAAATACACGTAATCGGCGATCGCGAACGATTCCGGCACGTCGTGCGTGACGAGGATCGACGTCGCGCCGAGCGCCTGGTTCAGCGTGCGGATCAGGTTCGCGGTAATGCCGAGCGAGATCGGATCGAGGCCCGCGAACGGCTCGTCGTACATGATGAGCTGCGGATCGAGCGCGATCGCACGCGCGAGCGCGATGCGGCGCGCCATCCCGCCCGATACCTCGGACGGCATCAGATCGCGCGCGCCGCGCAGGCCGACCGCGTTCAGCTTCATCAGCACGAGGTCGCGGATCAGGTCGTCGGGCAGGTCGGTGTGTTCGCGCAGCGCGAACGCGACGTTCTCGAACACCGACATGTCGGTGAAGAGCGCGCCGAACTGGAACAGCATGCCCATCTTGCGGCGCAGCGCGTACAGGCCGTCGCGCGTCTGCGCGCCGACGTCGGCGCCGTCGAACAGCACCTGGCCGCGGTTCGCGCGCACGAGGCCGCCGATCAGGCGCAGCACGGTCGTCTTGCCGCAGCCCGACCCGCCCATGACGGCGACGACCTGGCCGCGCCCGAAGCGCAAGTTCAGGTTCGACAGGACGAGGCGCTCGCCATAGCCGAAGTCGACGTCGCGAAGTTCCAGCAGTGTGTCGGTAGGAGTGGGGCTCACGGAGCTGACAGTCCTTTTACGCAGAACGCCGAATTATAGGGCCTGCATTGGAATGATGTCGTGAAGCCGTTCCGGGCCCTGCGGTCAATGATTGTCAAATTGTCGGGCAAAACATTGCTGCAACGCAACAATCGCCGCCCGATAATCGCTGGCGCCGGTGACCGCACTGACCACCGCGACGCTGCCGACGCCCGTCGCCAGGACGGCCGGCAGCGCGTCGAGCCCCACGCCGCCGATCGCGACGAGCGGCGCCCGCGCGCAGGCGAAGCGCGCATAGCGCGTAATCCGTGCGAGGCCCTGCGGCGGGGCGGCGACGGACTTGGTCGCGGTCGCGTAGACCGGGCCGAGCGCCAGATAGCTCGGACGCTCGTGCAACGCCCGCAGCATCTCGTAATAGCCGTGGCTCGACAGCCCGAGCCGCAGGCCGGCGCGCGCGATCGCCGCGAGATCGGCCGTCTCCAGGTCTTCCTGACCCAGATGTACGCCGTACGCCCCCTCTTCTACCGCGATCTGCCAGTGATCGTTGACGAACACGCGCGCATCGGGATAGCGGCGACCGGCCGCGACCGCCCGTGCGATTTCCTCGCGCAGCGCGTCGGGGCTCGCGCCTTTCACGCGCAGCTGCACGGTGCGCACGCCGCAGCCGAGCACGCGCTCGACCCATTCGGCGTCGGGAACGACCGGATAAAGGCCGAGCTGCGCCGGGCACGGCGGGAATGCGGGCTCGGGCGCGGCGGCGAGGCCGGCAACGCGCGGGAACCGCGCGGCATCGACCGGCCACGCGTCGGCGTCCACGTCCGCATCGCGGGTTTCGTCGCCGTCGCGCCACGCGAGCGCGAGCACGAGCGCGTCGACCGGCGCGAAACCGCAGTCGAGGAACGCGGCCAGCGCCGCGATCCAGTCGTCGGCGAGCGGATGCGCGGCTTGCAGCGCGTGGCGCACGCCTGCGGCATGCAATGTCGCGCCGCGCTCGTCGAATTCGATCGCGACGGCGTCCGGCGATGCAGGGCGCGACACGGCGGACGCACGCGCCTGCGCGGCACGGTCGCCGGCCGAGACGATCAGCACGTCGCCGTCGGCCGGCACGTCGGGCGCCGCCACGCAGAGCCGCCACGGCGTCGGGGCGGTTGGCCAGTCGCCGAGGCGTGCGCGAATCCGTTCGGCCGCTTCGGCCAGCTCGTCGGCCGGCGGCCAGAACGCGTCGGCGAAGCGCGCGCTCATGCGCCGCCCCCGTCCTGATGCCAGAACGGCATCCCGACGACCGGCGTGCTCGCGTGCGCGGTCTCGCGCGCATCCATCGGCCCGGCGAGGTAGGCCGCACGGCCGGCCTCGACGCCCTGCGCGAACGCCCGCGCCATGATTTCCGGGTGCGTGGCCTGCGACACGGCCGTGTTCAGCAGCACGCCGTCGAAGCCCCATTCCATCACCTGGCATGCGTGCGACGGCACGCCGAGCCCGGCATCGACGATCAGCGGCACGTCCGGCAGCCGCTCGCGCAGCACGCGCAGCCCGTACGGGTTCACGACGCCCTTGCCGGTGCCGATCGGCGCGCCCCACGGCATCAGCGCCTCGCAGCCGGCATCGAGCAGGCGCCGGCCGATCACGAGATCCTCGGTGCAGTACGGCAGCACCTTGAAGCCGTCCTTGACCAGTTGCGCGGCGGCCTCGATCAGGCCGACCGGGTCGGGCTGCAGCGTGTAGTCGTCGCCGATCAGCTCGAGCTTGATCCAGTCGGTGTCGAACACCTCGCGCGCCATGTGCGCGGTCGTCACCGCTTCGGCGACGGTCTGGCAGCCCGCCGTGTTCGGCAGCAGCGGCACCGCGTGGCGCTTGAGCAGGTCGAAGAAGCCGGCTTCGGCGGTGCCGCCGGTCATCTGGCGGCGTAGCGCGACCGTCACCATCCCGGGACGCGACGCGGCGATCGAATCGGACAGCGACTGCAGCGACGGATAGCGCGACGTGCCGAGCAGCACGCGGCTTGCGAAGGTTTCGCCGTAGAGCGTGAGCGCGTCGGCGGAAGTGAGGGACGTCATGTCGTTTTCCTGGAAGAGCGTGGGCGGACCGGCGGCGCTCAGCCGCCCGCGACGGGGTGCACCACGTCGAGCTTGTCGCCCGCCGCAAGCGCGCGCGCCGCATGCTGCGTGCGCGCGACGAAATTGCCGTTCAGCGCGACCGCGTACGGCGGCCGCGCGCCGTACGCGGCGAGCGCGTCGGCCACCGTCGCGCCGTCGGGCAGCGTCAGCGTCTGTTGGTTGATCTGGATGTCCATGGGGCTTGATCGAATTCGGTCGGCGGTGCGCGCTCAGGCCGGCTGGCGCGCGTCGTCGCGGTGATGAAGGAGCGTCGGCCAGCGCGCGGCGTCGCGCCACGCGTCGAACGCGTCGGCATCGGCGAACGCGCCGCCGAGCGCGGCTTGCGCGAAGCCGGCCGCCGCATGCGCGACTTCCGGCGCGATCATGAAGCCGTGCCGGTACAGGCCGTTGACGGCCAGCGTCGTCGCGCCGTCCCAGATCACCGCCGGGCGGTGATCGGGCAGCGTCGGGCGGCACTGCGCGTTGAGTTCGAGGATGCGCGCCTCGCCGAAGGCCGGATGCACGGAGAACGCCGCGCTCAGCAGTTCGAGCGCGGAGCGCACGCTGACGGGCGACATGTCCTCGCCCTCGACCTCGGTCGCGCCGATCACGTACAGGTCGTCCTGCTTCGGCGCGATGTACAGCGGATAGCGCGGATGCAGCAGTCGCACGGGCCGCGTGAGGCCGATGCCGGGCGCCCGCACGCGCGCAACCTCGCCGCGGATGCCGCGCAGCGCCGGCAGCGCGGATTTGGCGCCGAGCCCGCGGCAGTCGATCGTGAAATGCGCGTCGGGCCGGTTCGCGTCGTCGATCGTCGCGTGCCAGTGCAGCTCGACGCCGCGTTGCGCGAGGCCCGCCGCGAGCGCGTGCAGCGCCTGCCGGTTGTCGAGCTGTCCTTCGCGCGGCAGCATCAGCCCGCGCGCGAAGCGCCCGGCGAGCGCGGGCTCCGCCGCGTCGACCTGCGCGCCGGCCAGCGCGACGAAACCGCCGTCGAACAGCTCGGCCGGCGCGTTCGCGCGCACGCGCCGCTCGAACAGCGGCGCCTCCGCGCGATCCGCGTGATGCCAGACGACGAGCGTGCCGTGATGCTGGAAGAACACCGGTTCGGGCAACTCGGCGAGCCATTGCGGCCAGCGCGCGAGCGACGCGGCGCCGAGCTCCGTGATCAGCAGTTCGGCGCTCGCCGCTTCGGCGAGCGGCGCGAGCATCGCGGCGGCGATCCATGCAGCCGACTGCTCGCCGTCCGGGCCGCCGCGCTCGTACAGCGCGACGCGATGCCCGTCGCCCGCGAGCCGCCATGCGATCAGGCGGCCGACGAGGCCGCCGCCGAGTACCGCGAAATCCGGCCGGGAACCATGGACGCTCGAAGCGGGGACGTTCATCGCGCGCCCTCCCCGCTCATCGCGCGGGCATGCACGACGAACGTCGGCGCACGCGCACCGCCCCGTGCGGACGCACACGACGGCGAATCGGGAACAGCGCAAAAGACTGAAGATTGAGCGGTCATCATTCCTTCCGTAACGCGCGAAGCGCGTACCCAAAAGGACGAAACCGGCAGCAAAGGCCGGCCGGGCGGGACTCGGGCGCTGACCATGTGGGATGGCAGCCAGCGCGGCCCGGCGGGATCAGAAACTTCCCTCGCCGGTATTACCCGGATCGGGTGCGAAGGGTCTTTCTCAGCCTCGCCGCGTTGCCGGGAACTACCCGTCGGCCGCGCTCGAAGCACCCCTGTTTCGTCGTCGGCCATTAGACCATAAAAGCGGAAAGCGCCGCAAACTGTCCCCCATGCGGCAAATTCGCCGTCGTGCCGCGCCGCTCTGGCACAATGCCCGCAGGCCGGCCGCGCGAGCGGCCGGTTGCCGCGTCACCGCCGGTCTTAAGTGCCGTTTAAGACGCGCGGGCCACCATCCGGACGCCCGCCGTCGGTCGGCACCCCGTGCCGGCATGCCGTATCGCGGCGCGCGCCCGGCTTCGCCCGGCCCGCGCCGGCTACTCATCAGGAAGCACATGACCCAATCGATCGATCCCGTCCGCTCCGCCTCCGCCGCGCCGCAGGACGAGCGCCCGGTATCCGCATGGAGCCTCATCAAACCCTACTGGGTGTCGTCCGAATGGAAAGTCGCGTGGGGGCTGCTGCTAGCGATCATCGCGATGAACCTCTGCGTGGTCTGGATCAACGTGAAGCTGAACAAGTGGAACGCGGCGTTCTACAACGCGTTGCAGTCGAAGAACGTCCACGACTTCCCGAACCTGCTGATGCAGTTCTCCGCGCTCGCGTTCGGCTTCATCATCCTCGCCGTGTATGGCCGCTACCTGCGCCAGATGCTCGGGTTCCGCTGGCGCCAGTGGCTCACCGACCGCTTTCTCGGCCAGTGGCTCGGCGATCGCGCGTTCTACCGGATCGAACGCGACCGCCTGGCCGACAACCCCGACCAGCGGATCACCGACGACCTCCAGTCGTTCGCGACGACGACGCTCGCGCTGTCGCTCGATCTGCTGTCGACGGTCGTCACGCTCGTGTCGTTCATCACGATCCTGTGGTCGCTCGCGGGCGCGCTGACGTTCTCGCTCGGCGCGACGCCGATCACGATTCCCGGCTACATGGTGTGGGCGGCCGCGCTGTACGCGGTGGTCGGCTCGCTGATCATCCAGAAGGTCGGCCACCCGCTCGTGTCGATCAACTACCAGCAGCAGCGCGTCGAGGCCGACTTCCGTTTCGGCCTGATCCGCGTGCGCGAGAACGCCGAGCAGATCGCGTTCTACGACGGCGAGAAAACCGAGACGGCCAACGCGCAGACGCTGTTCATGCGCATCCGCGACAACTGGTGGCGCGTGATGAAGTACACGAAGCGTCTCACGTTCGTGCTGAGCTTCTACGGGCAGATTGCGATCATCTTCCCGCTCGTCGTCGCGGCGCCGCGCTACTTCGCGGGCGCGTTCTCGTTCGGCGTGCTGATGCAGATCTCGTCCGCGTTCGGCACCGTCAGCGATTCGTTCTCGTGGTTCATCAACAGTTACTCGACCCTCGTCGAATGGCGCGCGACCGTCAACCGTCTGCGTGAATTCAAGCGCGTGATGGGCACGTCGCACCTGAAGGAAAGCCTGTCGCCCGCGACCGAGCACGGCGGCATCAACCTGCACTACGTCGATGCGGCGAAGCTGTCGACGTCGTCGCTGAAGCTCGCGCTGCCGAACGGCAACGCGCTGGCGAACATCGGCAGCGTGACGATCGAGCCGGGCTCGCGCTGGCTCGTGATCGGCAAGTCGGGCTCCGGCAAGAGCACGTTCATGCGCGCGCTCGCGGGCCTCTGGCCGTTCGGCGACGGTGCGATCGACGCGCCCGTCGGCGCGCGGATGATGTTCGTGCCGCAAACCAGCTATCTGCCGATCGGCACGCTGAAGGCCGCGCTCACCTATCCGGCCGCGCCCGATGCGTTCACCGACGACGCGTGCCGCGACGCGCTGCGCGCGTGCCGTCTCGAAGACTACGTCGAGCGCCTCGACGAGACCGGCCACTGGACGCGCGTGCTGTCGCCGGGCGAACAGCAGCGTCTCGCCGGCGCGCGCGTGCTGCTGCACAAGCCGGACTTCCTGTTCCTCGACGAAGCGACGAGCGCGCTCGACGCCGACAACGAAGCGCGGCTCTATCACCTGTTCGCCGAGCGGCTGCCGAAGGCCGCGATCGTCAGCATCGCGCACCGCGAATCGCTCGCCGCGTTCCACGTCGGCACGATCAACGTCGAGCGCGTGAACGACGACGACAAGGTCGCCGCGTAACGGCGGCAAACAAAAAGCCGGCGCATGCTGCGCCGGCTTTCTCTCCGTTTCCTATCCGCGTTCCCGTGCCGCCGGCGCAATCGGCACCGATACGATCGGCACGTGCGACACACCTTCGTGCGACAGCCGGCTTTCGAACAGCGTCAGCGCGTCGAAGCGCAGCGCGACCGGCCGGCCGGTCGCGCCGCCGTGGGCCGGCTGACCGTCCGCATCGCGCGGCAGCCGCGCGAGCGTCACGTGCGGCCGGAACGGCCGGCGGTCGGCCGGCACGCCGAGCTCGCGCAGCAACGCCGCCAAGTCCGCATTCAGCGCCGCACAGGCCGGATCGGCCGCCAGTTCCGCGACGATCAGCCTCGCGCGCGGCAGACTCGGCCACCACGCGATCCGCTCGACCGGCTGCAACGGCAGCGCATGCGCGGCCGCGAGCGCCGGCAGGCGCGCGGTCAGCGCGTCGCATCGTGCGCGTTCGATCGCGCCGATGAACGCGAGCGTCACGTGCAGTTGCGCGGGCAGCGTGCGCCGCGCGCCGCGGGTGACCGGCAATGCGTGCAGCGCGTCGCGCGATGCCGGATCGGGCATCAGCGCGACGAACGCACGCAGCCGGTCGGCGTTCATGACTCGCGCACCGCCACGCGCGCTTCCGGCACCGTTTCTGCCACCGTCGCTGCCGCCGCTTCGGCCGAAGCCCGGCGCTGCGGCAGCGGGCCGTGCTCGCCCCACACGTCGCCCGCCAGCACGCCGGCGAGCTCGGGAATCGTGTTGCGCGTGAACACCGGCTCGGCGATGCCCTGCGCGCGCTGCTCGCGATAGTCGCGCCACGCGGCATGCGCATACTTGCCGAGCGCAAGGATCGCGACCAGGTTGATGATCGCCATCAGCCCCATGCTCGTATCGGCCATCGCCCACACGAGCGGCAATTGCCCGACGCTGCCGAACATCACCATCCCGAGCACCGCGACGCGAAACAGCGGCAGCACGCCGCGCCGCTTCGTGATGAACTCGACGTTGCCCTCCGCATACGCGTAGTTGCCGATCACCGACGAGTACGCGAAGAAGAAGATCGCGACGGCCATGTAGATGCCGCCCCAGCCGCCGACGTGGCTCGCGATCGCGCGCTGCGTGAGCGCCGCGCCCTCCATGCCGGTGCCGAGCTCGTACTGGCCCGACAGCAGGATCACGAACGCGGTCGCGCTGCAGATCACGATCGTGTCGACGAACACGCCGAGCATCTGGATCAGCCCCTGCACGACCGGATGCCGGACGCTCGCGGTCGCGGCCGCGTTCGGCGCGCTGCCCATGCCGGCCTCGTTCGAGAACAGCCCGCGCTTCACGCCCATCGCGACTGCCTGGCTGAGCGCATAGCCGGTCAGGCCGCCGGCCGCCTGCTCGAGCCCGAACGCGCTCTTCACGATCAGTGCGAGCACATCCGGCACGAGCGCGACGTGCGTCGCGACCGCGTAGACGGCCAGCGCGAGATAGCCGATCGCCATCACCGGCACGATCACCTGCGCGACCGACGCGATGCGGCGAATCCCGCCGAAGATCAGCGGCGCGGTGAGCAGCACGAGGCCCACGCCGACCGTCGCGCGGCTCCAGCCGAACGACGTATGGAACGCATCGGCGATCGCGTTGGCCTGCACCGCGTTGAACACGAAGCCGAACGCGAGGATCAGCGACAGCGAGAACAGCACGCCGAAGCCGCGCGAGCGCAGGCCCGTCTGGATGTAGTACGCGGGGCCGCCGCGATAGCTGCCGTCCGCGTGCGACACCTTGAAGATCTGCGCGAGCGTCGCCTCGACGAACGCGGACGACATCCCGACGAGCGCCGTCATCCACATCCAGAAGATCGCGCCCGGGCCGCCGACCGTCAGCGCGACCGCGACGCCGGCGATGTTGCCGGTGCCGACGCGGCTCGCGAGCCCGGTCGCGAACGCCTGGAACGACGAGATGCTGCCCGGCTCGCCCTTGCTGCCGACCAGCTTCATGCTGAGGAACAGCGCCTTCAGCTGGATCATCCGGAACCGCAACGTGAACCACGCGCCGGCGCCGAGCAGCAGCGCGATCAGCACGTAGTTCCACAGCACGCCGTTGACGGCGTCGATCAGCCCTTGCACGAATGCTTCCATTCAGAGTCCTTGTAAATGCGGTCAGTCATATCCGGCCGCCGAGCGAATGCGGCCGGAGGGGCGACATGATATGACAGTTTTCACGAATCATTACAAAACGAAAGGAAGCGGAATCGCAGAAAATCAATACCCGATGCGATCAGGTTAGGCGACGCTTCGGGAAAATGGGGGCTGCGTCGCAACAGCCGGATGCCCCGCCGCAGGCCGGAGACTGCTGGCCCGAAAAAAAACCGGGCGCCCTCTCGGACGCCCGGCTTCCATCGAAACCCGCTTGCGCGCTTCAGGTCAGCGCGGCAGTTCCGAATGCCCCATCAGGTACGCATCGACCGAGCGCGCGCACTGGCGGCCTTCGCGGATCGCCCACACGACGAGCGACTGGCCGCGACGCATGTCGCCTGCCGCGAACACCTTGTCGACCGACGTGTAGTACGAGCGCTCGCCTTCGGTCGCCGCACGCGCATTGCCGCGCGCGTCCTTCGCGACGCCGAACGCGTCGAGCACCGGCGCCGCCGGCTGCGTGAAGCCCATCGCGAGCAGCACGAGGTCGGCCTTCATCTCGAACTCGGAGCCCGGCACTTCCTGCATCTTGCCGTCCTTCCACTCGACGCGCACCGCGATCAGCTTCTCGACCTTGCCGTTCTTGCCTTCGAGACGCTTCGTCGCGACCGCCCAGTCGCGCTCGCAGCCTTCCTCGTGCGACGACGACGTGCGCAGCTTGATCGGCCAGTACGGCCACACGAGCGGCTTGTTTTCCTCTTCCGGCGGCTGCGGCAGCAGCTCGAACTGCGTGACCTGCTTCGCGCCGTGACGGTTCGACGTGCCGACGCAGTCCGAACCCGTATCGCCGCCGCCGATCACGATCACGTGCTTGCCCTTCGCGAGCAGCTGGTCGGTGAGCTTGTCGCCCGCGTTCACGCGGTTCTGCTGCGGCAGGAAGTCCATCGCGAAATGGACGCCGGCGAGCTCGCGGCCCGGCACCGGCAGGTCGCGCGGCGTTTCCGAACCGCCCGCGATCACGACCGCGTCGAATTCTTCCTTCAGCTTCTCCGGCGAAATGGTTTCCTTCGCGAGGTTGCCGATCGATTCGGGCAGCGGATCCTTGCCGATGAACACGCTCGTGCGGAACGTCACGCCTTCCGCCTCCATCTGGCGCATCCGGCGATCGATCAGCCACTTCTCGAGCTTGAAGTCGGGGATCCCGTAACGCAGCAGGCCGCCGACGCGATCGTTCTTCTCGAACACCGTCACGTCGTGGCCGGCGCGCGCAAGCTGCTGCGCGGCGGCGAGACCCGCGGGGCCCGAACCGACGATGGCGACCTTCTTGCCCGTCTTGTGCGCGGCCGGCAGCGGCTTCACCCAGCCCTCGGCCCACGCCTTGTCGATGATCGCGTGCTCGATCGACTTGATGCCGACCGGATCGTTGTTGATCCCCAGCGTGCACGCCGCCTCGCACGGCGCCGGGCAGATGCGGCCCGTGAACTCGGGGAAGTTGTTGGTCGAGTGCAGGACTTCGATCGCCTGCTGCCAGTCCTGGCGGTAAACGAGATCGTTGAAGTCCGGGATGATGTTGTTGACCGGGCAGCCGTTGTTGCAGAACGGGATGCCGCAATCCATGCAGCGCGCGCCCTGGACCTTCGCGTCCGCGTCGGTCAGCGCCGCGACGAATTCCTTGTAGTGCTTCACGCGCGTGAGCGGTGCTTCGTACGCCTCGTGGCGGCGTTCGAACTCCAGAAAACCGGTTGCCTTGCCCATAAGGTGCTCTTCTGTTCGGTGTATCGGGTGGGGGAGCCGCGCGCGGCAATCATGCGCGCGCGGCAGTCGCTATGTCGTTCGTCGCTCAGGCGGCCAGCACTTCCTTCGCCGCCTTCTTCGCACCGATCTCGCCCAGCGCGCGCTTGTATTCGTGCGGGAACACCTTCACGAACTGGCGGCGCGCCGCGTCCCAGTTTTCCAGCAGCGACTTCGCGCGCGGCGAACCCGTGAACTGGAAATGACGCTCGACGAGCCCCTTGAGCAGCGCTTCGTCCGTCGTGCCCTCGTGCCAGAGTGCGCGGTCGACCGTGCGCTCCTGCTCGGCCTGCTGCAGCACCGGCTCGAGCGCGACCATCGACTTGTTGCACTTGGCTGCGAACGTGCCTTCCGGATCGTAGATGTACGCGAGACCGCCCGACATGCCGGCCGCGAAGTTGCGCCCGGTTTCGCCGAGCACGACGACCGTGCCGCCCGTCATGTATTCGCAGCCGTGGTCGCCCGTGCCTTCGACGACCGCCGTCGCGCCCGAGTTGCGCACGCAGAAGCGCTCGCCCGCGACCCCGCGGAAGAAGGCTTCGCCTTCGATCGCGCCGTACATCACCGTGTTGCCGCAGATGATGTTTTCCTCGGACTTGCCGCGGAAGTCGTTGGTCGGACGGATGATGATCCGGCCGCCCGACAGGCCCTTGCCGACGTAGTCGTTGCCGTCGCCGACGAGGTCGAGCGTCACGCCCTTCGCGAGGAACGCGCCGAAGCTCTGGCCGGCCGTGCCCTTCAGCTGGATGTGCACCGCGTCGTCCGCCAGGCCGTCGTGGCCGTGCTTCTTGGCGATCACGCCCGACAGCATCGCGCCGACCGTCCGGTTCACGTTGCGCACCGGCTGGATGAACGACACATGCTCGCCGTTCTCGATCGCGGCCTTCGCCTTCTCGATCAGCACGTGGTCGAGCGCGCGCTCGAGGCCGTGATCCTGCACGTCGACGTGACGCGGCGCGACGTCCTCGCATTCTTCCGGCTGGTAGAACACGCGCGAGAAGTCGAGGCCCTTCGCCTTCCAGTGCTCGATGCCCTTGCGCGTGTCGAGCAGGTCGGCACGGCCGATCAGGTCGTCGAACTTCGCGACGCCGAGCTGCGCCATGATCTCGCGCACTTCTTCGGCGACGAAGAAGAAGTAGTTCACGACGTGCTCGGGCTGGCCCTTGAACTTCGCACGCAGCACCGGATCCTGCGTCGCGACGCCGACCGGGCACGTGTTCAGGTGGCACTTGCGCATCATGATGCAGCCTTCGACGACGAGCGGCGCCGTCGCGAAGCCGAATTCGTCCGCGCCGAGCAGCGCGCCGATCACGACGTCGCGGCCCGTCTTCATCTGGCCGTCGGCCTGCACGCGGATCCGGCCGCGCAGGCGGTTCAGCACCAGCGTCTGCTGCGTTTCGGCGAGGCCGAGTTCCCACGGCGTGCCCGCATGCTTGACCGACGACAGCGGCGATGCGCCCGTGCCGCCGTCGTGGCCGGCGATCACGACGTGATCGGCCTTCGCCTTCGCGACACCAGCCGCGACCGTGCCGACACCGACTTCCGACACCAGCTTCACCGAGATGCTCGAGCTCGGGTTCACGTTCTTCAGGTCGTGGATCAGTTGCGCCAGATCCTCGATCGAGTAGATGTCGTGGTGCGGCGGCGGCGAGATCAGGCCGACGCCCGGCACCGAGTAACGCAGCTTGCCGATGTATTCGGACACCTTGTGGCCCGGCAGCTGGCCGCCTTCGCCCGGCTTCGCGCCCTGCGCCATCTTGATCTGGATCTGGTCGGCCGATGCCAGGTACTCGGCGGTGACGCCGAAGCGGCCCGACGCGACCTGCTTGATCTTCGAGCGCAGCGAATCGCCGTCCTTCAGCGGAATGTCGCTGACGATCTCGTCGCCGATCACCGACTTCAGCGTCTCGCCCGCCTTGATCGGAATGCCGCGCAGTTCGTTGCGGTAGCGCTTCTCGTCCTCGCCGCCTTCGCCGGTGTTCGACTTGCCGCCGATCCGGTTCATCGCGATCGCGAGCGTCGCGTGCGCTTCGGTGCTGATCGAACCGAGCGACATCGCGCCGGTCGCGAAGCGCTTCACGATTTCCTTCGCCGGCTCGACGTTTTCGATCGGGATCGCCTTGGTCGGCTCGACCTTGAACTCGAACAGGCCGCGGAACGTCATGTGACGCTTGGTCTGGTCGTTGATCAGGTGCGCGTATTCCTTGTACGTCTGGTACGAGTTGCTGCGCGTCGCGTGCTGGAGCTTCGCGATCGAGTCCGGCGTCCACATGTGGTCTTCGCCGCGCACGCGATACGCGTACTCGCCGCCCGCGTCGAGCATGTCGCGCAGGACCGGGTTGTCGCCGAATGCATCGCGGTGCAGGCGGATCGCTTCTTCCGCGACCTCGAACAGGCCGATGCCGCCGACCTTCGATGCCGTGCCCTTGAAGTACTTCTCGACGAGGTCGCTCGACAGGCCGAGCGCTTCGAAGATCTGCGCGCCCGTGTACGACATGTACGTCGAGATGCCCATCTTCGACATCACCTTCTGCAGGCCCTTGCCGACCGCCTTCGTGAAGTTGTAGACGGCCTTCTCCGGCGACAGGTCGCCCGGCAGCCCCTCGGCCATCTGCGCGAGCGTTTCCATCGCGAGGTACGGGTGCACGGCTTCCGCGCCGTAGCCCGCGAGCAGTGCGAAGTGGTGCGTCTCACGTGCGGAGCCCGTCTCGACGACGAGGCCCGTGCTCGTGCGCAGCCCTTGCTGGACGAGGTGCGTGTGGATCGCCGACGTGGCGAGCAGCGCCGGGATCGCGACGTGCTCGGCGTCCGTCTTGCGGTCCGACACGATCAGGATGTTGTAGCCCGACTTCACCGCGTCGACGGCTTCCGCGCACAGCGACGCGAGGCGCGCCTCGATGCCTTCCTTGCCCCATGCGACCGGATAGCAGATGTTCAGTTCGTACGCGCTGAACTTGCCGCCCGTGTACTGGTCGATCGCGCGGATCTTCGCGATGTCCTTGAAGTCGAGCACCGGCTGCGACACTTCGAGACGCATCGGCGGGTTGATGTTGTTGGTGTCGAGCAGGTTCGGCTTCGGGCCGATGAACGACACGAGCGACATCACCATGTTCTCGCGGATCGGGTCGATCGGCGGGTTCGTGACCTGCGCGAACAGCTGCTTGAAGTAGTGATAGAGCGTCTTGTTCTTGTTCGACATCACCGCGAGCGGCGAGTCGTTGCCCATCGAGCCGACGGCTTCCTCGCCCTGCTGCGCCATCGGCGCCATCAGGAACTTCAGGTCTTCCTGCGTATAGCCGAACGCCTGCTGGCGGTCGAGCAGCGCGGCGCCCTGCGTGCGGCCGGCCGCGACTTCCTCGGCCTTCGGCTCGATCTCGTCGAGCTTGATGCGCACGGCGTCGATCCAGCTCTTGTACGGCTTCGCGTTCGCGAGGTTGTCCTTGAGCTCCTTGTCGTCGATGATGCGGCCGTGCTCCATGTCGATCAGGAACATCTTGCCCGGCTGCAGGCGCCACTTCTTGACGATCTTCGATTCGGGGATCGGCAGCGTGCCGGCTTCCGACGCCATGATGACGAGGTCGTCGTCCGTGACGATGTAGCGCGCCGGACGCAGGCCGTTACGGTCGAGCGTCGCGCCGATCTGGCGGCCGTCGGTGAACGCGATCGCGGCGGGGCCGTCCCACGGCTCCATCATCGCGGCGTGGTACTCGTAGAACGCGCGGCGGTTCTCGTCCATCAGCGTGTGCTGTTCCCACGCTTCCGGGATCATCATCATCACCGCGTGCACGAGCGGGTAGCCGGCCATCACCAGCAGTTCGAGACAGTTGTCGAACGATGCGGTGTCCGACTGGCCCGGGTAGATCAGCGGCCACAGCTTCGGCAGGTCGTCGGCGAGCACGTGCGACGCGATCGCGCCGGTACGCGCGTTCAGCCAGTTCACGTTGCCCTTCACGGTGTTGATCTCGCCGTTGTGCGCGATCATCCGGTACGGGTGAGCCAGTTCCCACGCCGGGAACGTGTTGGTCGAGAAGCGCTGGTGCACGAGCGCGAGCGCAGACACGACGCGCTCGTCCTGCAGGTCGCGGTAGTACACGCCGACCTGGCCCGCGAGCAGCAGCCCCTTGTAGACGACCGTGCGCGCCGACATCGACGGCACGAAGTATTCCTTGCCGTGCTTGAGCTTCAGCGCCTGGATGCGGTGGCTCGCGGTCTTGCGGATCACGTACAGCTTCCGCTCGAGCGCGTCGGTCACCATGATGTCCTTGCCGCGGCCGATGAAGATCTGGCGGATCAGCGGCTCGCTCGCCTTGACCGTCGGCGAGATCGGCATCGCATGGTCGACCGGCACGTCGCGCCAGCCGAGCACGACCTGGCCTTCGGCGCGCACCGTCCGCTCGAGCTCCTGCTCGCACGCGAGACGCGATGCGTTTTCCTTCGGCAGGAAGATCATCCCGACCCCATATTCTCCGGCCGGCGGCAGCGTCACGCCCTGCTTCGACATTTCCTCGCGATAGAACGCGTCCGGAATCTGGATCAGGATGCCCGCGCCGTCGCCCATCAGCGGATCGGCACCGACCGCGCCGCGGTGATCGAGGTTCTCGAGGATCTTCAGACCCTGCTGAATGATCTCGTGGCTCTTCTTGCCCTTGATGTGAGCGACGAAGCCGACGCCACAGGCGTCGTGTTCGTTTTGCGGGTCGTACAGACCTTGTGCGGCGGGCACCGCGGCGAGCGGCTGCTGGTGGTCGTTCATGGGGACACCGTCGTAAAGGGGCCTCGAGGGCCGTTGAACCATTTTTTTGTTGCCGTCGTTCCCGCTCCCGACGGGAGACGGCACGGCCGACAGTGGATGGGCGAACTTCGCCCGGGGCCACCGGAATTCGGAATATACGCGACGAATCAAAGGAATAGCAACAAAAACCGCTTGATTGAACCCCAATTAAACGCATGCCTCGATCTGGTGCTGTTTTATTGGGGCCGTATCGTTTTGGTGCAAAAAGAAGCGGCGCCCGCAGCGCCGCCTCGTGGTCCGCTTCTCCCGCTTTACTGCTGGATCGGCGGCGTGTTTTCACGCACCTTTCTGGGGCGTCCGCGCGGCAGCGGCGACACGCGGCGATTCGCGGTGCGCGCCGCCCACTCGCGGTAGTTCTCGCCGCCGAGTACCCATCCCTTCAGCGTCGCCTGCTGGAGTTGATCGGCCTGCCGCTCGTCGAGCGGCTGCTCGCACAGCTCCTTGTACGCGCGCTGACGGTCGAACGGCGTGTTGCCGAGCGCCCAGTAGAGCGGATGGTCGGTGATCAGACTGTCGACGGTGAGCCCGACGTGGTGCCGGTAGCTCGACCAACGATAGGCGTCGGGCGTCGCGACCAGCTGCGCGCGCACCGGGCTCATCTCGACCACGCGGCTCGCGAGCAGGAAGTAGCGCTCGCCTTCGATGACCGTCGCGCGATAGCGGCCTTCCCACAGCGTGCCGCGGCGCGAGTACCGCCGGTTGAAATGGGCGACGTAGCGCCGGCCGACCGCCTGCATCGCCTTCGGCAGGCTCGCCTCGTCGCTCGGCGTCACGAGAAGTTGCACCTGCCGCGGGAGCAGCACATAGGCATGCACCGACAGGTGGTGATCGCGTGCCGCGGCCTTCAGACAATCGATGAAAAGCTCGTAGTCCTGGTCGTCGACGAACGCGGGTTGCTGATCCAGGCCGCGCAGTATCACGTGCTGCGGCTGGTCGGGAACGTAGAGTCGTGCTAACCGTGCCATGCTGAATGTCCGTTTGAACGCGTTAGGAAATACCCGGAGGTCCGAAATTACGCATCTGCGTAGAATGCCTGTCCCTGCGGGGCGCGGAAGCGTACGGTCGTGCGAATCCTAGGGAGAAAGCTCTAACTTGCGAGCTTGTTTGGTTTTAAACGCAGTCGTCATAATGAGCACGCCTTTGATCGGAGGAGACACAATGAAACGAAAACTGGCCATTACGGGGGCCGCAGCGCTCGCATTCGCAGTTGCGGGCGGTACGGCACACGCACAATCTGCAGGTGATTTCTACGTCAGCACCGGCTGGCTGCACCTTTCGCCGCAGGACAGCAGCGATCCGCTGTTCGTCTACGGCGTAGGCGGCACGCCCATCAATCAGTCGATTCCCAACACCGGCGCCGGCATCAACGACGCCGATACGCTGGGGCTCGCAGCGGGTTACTTCGTCACCGACCACATCTCCACCGAGCTCGTCATGGGGATCCCGCCGAAGTTCGACATTACCGGCAAGGGTCAGTTCGAAAAGTTCGGCGTACTCGGCCGTGCGTACCAGTGGAGCCCAGCCCTGCTGCTTCGCTACCACTTCAACGACGCCAACGCGAAGTTCCGTCCGTATGTCGGCATCGGCGCCACGTATGTCTGGTTCACCGGCGCGAAGATCACCAACGGCGCGTTCGAAAACGGCGTGCTCGGCGGCCCGACCAGCGCGACCACCAGCAACCAGTGGGCGCCCGTCTTCAACGCCGGCTTCACGTACAACTTCACGAAACACTGGTTCGCGGGCCTGTCGCTGTCGTACATCCCGGTCAGCGTCACCGCGACCTTCACGACGGCCCGCCGCACGCCGGTCGGCACGCTGACCGAGACGTCGAAAGCCCATATCTCGCTCAACCCGATCGTCACGTACCTCAACGTCGGCTACCGCTTCTAAGCGTAGTCGAATATTTGGGGAATGGTTAATCCTGCTGCAATTTGTAGCGGATTTTTCCTGGCGTAACGTCTCCACGATGCAAAACGCCCCGGCGGGAATCCCGTCGGGGCGTCGTTTTTTCGCATCAGGCACGTTCCGCGCAAGGGTTTCACCGGAGGCCAGCCCGGCCATGGCCGTCAGACGACGTCGATGTCGTCCAGCGCATCGTGTGCGATCAGGTCGATGCGGTCCGTGCAGACGGCATCGACGCCCCAGCGCGCGAGTTCGCGTGCCCGCGCGAGGTCGTTCACCGTGTACACCAGGATGCGCAGCCCGGCGGCCTTGATCGCGCGCACGAGCGGTTCGTCGAGTGCGTTGTGGTTGGCGTGCAGCGACACGCAATCGAGCGCGCCGACCTGCGCGTGCCAGTCATCCGGAATCGCGTCGTACAGCATCCCGCGCGGCAACGCGGGCGCGACGGCGCGCGCCTGTTCAAGCGCGTCGAACGAGAACGACGACAGCAGCGGCGGCACGGCCGCGCCGTGCCAGTACGCGGCCGCGTCGGCAGCCACCCGGCGGCCGGTGTCGCGTTCGCGGCCCGGGCACGGCTTGATCTCGACGTTCGCGGCGAGCCCGTGCGCGATACAGCGCGCGGCCGCCGCCTCGAACGTCGGCATCCGCTCGCCCGCGAAGCGCGCGTCGAACCACGCGCCCGCGTCGAGCGCGGCCAGCGCCGCATAACGCATGCCCGCGGCCGCGCCGCTGCCGTTCGACGTGCGGTCGACCGTGTCGTCGTGCAGCAGGAAGGTCACATCGTCGGCGGACAGCTTCGCGTCGAATTCGACCATCCGGTGACCGCGCCGCGCGCCTTCGTCGAGTGCGGCGAGCGTGTTTTCCGGCGCGAGCGTGCCGCCGCCGCGATGGGCGACGACGCGCGGATAGGGCCAGTCGGAGCGGGTTGTCATCGTGAGCCTCGTCACGCGTTCGTCAGGTTCAGCCGGCACGCTTGCCGGTCTCGGGATCGAAGAAGTGCAGCCGGTGCGCAGGCAGCGCGGCGCCCAGGGCCGTGCCGCGCGCCGGACGATCCGCATGCGGCAGCCGCACTGCGACGTCGTGATTGCCCCAGCGGCCGTGCGCGAGGTTGTCCGCACCGAGCAGTTCGCACGAGTCGACCGGCAGCGTCGCGTGCGCGACGCCCGGCTGCGGCGTCATGTGCTCCGGCCGCACGCCGAGCACCCAGTCGCGGCCGGTCGCGATCGTGCTGCCGATGCCCGGCGCGCCGGCGACCGGCAGCGCCGGGCCGCCGCCCGCGACCGTGAACGTCGTGCCGTCCTCCGACAGCCGTCCGTGCATCAGGTTCATCGCCGGCGAGCCGATGAAGCCCGCGACGAACACCGTCGCCGGCTTCTCGTACACGTCGACCGGCGCACCGATCTGCTCGGCGTAGCCGCGGTTCATCACGATCACGCGCTGCGCGAGCGTCATCGCCTCGATCTGGTCGTGCGTCACGTACACGCTCGTCGTCGCGAGCCGCGCATGCAGCCGCTGGATCTCGAGCCGCATCTGCACGCGCAGCTTCGCATCGAGGTTCGACAGCGGCTCGTCGAACAGGAACACCGACGGCTCGCGCACGATTGCGCGGCCCATCGCGACGCGCTGGCGCTGGCCGCCCGACAGCTCGCGCGGGCGCCGCGCGAGCAGCGGCTCGAGTTCGAGGATCTTCGCGGCCGCGGCCACCCGCGCGTCGATCGCCGCACGCTCGATGCCGCGGATCTTCAGCCCGTAGCCCATGTTCTGCGCGACCGTCATGTGCGGGTACAGCGCATAGTTCTGGAACACCATCGCGATGTCGCGATCTTTCGGCTCCAGCGTGTTCACCACGCGCTCGCCGATCGCGATCTCGCCGTCCGTCACCGTCTCGAGCCCCGCGATCATTCGCAGCAGCGTCGACTTGCCGCAGCCCGACGGGCCGACCAGCACGATGAATTCGCCGTCGGCGATCTCCACGTCGATGCCGTGCAGCACATGCTGCTTGCCGTCGTAGGATTTCCTGACGCCCTTCAAGCTCAGCGCAGCCATACTTGGTCCTTCTCCCGGTTGCGGTGGGGGTTATTTTTCGGAATCGACGAGGCCGCGCACGAACCAGCGCTGCATCGCCAGCACGACGACGAGCGGCGGAATCATCGCCAGCAGCGTCGCCGCCATCACGTACTGCCATTCGGTCGCGGCGTCGCCGCTCGCGATCATCGTCTTGATGCCGACCACCGCCGTCGACAGCGACGCCTCCGTCGTGATCAGGATCGGCCACAGATACTGGTTCCAGCCGTAGATGAACGTGATCACGAACAGCGCCGCGATGCTCGTCTTCGACAGCGGCAGCACGACGTCCCGGAAAAAGCGCAGCGGCCCCGCGCCGTCGATGCGCGCGGCGTCCATCAGCTCGTCGGGCAGCGTCATGAAGAACTGGCGGAACAGGAACGTCGCGGTCGCCGATGCGATCAGCGGCAGCGTGAGCCCCGCGTAGGTGTTCGTCATGTGCAGCGTCGACACGACCTGCACGGTCGGGAAGATCCGCACCTCGACGGGCAGCATCAGCGTGATGAAGATCAGCCAGAACGCCGTGTTGCGGAACGGGAAGCGGAAATAGACGATCGCGTACGCGGACAGGATCGACACCGCGATCTTGCCGACCGCGATCCCGAGCGCCATCACGAAGCTGTTGACGAGCAGCCGGCCGAACGGCGCCGTCGTGCCGCCGCTGCCGTGCCCCCAGATGTACGCGATGTTCTCGAGCAGATGCGTGCTCGGCACGAGCGACAGCGGGATCGTGAACACTTCCTGCGCGTTCATCGTCGCCGCGCAGAACGCGACGTACACGGGGAACACGATCAGCACGATGCCCGCGATCAGCACCGCGTGGCAGAACAGGTCGAAGCCCTTGCGATTTTCGATCATGCGTATTGCACCCTGCGTTCGACGAAGCGGAACTGGATCACCGTGAGCCCGACGACGATGATCATCAGCACGACCGACTGCGCGCCCGAGCTGCCGATGTCGAGCCCCTGGAAGCCTTCCGTGAAGATCTTGTAGATCAGCGTCTTCGTGCTTTGCGCGGGACCGCCCGCGGTGGCCGCATCGATCACCGGGAACGTGTCGAAGAACGCGTACACGAGGTTCACGACCAGCAGGAAGAAGCTCGTCGGCGACAGCAGCGGCAGCACGATGTTGAAGAAACGCCGCACCGGGCCGGCGCCGTCGATCGCCGCCGCCTCGATCAGCGAGCGCGGGATCGCCTGCAGCCCCGCGTAGAAGAACAGGAAGTTGTAGCTCACCTGCTTCCACACCGACGCGAGCACGACGAGGAACATCGCCTGGCCGCCGTTCAGCGCGTGGTTCCACACGATGCCGCCCTTCGCGAGCGCATAGGTGACGAGGCCGATGCTCGGGTTGAACAGGAACGCCCACAGCACGGCCGCGATCGTCGGCGCGACCGCGTACGGCCAGATCAGCAGCGTGCGGTACACGCGCGCGCCGCGGATCACGCGGTCGGCGCACGCGGCGAGCAGCAGCGACACGACGAGCCCGCTCACCGTCACGAGCGAGCTGAACACCAGCGTCGTGCGGAACGAGTCGAGATACAGCGGATCGGCGAACAGGTGCGTGAAGTTCGCGAGGCCAACGAATTCGCTCGACGTGCCGAACGCGTCCTGCATCTGCGTCGACTGCCACAGCGCGACGCCGGCCGGCCACAGGAAGAACACGGCGGTGATCGCGAGCTGCGGCGCGATCAGCAGGTACGGCAGCAGGCTCGCGCCGAAACGGGAACGGGATTGCATCGCGGGTGTCCGGAGGCGAAACGGAAAGGGAACCGCGCCGCCGGCCCGCACGCGCGCATGCGCGACGCGGCGGCCGGCGGCACGAACGCGATGCGGGCTCAGCCGCCCGACTTCTCGAAGCGGCGCAACAGCTCGTCGCCGCGCGACGCGGCCGAATCGAGCGCATCCTTCGGCGACTTCTTCTGCGCCCAGACCTGCTCGAGCTCCTCGTCGACGACCGTGCGGATCTGCGGCATGTTGCCCAGACGCAGCCCCTTCGTGTAAGGCAGCGGCGGCTTGTTCATCATCTGCTTGATCGCGGTCTCCGCGCTCGGGTTCTTCGCATAGAAGCCCTGCTGGCGCGTGAGGTCGTACGCGGCCGTCGTGACCGGCAGGTAGCCGGTTTCCTGGTGCCACTTCGCGGCGATCGGCGGCGACGCGAGGAACGCGAGGAATTTCGCGACGCCCTTGTAGGTCGCCGGATCCTTGCCGGCCAGCACCCACAGGCTCGCGCCGCCGATGATCGCGTTCTGCGGCGCGCCCTTCACGTTCGCGTCGTACGGCATCATGCCGGTGCCGTAGCTGAACTTCGCGAACTTCTGCACGTTCGCGAGCGCGCCCGACGACGTCGTCAGGATCCCGCAGTCGCCGCTGTAGAACTTCGCCGACGCTTCGTCCTTGCGGCCCGCGTACGTGAACGTGCCGTCCTTCGCCATCTGCTGCAGGAACGCGATATGGGCGATCTGCTGCGGCTTGTTGAACTCGAGCACCGCGTCGGTGCCGTCGAAGCCGTTGTTGCGGCTCGCGAACGGCAGCGCATGCCACGCACTGTAGTTCTCGAGCTGGATCCAGCCCTGCCAGCCGGTCGTGAAGCCGCACGCCATCCCGGACTTGCGCAGCTTCTCCGCGTCGGCCTGCACGTCGGCCCACGTCTTCGGCGGCTGGTTCGGATCGAGGCCGGCCTTCTTGAACGCGTCCTTGTTGTAGTACAGCACCGGCGTCGAGCTGTTGAACGGCATCGACACGAGGTGACCCGTCTTCGCGTCGCTGTAGTAGCTCGCGATGGTGGGCACGAACGCCTTTTCGTCGAGCGGCACGCCGGCCTGCTTGAACACGTCGTAGACCGGCACGACGGCCTTCTTCGCCTGCATCATCGTCGCGGTGCCGACTTCGTAGACCTGGAGGATCGCCGGCGCGTTGCCGCTGCGATAGGCGGCGATGCCCGCCGCGAGCGCCTGGTCGTAGGTGCCCTTGAAGACCGGCACGATCTTGTAGTCGCTCTGCGACGCGTTGAACTGCGCGGCGATCTCGTTCACGCGCTCGCCGAGCGCCGACTCCATCGCGTGCCAGAACTGGATTTCCGTCACGGCGAACGCCGCATGCTGCACACCGAACATCAACGCGCCGGCAAGCGCGATCGAGCGAACCGTGGTCCCCGCGGGCTTCTTCTTCATCGACCTCTCTCCTGTGAAAACGTTACCAACAGCGTGTGCAACATTCCCGTCGCCATTGAACCGGCGAAGTCTAGTGATCGTTTGTGACAGTCAGTTGTCGTTGATGACGAACAGCCGCTGATATTCCTTCAGCGCGAAGCGGTCCGTCATGCCGGCGATGTAGTGCGCGACGAGGCGCGGCTGCTGCGCTTCGTCGTCCGACTGGTACGGCGGCGGCAGCAGGCGCGGATCGTCGATGAACGCGTCGAACAGCCCCGTGACGACGCGCTGCGCCTTGTTCGCCATGCGCATCACCTTGTAGTGGCGATACAGGTTCTTGAACAGGAAACGCTTGAGCGCGGCCGCCTGCGCGGCGACCGCCTCGCTGTGCGCGACGAGCGGCGGCGCGGCGCGCACGTCGTCGAGCGAGGCGGGCGCGACGCGCGCGAGATTGCGCGTGGTCTCGTCGATCAGGTCGACGATCAGCGTGTTGATGATGCGGCGCACCGTCTCGTGCACGAGGCGGCGGCCTTCGAGATGCGGGAATTCGGCGAGCGCGGCGTCGTAGTGGCGCTGCCACAGCTCGACTTCGGCGAGCTGCTCGATCGTGATCAGGCCGGAGCGCAGGCCGTCGTCGACGTCATGGTTGTTGTACGCGATTTCGTCGGCGATGTTCGCGAGCTGCGCCTCCAGCGACGGCTGCCGCCCTTGCAGGAAACGCTCGCCGAGCGCGCCGAGCTTGCGCGCGTTCTCGCGCGAGCAGTGCTTGAGGATGCCTTCGCGCGTCTCGAAGCACAGGTTCAGGCCATTGAATGCGCCGTAGTGCTCCTCGAGCTCGTCGACGACGGCGAGACTCTGCAGGTTGTGCTCGAAGCCGCCGTGCTCGCGCATGCACGCGTTCAACGCGTCCTGCCCGGCATGGCCGAACGGCGTATGGCCGAGATCGTGCGCGAGCGAGATCGCTTCGACCAGATCCTCGTTCAGGCGCAGGTTGCGTGCGACCGACCGCGCGATCTGCGCGACTTCGAGGCTGTGCGTGAGGCGGGTGCGGAACAGGTCGCCTTCGTGATTGACGAAGACCTGCGTCTTGTATTCGAGCCGGCGGAATGCAGTGGAGTGCACGATGCGGTCGCGATCGCGCTGGAATTCGGTGCGCGCGGCCGGCGGCGTTTCCGGATGGCGACGGCCGCGCGACTGCGACGCGTGCGCGGCATATGGAGCGAGATGGGCTTCCAGCGCCGCCAGCGTCGGCGGCTCGGCCGGCGCCACGACGGATGCGCGGCCGGCCTCGGGCAGTTTGCTGCTGGATGTCTCGCTCACGTCTCCTCCATGTCAGGGGCGCCGGGGCATCCGGAGCGCCGTTACCGGGTCGTTTGCGCCAGGGTGGCGAACACGGCTTCGTCGGGTGCCTGCGTGATCAGCGTATCGCCGAATCGCTTCAGCAGGATGAACTTGATCGCACCGGCCTCGGCCTTCTTGTCGACGCGCATCAGATCCATGTAGCGCGCATCGCCGAGCGCGGGGCCGCGAACCGGCAGGTGCGCGGCGGCAATCACCGCATCCAGCCGCTGCCGCGACGCTTCGTCGAGCAGGCCGAGCCGCACCGACAGGTCGCCGGCCATCACCATCCCGCAGCCGACCGCTTCGCCGTGCAGCCATTCGCCGTAGCCGAGCCCGGCTTCGATCGCATGACCGAACGTATGCCCGAAGTTCAGGATCGCGCGCAGGCCGCCTTCACGCTCGTCGGCCGCGACCACGCTTGCCTTGATTTCGCACGAGCGCTTCACCGCATGCGCGAGCGCGTCCGGCTCGCGGCGATTCAGCGCGTCGACGTTCGCCTCGATCCAGTCGAAGAATTCCGCATCGGCGATCGCGCCGGTCTTGATCACCTCGGCGACCCCGGCCGCCAGCTCGCGATCCGGCAGCGTGGTCAGCGCGCCGATATCGGCGATCACCGCCTGCGGCTGGTAGAACGCGCCGATCATGTTCTTGCCGAGCGGGTGATTGATGCCCGTCTTGCCGCCGACCGACGAATCGACCTGCGACAGCAGCGTCGTCGGCACCTGGATGAACGGCACGCCGCGCATGTAGCACGCCGCGGCGAAGCCGGTCATGTCGCCGATCACGCCGCCGCCGAGTGCGACGAGCGTGGTCTTGCGGTCGGCGCGCTCGGTCAGGAGCCCGTCGAAGATCAGGTTCAGCGTTTCCCAGTTCTTGTAGGCCTCGCCGTCCGGCAGCACGACCGTCGACACGCGCTTGCCGAGCGGCGCGAGCGCCGCGCGCAGCGCGTCGCCGTAGAGCGGCTCCACGGTCGTGTTCGTGACGATCGTGACCGACGAACCGGCGATGTGAGGGGCGAACAGTTCGGTGCGGCCGATCAGGCCGGCACCAATGTGAATCGGGTAGGCGCGGTCGCCCAGATCGACGTTGACGGTAATCATGCTTGTAGCGGCTTGGCGATGACGCCTGCGAGTTCGAGTTGCATCAGCACCATGTTGACGAGGCCGTTGACCGACGGGCGGCCGGTCTCGATGATGAAGTCCGCGCATTCGCGGTACAGCGGGTCGCGCACTTCGTAGAGCGCTTCGAGACGCGCCTTCGGATCGTCCGTCTGCAACAGCGGGCGGTTCTTGTCCTTGCGGGTACGCAGCCACAGATCGTGCGGATTGGCGCGCAGATAGATGACGATCCCGTTGGATTTCAGGCAGTCGCGATTTTCGGCACGCAGCACCGCGCCGCCGCCCGTCGCGAGCACGATGCTCTCGCGCTGCGTGAGCTCGGCGATCACGTGCGATTCGCGGTCGCGAAACCCGGCCTCGCCCTCCATTTCGAAGATCACCGGAATGCGCGCACCCGTGCGGGCCTCGATTTCGTGGTCGGAGTCGAAGAACGTCCTGTCGAGCCGGCGCGCGACCGCACGGCCCACGGTGGTCTTACCCGCTCCCATAAGGCCGACGAAAAATACGTTTGCATGTGGGTCCCGCGCTTGCAACGGCTTCCTCTGCTTGAATCTTGCTGGTGTGTGGCGCAGCTTACTGGCAAAGCGGCTGCCTTGTCGAGCCTGCGCCACCGGCTTCAGGCCCCGTTTTCTCGGCATCCGCGCCGCCTGCGCCGGCCGTGTCGCAACGCGCGCCGACGACCGTCGGCGTAATGAAGACGACCAGTTCGCTGCGCTGGTCGCGCCGCGCGCGGTGCCGGAAAAGCGCGCCGAGTACAGGTATTTTGCCCAAGAGCGGCACGCGCGTCACATCATCCCGGTTCAACTGCTCGTAAATCCCGCCGATCGCGACCGTCCCGCCGTCCTCGACCTCCACCCGCGTCTGCACGTGCTTGGTATGGATCGCCGGGCCGGCCGCGGTCGGCTCGCCGATGCTGTCCTTCGTCACGTCCAGGTCGAGCACGACACGCCCGTCGGGCGTGATCTGCGGCTCGACCTCGAGCTTCAGCGTCGCCCGGCGGAACTGCACACCGCTGACGCCATTGCCGACCTTGGCCTGGTACGGCAGCTCCGAGCCCTGTTCGACAATCGCCTTCACACGGTCGGCCGTTACCACGCGCGGGCTGGAGACGATCTGGCCCCGGCCTTGCGCCTCCAGCGCGCTCAGCTCGACGTCGAGCACGCGGCTGAGCGGCGCGGCGAACAGCGTGAAGCCGGCCGTTGCCGCGTCGAACCCGCCGAGCGGGCGCGCAGCGAAGTCGAGCGCATTGCGCGTGTCCGCCGCCGACGCCGTGCCGTCGGCCGACGGCGACCGTCCCTGCGCGCGCAGCGCGACGCGGGCGCCGAGGTTGCGCGAGAAGCCCTGTTCGCCTTCGACGATGCGCGCCTCGATCCGCACCTGTCGCGACGGCCGGTCGATCGCGTCGATCAGGTCCGCGATCTGTGCGATGCGCGGCGCCAGATCGGTGACGAACAACAGATTCATGCGCGCGTCGGCCGCCGCGGCGCCGCGTTTCGACAGCAAGCGCTGGCCGGTCGCCCCGGCCAGCAGCCGCTGCACCTCCTGCGCGCGCGGGTAATGTAGCGCGAACGTGCGGCTCGCGAGCGGCTCGAGCTCGGCCGCTCGCGCGTGGGTTTCGAAGCGCTCGCGCTCCCGGGCGGCGAGTTCGGCCGCCGGCGTGACCCAGATCACGTTGCCGCGCCGGGACATCGCGAGCCCGTGCGTGTCGAGCAGCGTGTCGAACGCGTCGCGCCAGCGGACATTGTTCAGACGCAACGTCACGGTGCCGCGCACCTGCTCGCCCACGATGATGTTGAGCCCGGTGAAGCGCGCCAGCGCGTCGAACGCGGCCGCGAGGCCGGCAGCCTGCAGGTTCAGCGAAATCCGCCGCGCGTCGTCGGGATCGCCGGAGTGCCGCGCCGCGGCGTCGCTCATGCGGGTCGGCGACGGTAACGGAACTGGCGGGCCTTCCAGCAACGGCGCCGGTGTCGCTGCGGGTGCCGCTGCCGCCGTGCCGGCCTGCAGCGCGGCGCGCGGCGCGTCGCCGAACGGCGACGGATCGGCGTGCGCCTGAGCCGGCTGCGGTGCGGCATCGGGCGCACCGTCGAGCGCGCCTTGCGGCAATGGAACGTCCGCCGTGCGTACCGGCATCGACGCGCTCGCCCACCCGGCCGGCGGCAAAGGGGGCAGCGGCGGCAGTGCGGCCTGGGATGCTGCCACGCGCAAGCCGGCCCAGAACGTGATCGCCCACCATCCGTACCGGATCATGGGCGCCCTCCATCGTCCACGACGAACCGGCGCGAGCCATCGGCCGTCGCGAGCGTCACGACACCGGCATCGACACGCGTCACGCGTGCCGCACCGAGCGCTTCGCCGGGCACGACCGCCGCGAACGTTCCGTCGCCGGAATCGAACAACGCGAGCCCGGCACGCGCGTCGCGGATCGTGCCGGCCAGACGCGGCGCCGGACCGTCGGACGCCGCGGGCAAACCCGCGCCGCCGAACGGATCGCCGTCCGGCGGACCGGCGACCTCCGGTACGGCGCCGCGCGGAGCCGAAAGCGCCGGCAGCGCCGCAAACACGTCGAGCGTCATGTCCATCCGGGCCTCCTGAGCTTTCCGCTCGATATGCAGTGCCGCCGGCACCGCGAGCACGCGCAGTCTCGCGAACCCGTCCATCAGCCGCAGCACGGCCGGAAAATCGCCGTCCGCGACGATTCGCATCGTGCGCCGGCCATCGGCCGCCGCGTCGTCCGTGCGCCGCGGTTCGATTGATGCAATACGCAACCCGCTCGCACCAGCCAGGTCGGCCAGCTCCAGTACCACCGCCGGCCACGTCGGCGCGGGTGGCGAATCGGCGGCGCGCACGGCGCCCGGGCCGGTATCGCGCGGCTGCGCGGCGTCCGCGAGCATCCGCTGCGCCGCGGCGGCGCGCGCCTGCGAGGTTGCCAACAGCGCGCGACTGCGCGCCAGTCCGCTCCAGTCGGCGGCATCCGTCAGATGAATGCCGCCCGCAATCACCGCCGTGAACGCCAGTGCGCAGCCCACGGCGTGCACGGTAGCCGGCGACACGCGCTTCACGCTGCCCGGCCACCCGGCACCGCCAGCTATCGACCGATGAACGATCGTCGTCATGCTCCGCCTCCTGTTGTCTTCTTCCGAGACGGCCCTTCATCCCAGCGCACCTGCACGGAGAACCTGAACGGCACGATCGAACCGCCGGCCGGCGTGGCCGAAGCCGGTGCGAGCTCGCCGATATCGAAGCGCCACCCGCGCTGCTCGGACGCGATCCGGGCAAGCCAGCGCGTAGCCGCCCGATAACTCGCGGCGCGCGCGTCGAGCACGGCGCCGGACGATGTCGCACGCAATGCGTCGAGCCGAACGGTGTCGTCGCGCGCTTGCGCCAGCGTGCCCAGCAGCCCGGCGATGCGCCGGTAAGGCACGGCCAGCACCGCTGCCTGCGCATCGCGTTGCGCGACGTCGGCTGACGCGCCGGCGGCGCGCCGTGCCGCATCGAGCTGCGGCTGCCATTGCCGCAGTTGCGCGTCCACTCGCGTCCGGTCCGCATCGACACGCCATCGCCATACGGTTTCCGCGCCCGTCCAAAGGCCGACGCCGAGCACGCCCAATACGATCGCCGCCCCGCACTGCGCGGCGCGGCGACGTCGCAGCGCGTGCGCGAGCCGCTCCCGGTAAGGCAGCAGATTGAAACCGCCGAGTGCGGGCTGGACGGTGGCGGTCGGCCTGAATCCCATATCGGCCGTCATTCCCATACTCCGCGAAGCGCCAGCCCGATCGCGAGCGCAAACGCCGGCCCGCCAGCGGCACCTGCAGAGCCACGCGGCAACCCGTCCCACCCGGTGCAGTCGAACGGCACCGCGGCCGCGCCGAGCGCGTCGCCGATGTCGGCGACCGACGTGCCGAAGCGCGCGATGCAGCGCTCGTCGCCAGCCACGAGCGCACAGCGCACCGTCCCGAACACGCACTGCCGCAATGCATCCGGAAACGCCGCCTGTACGTCGCCCGACACAGCGAGCACCGGTGCGGCGACCGGCCCGTCGACCCGCCAGCCGTGCACGCCCGCATCGCGGAACCAGAATGCGGCGTACGGGCCATGCGCGTCGTGCTCGAACCGCGCGGCGTAGCGCAGTGCGCGCAGCGCGGCGGCCGACTCGCCGTCGACGGCCGTCAGGTCGATGCCGGCCTGCGCGGCCACGTCGATCCGCCGCTCGATCAATGCCTGCGGCGCCACGGCGACCGCAATTTCGTCCGCGCACGCAGCGTCGTCCTGGCGCCAGTCGTACGCGAGACTGTCGGGCGCCAGCCCCGAGATCCGCTCGGCCGCCTGCCGGGCGGCGTCCGCGACGTCCTCGCGCCCCGCCAGATCGAGCGTCGCGGTCCGCATCTCGTCGTCGCGCAGCGCCATCACGCCGCGCGCGTCGCAGCGCACGCCCGCCGCCGACAGTCGCGATACCGCCGCCGCCAGCGCACGCGCAACCGCGGCCCAGCGCGCATCGTCCGGCCCATCGGCCAGCCCCACCGGCTCCCGCTCGAGCCCTTCGACACGCACGTCCGCGTCCCGGCCGCGGCGGCTCAGCACGGCCACCCTCACCTCGTGCGCCGCGACGTCGATCCCCGTCGAACGGCGCCTGCCCGGCGCGAACCGCGCCGCCCATCGTCCAGCCATCCCACCCTCCCGCGATCGTCGCGGCCCACGCCGCGTTTCCGAGGCCTGATTGTGCAAAGCGGCGCGTGTGCGCGACAGTCGGCCGAACGGCCGGTTGTCGCGCAGGCCGCCCGCGCGGACACTATGCCGGCGACACCGCGATCCGCTGCATTCCGGCGGGCGTCCCCCCGCGTCAGGACCGGTCTTACCGGGCAGCTATAATCGCGGGACTGTTTTCCGGTATGCCTATGCAATCCACGTCTCCTACGTCCCCGCCTCCCGCGCCCGAGCCGCAGAAGCGGCCCTGGTGGCTGAAGGTCCTGGTCGGCCTCGCCGCGATGTGCGTCGCCCTCGTCGTGGCCGGCGGGCTCGTGCTCGGCTACGCGCTCGTCGTCGCATGGCCGAACATGCCGTCGCTCGACGCGCTGACCGACTATCGTCCGAAGGTACCGCTGCGCATCTATACGTCCGATCACGTGCTGATCGGCGAATTCGGCGAGGAGCGCCGCGACATCGTTCATTTCAAGGACGTGCCGGACTCGCTGAAGAAGGCGATCCTCGCGATCGAGGATGCGCGCTTCTACGACCACGGCGGCGTCGACCTCACCGGCATCGCCCGTGCCGGCTTCGTCGCGCTGACGAACGGCCATGCGTCGCAGGGCGCGAGCACGATCACGATGCAGGTCGCGCGCAACTTCTTCCTGTCGAGCGAAAAGACCTACACGCGCAAGATCTACGAGATGCTGCTCGCGTACCGGATCGAGCGCGCGCTGACGAAGGATCAGATTCTCGAGGTCTACATGAATCAGATCTATCTCGGCCAGCGCGCGTACGGCTTCGCGAGCGCCGCGCGGGTCTACTTCGGCAAGGACCTGAAGGACATCACGCTCGCCGAAGCGGCGATGCTCGCGGGGCTGCCGAAGGCGCCGTCCGCGTACAACCCGGTCGTCAATCCGAAGCGCGCGAAGGTGCGCCAGGAGTACATCCTGCAGCGGATGCTCGAGCTGAACTTCATCACGCGCGAGCAATACGACCAAGCCGCCGCGCAGCCGCTCGTCGTCAAGGGCGCCGGGCGCGAATTCAGCGTGCACGCCGAGTACGTCGCGGAAATGGTCCGACAAATGATGTACGCGCAGTACCGCGAGGAAACCTACACGCGCGGCTTCAACGTCGTCACGACGATCGACTCCGCGGACCAGCAGGTTGCGTACACCGCGCTGCGCAAGGGCATCATGGATTACGAGCGCCGCCACGGCTATCGCGGGCCGGAAGGGTTCATCGAGCTGCCGGCCGGTGCCGATGATCGCGAGCAGGCGATCGACGACGCACTGCTCGAACACCCCGACAACGGCGAGCTGATCGCGGCAGTCGTCACCGCGGCCGCGCCGCGCCAGATCACGGTCGCGTTCATCGACGGCAGCAGCGCGACGATCGAGGGCGACAACCTGCGCTTCGCGTCGAGCGCGCTGTCGGCCAACGCGCAGCCGAACCGCCGCATCCGCCCCGGCGCGATCGTCCGTGTCGTGAAGAACGACGCGGGCAAGTGGTCGATCACGCAGTTGCCGCAGGTCGAAGGTGCGTTCATCTCGATCGTCCCGCAGGACGGCGCGATCCGTTCGCTCGTCGGCGGCTTCGACTACAACAAGAACAAGTTCAACCACGTCACGCAGGCATGGCGGCAGCCGGGTTCGTCGTTCAAGCCGTTCATCTACTCGGCGTCGCTCGACAAGGGCCTCGGGCCGGCCACGGTGATCAACGACGGCCCGCTGTATTTCAGCGCCGCGGAAACCGGCGGGCAGCCGTGGGAACCGAAGAACTACGGCGGCGGCTTCGAAGGTCCGATGTCGATGCGCACCGCGCTGCAGCGCTCGCGCAACCTCGTGTCGATCCGGATCCTGAACCATATCGGCACGAAGTACGCGCAGCAGTACATCACACGCTTCGGCTTCGACGCCGACCGTCATCCGGCCTACCTGCCGATGGCGCTCGGCGCGGGCCAGGTCACGCCGCTGCAGATGGCCGGCGCGTATTCCGTGTTCGCGAACGGCGGGTTCCGCGTGAATCCGTACCTGATCGCCGAAGTGACTGACCCGAACGGCGCGATCGTCGCGCGCGCGCAGCCGCTCGTCGCCGAGCAGAACGCGCCGCGCGCCATCGATCCGCGCAACGCGTACGTGATGAACAGCCTGCTGCAGAGCGTCGCGCAGCGCGGCACGGGCGCGCGCACCAACGTGCTGAAGCGCACCGACCTCGCGGGCAAGACCGGTACGACGAACGACTCGCACGATGCATGGTTCGCCGGCTACCAGCACACGCTCGCGGCGATCGCGTGGATCGGCTACGACAACCCGCGCAGCCTCGGCGATCGCGAAACCGGCGGCGGCCTGTCGCTGCCGGTCTGGATCGACTACATGGGTGCGGCGCTGAAGGGCGTGCCGGAATTCAAGCCGACGATGCCGGACGACGTCCAGTCGCTCGGCGGCGAGCTTTACTTCACCGAGTTCACGCCGGGGCACGGTTTCGTGTCGACGGTCGGCGTGCCGCAGGCGCCGGCCGCGCAGAACGTCGACGAAGCGGTGCCGCACGTCGACGAGCAGGAGAAGCAGGACATCATGAACCTGTTCCGCGGCCACTGACACGAGCGGCCCGGGAATGAAAAAAGCGCCCCGTGGGGCGCTTTTTCTTTGCGTATTGATTCGACATGGCCGGCATATCAGACGTAGCCGCCGTATCCGCGCCGGCGAGCCGAGCCTGCGCGTGGTTACGCAGCGAACGTGATCGGCAGGCCGGCCTGCTGCGTCGCGTAATCGGTGAGCGCCGCGAAGAACTCGGTGCCGGTACGCGTATCGCGCCACTCGCCGTCTATGAAACGATAGTGGAATCCGCCTGCCTTCGCGGCGATCCACAGCTCTTTCATCGGCGGCTGCAGGTTGATGATGATCTTCGAGCCGTTCTCGAACGTGAGCGTCAGCACGCTGCCGTTGCGCTCCAGATCGATGTCGTGATCGCCGTCGTTCGCGGCATCCACGGTACGCTCGACGGCTGCCAGCACGGCCTCGGCACGGGCCAGGTATTCGGTATCGGACATGCTAAACTCTATCGGTTAAATTGTTCAGGGACGATCATGCGAGTCGTTTTCCGGATGAGCGCGATTGTAGCGGCTTTGGCGATTCTTGCCGGGTGCGGTCAACGCGGTCCGCTCTATCTGCCTACCGTGCCCCCGTTGCCGGCGAAGCCCATCCAGCAGCAGGACACGCCGCCGTCCGACGTGATGCCGACCGACGAAAACGCGTCGTCCGACAGCATTCCCGATTCCTCCGGCACGCCGCTCACGCTGTCGCCCGAACTGTCGAGCGAGACGTCGAAGGCCGCAACGCCGGCATCCGGCCCCGCTGTCGCGCAGTAATCGCGCGCCGCCGCCCACGCGGCGTCCATCGTGCAGATCATGCAAAAGGCGATGACTTCCCGTCATCGCCTTTCGTTTTTCGAGCACGCGCCGTCACGCGCGGACACGCCGCCAGCCCCATCCCAGCAGCCGCCAGCCAAGCAGCACCGCGACGATCGTGGCGTAGAGCTTCGGCTGCGCGAGATCGTGCTTGCCGGCCCGCATCCACCAGAAATGCAGCACGCCGAACAGCGCGATCGCATAGATCGCGCGATGCAGCGTCGCCCAGTGACGGCCGAGCCGGCGCACCATCGCGCGCGGCGACGTCGCCGCCAGCGGAATCAGCAGCACGAATGCGGCGAAACCGACCGTGATGAACGGACGCTTGCCGACGTCCTTCAGGATCGCGAGCACGTCGAACCACTTGTCGAACCATAAATACGTCGTGAAGTGCAGCGTCGCGTAAAAGAACGCGAACAGGCCGATCATCCGCCGAAAGCGCAGCACCGCCGCGATGCCCGTCACGCGCCGAAGCGGCGTGACGGCGAGCGTCGCGCACAGCATCACCAGCGTCCAGAGGCCCGTCGAACGGGTGATGAATTCGATCGGGTTCGCGCCGAGCCGGTCGGTCAGCGCGAACAGGACGAGGCGCGCGAGCGGATAAAGGCCGGCCGCGAACACGAGCACCTTGGCGGGCGCGAGCCAGCGCGGCGCGGCAGGCCGCAGCGCGCCGCCGGTTCGGGAAGACGCGCTGGCGGCGGCCGTGCGCGTGCCGCGTGCACGCTCCGCGGTCAGCGTCGAAGGAGGCATGTCGTTTCTCACCGCCGCCCTCAGAAGTTCTTCTTCAGGTCCATGCCCTGATACATCGACGCGACGAGGTCGCCGTAGCCGTTGAACATCAGCGTCTTGCGCTTCGGCGTGAAAAAGCCGTCCTCGCCGATCCGGCGCTCGGTCGCCTGGCTCCAGCGCGGATGATCGACGTTCGGGTTCACATTGGAATAGAAGCCGTATTCGTTCGATGCGTACGTGTTCCAGCTCGTCTTCGGCTGCTTGTCGACGAAGCGGATCTTCACGAGCGACTTCGCGCTCTTGAAACCGTACTTCCACGGCACGACGATCCGCACCGGCGCGCCGTTCTGGTTCGGCAGCACCTGGCCGTACACCCCCATCGTCAGCAGCGTCAGCGGATTCATCGCCTCGTCCATCCGCAGTCCTTCCGAATACGGCCAGTCGAGCACCGGCGTCGACAACCCCGGCATCTGCGACGGATCGGCGAGCGTGATGAACTGCACGTATTTCGCATTGCCGGTCGGCTGCACGCGCTTGATCAGTTCGGAGAACGGCACGCCGATCCACGGAATCACCATCGACCAGCCCTCGACACAGCGCAGCCGGTACACGCGCTCCTCGAGCGGCGCGAGCTTCAGCAGTTCGTCGAGATCGAACACCTTCGGGTGCAGCACCTCGCCCTCGACGCTCACGCGCCACGGTCGCGCGCGCAGCGTGCCGGCGTTCTGCGCCGGGTCGCCCTTGTCGGTGCCGAATTCGTAGAAGTTGTTGTAGGACGTGATGTCCTTGAACGGCGTCACCGTGTCGGCCGCGACGAACTTCGGGTTGGTTTTGGCCGCGAGCTTCGCGGCCCGCGCGTCCGGCGACGCATACGCGGCAAACGCCGCGCCGCTGCCGCCGAGCAAGCCGCCCGCCGCCGCCAGACCTGCGGCCTGCAATACGCGCCGCCGGTTCTCGAACACCGCGCGCGGCGTAATCTCGCTCTGCGCGATATCACCGCCGGTCAGCGCGGTGCGCAAAGGATGTTTGATCCACATCGTGCAGTTCCTCCTGCATGCGCGGCGCGCACGCTTCATGAGCGTTCGACCCGGCCCGTCCTGCGCCGTTCGACGCCCGGCTCGCCCGCCCGTTACAAAAGAAAACCGCCGGGCACGCAGTGCGCCGGCGGTCTTTTGTCGGACCCGCGTCGGAATTCTTACAGCTTGCCGTAGCTGTGCAGCCCGGACAGGAACATGTTGACGCCGAGGAACGCGAACGTCGTCACGAGCAGGCCCGTCAGCGCCCACCATGCAGCGACCGCGCCGCGCAGCCCCTTCATCAGGCGCATGTGCAGCCATGCCGCGTAGTTGAGCCACACGATCAGCGCCCAGGTTTCCTTCGGGTCCCAGCTCCAGTAGCCGCCCCATGCTTCCGCGGCCCACAGCGCGCCGAGGATCGTCGCGATCGTGAAGAATGCGAAACCGACCGCGATCGACTTGTACATCACGTCGTCGAGCACCTCGAGTGCCGGCAGGCGATCGGCGAGCACGCCGCGCTCCTTCATCAGGTACGCGACCGACACCATCGCCGACAGCGCGAAGCTGCCGTAGCCGATGAAGTTCGCGGGCACGTGGATCTTCATCCACCAGCTCTGCAGCGCCGGCACGAGCGGCTGGATCTGCTGCGCGTCGCGCGCGACCGAGTACCACATCAGGAAGCCGACGGCCGCGCTGATGACGAGCAGCACGAACGCGCCGAGCGCACGCGTGCCGTAGTGGCCTTCGTAATACAGATAGAGCAGCGCGGTGATCAGGCTGAACAGCACGAACACTTCATACAGGTTCGACACCGGGATATGCCCGACGTCGGCGCCGATCAGGTAGGACTCGTACCAGCGCACCATCAGCCCGGTGAAGCCCATCAGCACGGCGACCCACGTGAGCTTCTGGCCGATCGCGGAACCCGACTCCGAGCGCGCGAGCAAGCCGATCCAGTAGAAGATCGTCGCGAGCACGAACAGCGCGCTCATCCACAGGATCGCCGACTGGCTCGACAGGAAGTACTTGAGGAAGAACGCCGAATCGGCGCGCGCCAGATCGCCCTGGTAGATCTGGATCGACAGCAGCGACAGCACCGCGATCGCCGCCATCATCAGCCGCGCGGGCTTCCAGCGCCAGCCGAGCACGACAAGCGCCGGCACCGTGCCGATCATCACCGCCTTGTCGTAGTAATTCATGTGCTCGTTGTAGTGCACGAACGCATAGCCCGCGCCGACCACGAGTGCCAGCGCGAACAGCCAGTCGATGACGGACAGGCGGGCGAGGAACGGACGGTCGTCGAACAACGGCGCCGGATTCGGGGCCTTGGCCGGCCCCGGACGGGAAGAGGAAACTTGCGTGAGATCCATGATGTTACCGGGTGGCGTTCTCGGAATCGGAGCCGCCGCCTGCAGGCGGGCGGGCAGTCGCGGCCGCGCCGGCGGGCGCGGCGTCGCGCGGTGCGGCGCGCAAGGCGGCGCCGGCCGCGTCGCGCGTCTGCACGAATTCTTTCTCGAAATCGAAGGTCTTGCGGGCCGTGGACATCGCCATCACCACCTCGACGTTCGAGCCGGCATCCTTGAGCCAGAACCACAGGCGGCGCTCGCGCACGTAGAACATCGAGAAGATGCCGGCGACCAACAGCAGGCTGCCAAGATACACCAGATTCTTGCCAGGTGCGCGCGTCAACTGAAATACCGAAGCTTGCACCTGCTTGAAGGAGTCAAGCTGCAAATAGACCGGCGATCCATACAGGAAGCTGTCGGATAGCGCATTGATCGCGTTCTGCACGAAGCGGATCGTGTCGGTGCCCTGCTCGGCGGCCGGCTCGCCGGCGCGCTCGCGCGCGATCTGCCAGACCTCCCACATCGAGCCTTCGAGCATCCGCAGCAGCAGGCTGGCCGCCTTCTCCTGCTCGGCCTTCGGCACCGAACGATCGATGAACGTCGCAACCGCCTGAAAGCCGCCGACCGGCTGGCCGTCGGCGCCGCGACCGACGCTGTCGTCGCTCGCCGCAAACAGGGTCAGCACCTTGAACGCGCTGTCCTGCAATCGGCTGCGCAGCGCGGCTTCGGTCGTCGGCAGCGAACGCTGCGCGAAGCGCGCCGCCGCATCGGCGCGCACGGCCGGATCCTCGAGCGCCGCGCGCAGACGCATCCATTCGCCGATCGAATCCTGGCTGTCGGCCGGAATCCGCATGTAGCGAAACGGATCGTTCGGGCTCGCGCGCACGCCGGCGAGGAACACGCGCGTGCCGCCCATGTCGACGGGCAGCATGTAGTTGTTGAATTCGCGCGCCTGGCCGTCCTTGCCGCGAATCTTGTACTGCACGGACGGGCCGATGTTGTGGAGCTGCATCGGCTTCGACGTCTTCGCGCCGGAACCCAGCCGCTCGTCGAACGCTTCCTTCAGCGACTCCGTCTTCGCGACGCCGCGCACGTCGGGCTTGCCGTTCGCGTCGGCCATGTTCTCGACGTTGATCGCGCGGAAGTCCGAGAATTCGATCGTGTCGCCGTCGGCGCCCGGCATCTGCAACGGCGCGGTGCTGCCGATCGTGCCCTTCACCGCGAAGGTCTTCGCGTTGTCGCCGGTCATCGGGTAGGCCGTCATCTGCATCTGCGAGCCGCCGTCCTGGAAGCTCGACTGGTAGATCGACACGCCCTTGTACGTAAACGGCTTGTTGACCTCGACGCGCGCCGGAATCTTCTGCCCCGTCTCGCGATCGATCACGACGATGTCGCTCGCGAACAGCTTCGGCATCCCGGTCGTGTAGTAGTCGACGATGAACTTGTTCAGCTGGATCGAGAACGGCAGGTCCTGGATCAGCGAACCGCTCGGCTGGTTCAGGATCGCGGTCGATACGAACTGGCCTTCCGGCACCCACGCATAGCCGCGGAACGTCGGGTTCGACGCGGACAGCCGGTGGTCGGGCGAGATCTCGCTGATCGTCGCGCTCGTGTTGACCGGGCTCTTGCCGAACATCCACATCTGGAATTTGATCGGCAGATTGCTGTCGAGCAGGCCGCCGATGCAGATCACGACGATCGCAAGGTGAGCGGAGATGTAGCCCCATTTCGTCAGTGCGCCGCACTTCGCGGAGATCAGCGTGGCGCCGTCGGTTTCACGCACGACGTGCTTGTAGCCGGCCTTGCCGACGAACGTCGCAAGCGTGGCCGCGACGGTCGCGCGCGTGCCCGGCGCCGTGTATTCGGCCTTGTGGTGGAACGCGCGCAGGCTGCCTTCGCGGACCTTGTCCTTCCAGCTCTTCGCGTCGGCGAGCATCTTCGGCGCATTGCGGATCACGCACAGCGAGATCGACACGACGAGGAAGATCAGGATCAGCATGAACCACCACGCGCTGTACACGTTGTACAAGCCCAGCGACCGGAAGATGTCCGCCCAGAACGGGCCGAACTGGTTCACGTAGTTCGGATACGGGTCGTCCTGCGTCAGGACCGTCCCGACGATGCTCGCGATCGACAGCACCACCAGCAGCGCGATCGCGAAACGCATGGAGCTCACCAGCTCGACCGCGCGCTTGGACACACTCTGGCCCGACTTCGACTGCAACCCCGACGTGGTAACGCTCATTCAAACTCCAACTGACAACAAAAAAGGGCAAGGCGGCCGCAATCATGCGGCGCCCCACCCTTTTCTTGTTCTGACTCCGGCCGCCTGTCGGCGCCCGGTCATTCCATTCGCGACTGTCCGTTCAACGCAGGCCGGCGATGTAATCCGCGACGGCCTTGATCTCGTTGTCCGACAGACGCGAAGCGATCTGGTGCATCGCCTCGTTGTTGTTGCGCGCGCCGGCACCCTGCTGGAACGCGCTCAACTGCGCAACCGTGTAGTCGGCCCATTGGCCCGACAGACGCGGATACTGGACCGGCATCCCCTGCCCCGTCGGCCCGTGGCAGCTCGCGCAGGCCGGTACGCCCTTTTCCGCGATGCCGCCGCGATAGATCTTCTGGCCGATCGGCACGGTCGCCGCATCGCGTGCGGTGCCGAGCTTCGTCGTCTGCGACCCGTAATACGCGGCGACGTTGCGCATGTCGTCCGCGCTCAACGCGCTCGCGAACCCGACCATCACCGGATTGGTCCGCGCCGGCCCCTTCGCGCCCGGCTGGGGCTTGAAGTCGTTCAACTGCTTGACCAGATATTCGGGATGCTGACCGGCGAGCTTCGGGAAACTGCCCGACGCGCTGTTGCCGTCGGCGCCGTGACACGACGCGCACACCTGAGCGGCAATCGCCTTGCCGCGGTCCAGATCCGGCTTCTTCGCCGCATCCGCCGCGTTTGCCTCCGCTACGAAACCTACGAACCCTGCTGCAACCTGAAGCACCATCAGAGACTTGCACAGTCGATTCATTCGCACACCCTGTTTCGTCTTGTGGGAATTTGAGGTTCTGCAAAAAACGACGTCGACCAGTCTACCGCAGAAGCTGCATAAAAGCGTGAGGCAGGCGCCTGCAGCCCGTCGGCAAAACCGCCGTATTGTACAATATCGCGCTGAAAGCTCCCGCGCCTATCGGGGCTACCCCGCCTCCACCCAGCGGCTCGCGCCGCCCCGTCCCACCGGTTTCCCCATGGCCTTTTTGCTCCATCAAGCCCGCTTCTACACGACCGTCAACCATCTGCGCGACCTGCCGCCGACGGTCCAGCCGGAAATCGCGTTCGCGGGCCGCTCGAATGCCGGCAAATCGACGGCGATCAACGTGCTGTGCAACCAGAAGCGGCTCGCGTTCGCGTCGAAGACCCCCGGCCGCACGCAGCACATCAACTACTTCTCCGTCGGCCCGGCCGCCGAGCCCGTCGCGAACCTCGTCGACCTGCCCGGCTACGGCTATGCGGAAGTGCCGGGCGCCGCGAAGGCCCACTGGGAAATGCTGCTGTCGTCCTACCTCGCGACCCGTTCGCAGCTGTGCGGCCTGATCCTGATGATGGATTCGCGCCGCCCGCTGACCGATCTCGATCGCCGGATGATCGAGTGGTTCGCGCCGACCGGCAAGCCGATCCACACGCTGCTGACGAAGTGCGACAAATTGACGCGGCAGGAAAGCATCAACGCGCTGCGGAACACGCAAAAGGGGCTCGACGCGTATCGCGACCAGGGCGTGAAGGGCAAGCTCACCGTCCAGCTGTTCTCGGCGCTGAAGCGCACGGGGCTCGACGAGGCGCACGAGCTGATCGAGAGCTGGGTGCGGCCGTCCGTCGCCGACGAAAAAAGCGAGCCTGTAGCACAATGAGCGGGCAACGCGCGGCCCGGATCGGCCGTGCGCACCTGACGGCACCTGCGGATTCGGCCGGCTCATAAAAAAACCCGCCGTTGAACGGCGGGTCAAACAGCCTAATCGAAAAACGACAGGCACCCGCTCAGGGAGGAGAAGCGGGGAGCTGCACGCGACGCGTGCCGCTCGATCGCTATCATATACCAACGATCTCGAAAATGACCTAAGGGTTCCGTAAGGTCCTTCTTGCCCTGATTTCTGCCAAATCGCCATGAGCTTCCATCCGCTTCATCGTCCGCGCCGGATGCGCCGCGACGACTTCTCCCGGCGCCTGATGCGCGAAAACCGCCTCACCACGGACGACCTGATCTACCCGGTATTCGTCGTCGACGGCACCAACGAACGCCAGAGCGTCCCGTCGATGCCCGGTGTCGAGCGCGTGTCGGTCGATCTGCTGATGCACGTCGCCGAGCAGTGCGTCGAACTCGGCGTGCCCGTGCTGTCGCTGTTCCCGGCCATCGAGCCGTCGCTGAAGACGCCCGACGGCCGCGAAGCCGCCAATCCGGAAGGCCTGATCCCGCGCGCGGTGCGCGAGCTGAAAAAGCGCTTCCCCGAACTCGGCGTGCTGACCGACGTCGCGCTCGATCCGTACACGAGCCACGGCCAGGACGGCGTGCTCGACGAGAACGGCTACGTGATCAACGACGACACGATCGAGATCCTGGTCGACCAGGCGCGCGCGCAGGCGGAAGCCGGCGTCGACATCGTCGCGCCGTCGGACATGATGGACGGCCGGATCGGCGCCGTCCGCGAAATGCTGGAAAGCGACGGCCACATCCATACGCGGATCATGGCCTATTCGGCCAAGTTCGCATCGGCGTTCTACGGCCCGTTCCGCGATGCGGTCGGTTCCGCGTCCAATCTGGGCAAGGGCAACAAGATGACCTACCAGATGGATCCGGCGAACAGCGACGAAGCGCTGCGCGAAGTGCGCCTCGACATTGACGAAGGCGCCGACATGGTGATGGTCAAGCCCGGCATGCCGTACCTCGACATCGTGCGTCGCGTGAAGGACGAGTTCCGCTTCCCGACCTATGTGTACCAGGTGAGCGGCGAATACGCGATGCTGAAGGCCGCCGCGATGAACGGCTGGCTCGACCACGACAAGGTCGTGCTCGAATCGCTGCTCGCATTCAAGCGCGCAGGGGCCGACGGTGTACTCACGTACTTCGCGCTCGATGCCGCGCGTCTGCTGAAGGCGCAGCGCTGAGCCGCACGACGGCCGGCACCAAGCAAAACGGCGGGACACTTCGGTGTCCCGCCGTTTTTTTACGTGTGTCGACGCCGACGCTGCCGATGCGCGCGCACGAATGCGCGCTACACCGTCGGTACCGCCGCACGATCGAGGCTGCGCAGGAACGTCTCGGCCGCCTGATAGCCGACCACGCGGCCGATCTCGTTGCCGTTGCGATCGAAGAAGATGATCCCCGGCGGCCCGAACAGGTTGAAGCGCTTGAGCAGCGCCTGGTCGTCCGGATTGTTCGCGGTCACGTCCGCACGCACGAGATGAAGCTGCGCGAGCCGCGCCTGCACGCGCGAGTCGGTAAACGTCAGATGCTCCATTTCCTTGCAGCTCACGCACCAGTCGGCATAGAAATCGAGCATCACGGGCCGGCCCGACGTCTTCAGCAACGCGTCGAGTTCGCCGCTGGAGCGCACCGGCGCGAACGCGGGGCCCGCCTGCGCTGACGCTGCCCCGGCGGCCGATGCATCGCCCGATGCAACCGTGCGCGCGGCGAGGATCGCCAGCGGCTTCACGGGGTCGTTGGAACCCGCGGCAAGACCGACGAGCAGCGTTGCCGCCCAGATCGCGAGCGCGGCGCCGAGGCCGCGGCCGAGGCGGCGCCAGATCGACGCGACGCCGGCATGCGGCGTGAACAGGCCGAGCGCCGCAGCCGCGACGAGCAGCCACAACGCAGCGAGCACCATCTTCAGGGCGCCCGCGAGCACCGGCCACACGATCCACAACGCGGCGGCAAGCAGCACGATGCCGAAGAACACCTTGACGCCGTCCATCCATGCGCCGGCGCGCGGCAGCACGGTGCCCGCGCCCACGCCGACGACGAGCAGCGGCACGCCGAGCCCGAGGCCCATCGCGAACAACGCGGCACCGCCGAGCAGCGCATTGCCGGTGTGCGCGATGAACGCGAGCACCGCAAACAGCGGCGCCGTCATGCATGCGCCGACGACGAGCGCCGACAACGCGCCCATCGCGGCGACTGCGGCGAAGTGGCCGCCCTGGCGCGCGCTCGATGCGTCGGCCGCGCCGCTCTGCCAGCGCGCAGGGAGCGCGATGTCCTTGCCGGAGATCAGCGATACCGCGAACGCGGTGAGCAGCACGCCGAACGCGCCGAGCACCCACGGGTTCTGCAGCCACGCGCCGAGGCTCTGGCCGACCAGCGCGGCCGCGATGCCGAGCACCGTATAAACGAGCGCCATGCCGACCACGTACGTGAGCGACAGCGCAAAGCCGCGCGCATGCGTTGCGCGCGTGCCCTGGCCGATGATGATCGCCGATACGATCGGAATCATCGGATACGAGCACGGCAAGAGACTCAGCACGACGCCGGCGACGAAATACAAGGCGACGATCGTGAAGAAGCCGTGGCCCTCCAGCAGCGACTGCGCGAAATCGGCGCTCGTCACCTTGTCGAGCCAGTTGCCCGACGCCGCGGCGCGATCGGCCGGCGCGGCGGCGCCCAATGCCGCCCCGTCGACCTTTACCACGTGCTCGGCAGGCGGATAGCAGATCCCTTCGTCGGCGCACCCCTGCGACGTGACCGCGAGCTCGAACGGCCCCGCTGCCTGCTTGACTGGCACGTGGATCACGACCTCGTCGCGATAGGTCTCGACCTCCTTCTGAAACGTCTGGTCGAACTTCACGTGACCGGCCGGGAATTGCGGGTCGCCGAGCGTCGCCTGGCCGCTCTTCACCGCGAACGCGAAGCGCTCGCGGTACAGGTAATAGCCGTTCGCGACCTTGAAGCGGACGTCCACCTGCCCCGGCGTTTCGCTCGCGCTGAACTTGAACGCCACCGACGGATCGAGGAAATCGTCCGCCGCGCGCGCGACCGACAGACCGCCGAGCACGGCCATGAACGACAACAGGACTGCGAGGAACCGCAGCGCACGCATGCGCACCGAAAGCGCCATACCGTTAAACATGAAATAGACGTTGAGTTTCGCCGCTCACCCACTGGCCGTACGCGGCCGAGGCCGCCGCCTGCCACGAGACGATTTCCGGCGTCTCGTACGGATGATGCGCGAGGATAAATCGCTCCAGTTCGAGCGAGCGCACGGGGCTCGTCTTGAACAGCAACTGGATCTCGTCGGCCGTTTCGACCTTCCCCTGCCAGTGATAGCGCGACTTGATCGCGCCGAGCTCCGACACGCACGCGGCAAGCCGCGCGTCGAGGGCGCCGCTGGCGAGCGCTTCGGCCGTCGCCGCATCCGGCACCGTCGTCAGCATCAACACCACCACCATACGCGCCCTCCTGGCTGATTGACCGGCTTGCGCCGCCACGGACGCCCCGTCAACGGCACACACCGACAGTCCCGTATCGTAGCGCAGCGCGCGCGACGCTGCCGCCACCGGCCTGCGACAATCGATCGCAGCCGGGTCGCCGCCAAAAACAAAAAGGGCCAAGCGATTGCTCGGCCCCTTTCGGATACTGCTGCGTACCGGAAGCTTACTCGGCTTCTTGCACGTTTTCCGTTTCGTCGACTTCCGGACGATCGAGCAGCTCGACCAGTGCCATCGGTGCGTTGTCGCCGACGCGGAAGCCGAACTTCAGCACGCGCAGGTAGCCGCCCGGACGGTTCGCGAAACGCGGACCGAGCACGTCGAACAGCTTCGCGACCGAGTCACGATCGCGCAGGCGGTTGAACGCCAGGCGACGGTTTGCCAGCGACGGCTTCTTGCCGAGCGTGATCAGCGGCTCGACGACTTTACGGAGTTCCTTCGCCTTCGGCAGCGTCGTCTTGATGACTTCGTGCTCGATCAGCGAGTTGGACATGTTACGGAGCATAGCCAGACGGTGGCTGCTCGTGCGGTTCAGTTTCCGCAGACCATGACGATGGCGCATTTCAGTTTCCTTGATTCAAAGTTTTGATCCAGCTCTTCTATCGCACCCTTGGGGCGCACGGGCCGGTAACGAAAAAAAGCAAGATGCGGATTTTAAAGGAAAATCCGCATCTTTGCCAACTACCGCTATAGCAACGCTACAGGCGGGCTTACTTGTCGAGGCCAGCCGGCGGCCAGTTCTCGAGCTTCATGCCCAGCGTGAGACCGCGCGAAGCGAGCACTTCCTTGATCTCGTTGAGCGACTTGCGACCGAGGTTCGGCGTCTTCAGCAGCTCGTTTTCCGTACGCTGGATCAGGTCGCCGATGTAGTAGATGTTCTCGGCCTTCAGGCAGTTCGCCGAACGAACCGTCAGTTCGAGATCGTCCACCGGACGCAGCAGGATCGGATCGATCTGCGGCGCACGCGACGGTGCCTCGGCAGCCGTTTCCGTGCCTTCCAGCGCCGCGAACACGGACAGCTGGTCGACCAGGATGCGGGCCGATTGACGGATCGCCTCTTCCGGGGTGATCACGCCGCTCGTCTCGATGTTCATCACGAGCTTGTCGAGGTCGGTGCGCTGCTCGACACGTGCGCTTTCAACCGCATAGCTCACGCGGCGAACCGGCGAGAACGATGCGTCGAGGACGATGCGGCCGATGATCTTGGCCGTGTCTTCGCCGTAGCGACGGACGTTGCCCGGCACGTAGCCGCGGCCCTTCTCGATCTTGATCTGAACGTCGAGCTTGCCGCCCTTCGACAGGTGTGCGATCACGTGATTCGGGTTGATGACTTCGCAATCGTGCGCCAGCTCGATATCGCCGGCCGTGACGACGCCTTCGCCTTCCTTGCGCAGGGTCACCGTCACTTCGTCACGGTTGTGCAGCTTGAACACCACACCCTTCAGGTTCAGCAGCAGGTTGACGACGTCCTCTTGCACGCCGTCAAGCGTCGAGTACTCGTGCACCACGCCCGCGATCGTCACTTCGGTCGGCGCATAGCCAACCATCGACGACAGCAGCACGCGGCGAAGCGCGTTGCCCAAGGTGTGGCCGTAACCGCGTTCGAACGGTTCCATGACCACCCTCGCGTGGTTCTCGCCCAGCGATTCCACGGCGATGATCTTGGGTTTCAGCAAACTGGTTTGCATGGGCTTTCCTTTTCAATACCCTCGGCTCGTTACACCGATAAGGCTGACCGGTAACAACCAGAAAATAAACAGCCGAGGCCCCTCCTTGCATGACGCAATCGGGGTACCTCGGCCGTCAATCGGATTAACGCGAATACAATTCGACGATCAGGCTTTCGTTGATGTCGCCTGCGATGTCAGCGCGTTCCGGCATTTGCTTGAACGTGCCTTCGAACTTCTTCGCATCGACTGCAACCCAGCTCGGCATGCCGCCTTGCTCGGCCAGCGACAGCGCTTCGACGATACGCGCCTGCTTCTTCGCCTTTTCGCGGATCGCGACGACGTCGCCAGCCTTCACTTGCTGCGACGGGACGTTCGCGACGACGCCGTTCACGGTGATCGACTTGTGGCTCACGAGCTGACGCGCTTCAGCGCGGGTCGAGCCGAAACCCATGCGATACACGACGTTGTCGAGGCGCGACTCGAGCAGTTGCAGCAGGTTTTCACCCGTGTTGCCCTTGCGGCGGTCGGCTTCAGCGAAGTAGCGGCGGAACTGACGCTCCAGCACGCCGTAGATACGCTTGACCTTTTGCTTTTCGCGCAGCTGCGTACCATAGTCGGACGTACGTGCGCCCGAGGTACGGCCGTGCTGGCCCGGCTTGCTGTCGAGCTTGCACTTGTCGGCGAGCGAGCGGCGCGCGCTCTTCAGGAACAGGTCGGTGCCTTCACGGCGGGACAGCTTGGCCTTGGGGCCGATATAACGTGCCACTTTGCATTCCTTTATCAATCAGTCACGCGGATCGGAATCCGCGCTAGTTCGCGCCCTTTGGGGCGAACGGTGGGCTTAGTCAATCAAAAAAGCAACGCCCGTCGACGCTGCGCGGCGACAGGCAATGCGCCAGCACGAACGTGCCAGCAACATCCTTAGATACGACGGCGCTTCGGCGGACGGCAGCCGTTGTGCGGAATCGGGGTGACGTCCGAAATCGCGGTGATCTTGATGCCGAGGCCATGCAGTGCACGCACTGCCGACTCACGACCCGGGCCCGGGCCCTTGATCCGCACTTCCAGATTCTTCACGCCGTATTCCATCGCGACGCGACCGGCCGACTCAGCAGCAACCTGAGCAGCGAACGGCGTCGACTTGCGCGAGCCCTTGAAGCCCTGGCCGCCCGACGTCGCCCATGCCAGTGCATTGCCCTGGCGATCGGTGATCGTGATGATCGTGTTGTTGAACGACGCGTGAACGTGAACCACGCCTTCAGCGACGTTCTTCTTAACCTTCTTGCGAACGCGTTGCGCCGCGGTGTTCGAAGCCTTAGCCATTACGTTTTCCTGTAACTGTCAGTTCCGCTTACTTCTTCAGCGCTTGCGCTGCACGACGCGGACCCTTGCGGGTACGTGCGTTCGTACGCGTACGCTGACCGCGCATCGGCAGGCCCTTGCGATGACGAACACCACGGTAGCAACCGAGGTCCATCAGGCGCTTGATGTTCATCGTCACTTCACGGCGCAGATCGCCTTCGACGATGAACTTGCCCACTTCTTCACGCAGCTTTTCGAGGTCTGCGTCGGTCAGGTCCTTGACCTTCTTCGAGAATTCCACGCCAGCTGCCGTGCAGATGCTGCGCGAGCGCGTGCGGCCGATACCGAAGATTGCCGTCAGGCCGATCTCGGTATGCTGGTGATTCGGGATGTTAACCCCTGCGATACGAGCCATTGTTTTTCCTCAAACAAAAAGCGCAAACAAACGCGCGGTCAGCCTTGGCGCTGCTTGTGGCGCGGATCCGAGCTGCAGATCACGCGAACGACGCCTTTGCGCTTGATGATCTTGCAATTGCGGCAAATGCGCTTAACCGATGCCATCACTTTCATGATAATACCCTTTTTTCAAATCACTTCGCCCGGAACACGATCCGCGCACGAGACAGATCGTAAGGCGTCAATTCAACCGTCACCTTGTCGCCCGGCAGGATGCGGATGTAGTGCATCCGCATCTTCCCGGAGATATGCCCCAACACGACATGGCCGTTTTCCAGCTTCACACGGAAGGTCGCATTCGGGAGGTTTTCGATCACCTCACCCTGCATCTGGATTACATCGTCTTTGGCCATAGTCCTTAATTAACGCATTGGGATGTTGCCGCCCTTGAAGTTTGCCTTCTTGAGCAGCGACTCATACTGTTGCGACATAACGTACGACTGCACCTGCGCCATGAAGTCCATCGTGACGACGACAATGATCAGCAGCGACGTTCCACCAAAATAAAACGGCACGTTCCAGCGCAGCACCAGGAATTCCGGCAGCAGACACACGAAGACGATGTAGATCGCACCGGCCAGCGTCAGACGCGTGAGGATGCGGTCGATATATCGTGCGGTCTGATCGCCCGGACGGATGCCCGGAACGAACGCGCCGCTCTTCTTCAGGTTGTCCGCGGTTTCCCTGCTGTTGAACACCAGTGCGGTGTAGAAGAAGCAGAAAAACACGATCGCCAGTGTGTACAGCAGCACATAGACCGGCTGGCCCGGCTTCAGCGCCTCCGCGACGTTATGCAACGTGTTGGAGATCCAGCTTCCCGACGGCTGACCCGTGCTGAACCAGCCGAGAATCGTGGCCGGGAACAGGATGATCGACGATGCGAAGATCGGCGGAATCACGCCCGACATGTTCAGCTTCAGCGGCAGGTGCGACGACTGTCCACCGTAGATCTTGTTGCCGACCTGGCGCTTCGCGTAGTTCACGAGGATCTTGCGCTGACCGCGTTCGATGAACACGACCAGGTAAGTCACCGCGGCAATCAGAACGACGATGATGATCGCCGAAATGATGCTCATCGAACCCGTACGCACCAGCTCGAACAGCCCACCGACGGCATTCGGGAACCCTGCTGCGATCCCGCCGAAGATGATGATCGAGATGCCGTTGCCCAGACCACGCTCGGTGATCTGCTCACCCAGCCACATCAGGAACATCGTGCCGGTAACCAGCGTCACGACCGTCGTCAGCCGGAACAGCATGCCGGGGTCGATCACGAGGCCCGGCTGGTTTTCCAGCGCAGCCGCGATACCGAACGCCTGGAAGGTCGCGAGCACCACGGTGAAATACCGCGTGTACTGCGTGATCTTCCGTTGCCCTGCCTGCCCTTCCTTCTTCAGCGCCTCGAGCTGCGGCGATACGATCGCCAGCAACTGCATGATGATCGACGCCGAGATGTACGGCATGATCCCCAGCGCAAAGATCGTGAAGCGGGAAAGCGCGCCGCCCGAGAACATGTTGAACATGCCCAGGATGCCGCCCGCCTGGCTCTGGAACAGCTTCGCCAGTTGATCCGGATCGATGCCCGGCACGGGGATGTGCGCGCCGATGCGATAGACGATCAGCGCCAGGAGCAGGAACATCGCTCGCCGACGCAGATCGCCGAATTTCGCCGTGCTTCGACCGGGTTTTGCAAGACTCGGGCTGTTAGCCAAGTACCTTCTCCGATGAATGCAAGTAACGACGCGCTACGCGTGTCACTCGGCGAACGAACCGCCAGCCGCTTCGATCGCAGCGCGCGCACCCTTGGTGGCGCCGAGACCCTTCACGACGATCTTGCGCTTCAGTTCGCCCGTCGCGATGATCTTTGCGCTCTTCGTCAGCTCGCCGACCAGGCCGGCTTGCTTCAGTGCGAGCAGATCGATCTCGTCGACCGGCAGCTTCTCGAGGTCGCCCAGGCGCACTTCACCGACGAATTCCTTCGTCAGCGACGTGAAGCCGCGCTTCGGCAGACGACGTTGCAGCGGCATCTGACCGCCTTCGAAACCGACTTTGTGGAAGCCGCCCGAACGCGATTTCTGACCCTTGTGACCACGGCCAGCCGTCTTGCCGAGGCCCGAACCGATGCCGCGGCCGACGCGACGCTTGGCGTGCTTTGCACCAGCGGCCGGCTTCAGGTTATTCAATTCCATATCAACTCCTTGATCCGTAGGGCCGCTTACGCGATGACCTTAACGAGGTACGAGACCTTGTTGATCATGCCGCGGACCGCCGGCGTATCCTGCAGCTCGCTAACCGAGTTGAGTCGGCGCAGGCCCAGGCCACGCACGGTCGCACGGTGCGATTCGCGGGTCCCGATCAGGCTCTTCACGAGCTGAACCTTGACAGTTTTTTCAGACATGGTGACCACCCGGGCTTAGCCCAAAATATCTTCGACGGACTTGCCGCGCTTCGCCGCGATGTCTGCCGGGGTCGACTGCTTGCGCAGACCGTCCAGCGTGGCGCGAACGAGGTTGTACGGGTTCGTCGAACCGTGGCTCTTCGCCACGACGTTCTGAACGCCCATCACGTCGAACACTGCGCGCATCGGGCCGCCGGCGATCACGCCCGTACCTGCCTTCGCCGGAGCGAGGAGGACAGCGGATGCGCCATGCTTGCCGTGCACTTCGTGCTGCAGCGTGCCGTTCTTGAGCGGCACCTTGAACATGTTGCGGCGAGCTTGTTCCATTGCCTTCTGGACAGCGACCGGCACTTCCTTCGCCTTGCCCTTGCCCATACCGATGCGGCCATCGCCGTCGCCGACCACGGTCAGTGCGGCGAAGCCGAGAATACGGCCACCCTTCACGACCTTGGTCACGCGGTTGACCGAAATCATCTTTTCGCGAAGGCCGTCGTCGCGCTCGTCAGCCTGAACTTTCGCTTGCATCTTTGCCATGACGAATTCCTTCCTTAGAACTTGAGCCCAGCTTCGCGAGCTGCCTCAGCCAGCGCCTTGACGCGGCCATGGTAGCGGAAGCCCGAGCGGTCGAAGGCGACGGATTCGATGCCGGCAGCCTTTGCCTTTTCGGCAATACGCTTGCCGATCAGCGTCGCGGCGTTGACGTTGCCGCCCTTGCCCGACTTGTCGGCCAGTTCTGCGCGCACTTCTGCTTCGAGCGTCGACGCGCTGGCGAGCACCTTGGTGCCGCACGGCGAGAACACTTGAGCGTAGATGTGCGTGTTCGTGCGATGCACGGCGAGACGCGCGACCTGCAGCTCAGCGATCTTGATACGCGTCTGGCGAGCGCGGCGCAGGCGAGATTGAGTCTTATCCATGATTGCGCACCCTTACTTCTTCTTCGTTTCTTTGAGGATCACAACCTCGTCGGAATAGCGCACGCCCTTGCCCTTGTACGGCTCCGGCGGACGGTAACCGCGAACTTCCGCAGCCACTTGACCGACTTGTTGCTTGTTGATCCCCTTGATCACGATTTCGGTTTGCGTCGGGGTTTCAGCCTTGACGCCTTCCGGCATCTGGTGCACCACCGGGTGCGAGAAACCCAGCGACAGGTTCAGCTTGTCGCCTTGCGCTTGCGCACGATAACCGACGCCAACCAGCGTCAGCTTGCGCTCGAAACCCTTGGTCACGCCGTGCACGGCATTCGCGATGATCGCGCGCATCGTGCCCGACAGTGCGTTTGCTTCGCGGCTTTCGTCGACCGGCGACAGATTCAGCGTGCCGTCGTTGTTCGCCACGTTCACGAGCGGATTGATCGCTTGCGTGATGGTGCCCAGCGGGCCCTTGACGGTGATCGCACCGTCGGCCAGCTTGACTTCCGCGCCTTGCAGCGCGATCGGGCTCTTACCTACTCGAGACATGTTTCTCTCTCCTCGGCTTTAAGCGACGTAGCAGATGACTTCGCCGCCGACGCCGGTAGCGCGCGCCTTGCGGTCGGTCATCACGCCCTTCGGCGTCGACACGATTGCCACACCCAGGCCGTTCATGACCTGCGGAATGTCGTTACGGCCGCGGTACACGCGCAGACCAGGCTTCGACACGCGCTCGAGGCGTTCGATGACCGGGCGACCTGCGTAGTACTTCAGCGCGATATTCAGTTCGGACTTCGCACCTTCCGCCTTGACGGCGAAATCGTCGATATAACCTTCGTCCTTCAGGACTTGCGCGATTGCAACCTTGACCTTCGACGAGGGCATCGCGACCGATACCTTCTCGACCATCTGCGCGTTGCGGATGCGAGTCAGCATATCGGCGATAGGATCACTCATGCTCATTTACGTTTCTCCTATTACCAGCTCGCCTTGGTCAGGCCAGGAATCTCGCCACGGAATGCGATTTCACGAATCTTGTTACGCGCGAGGCCGAATTTACGGAACGTGCCACGCGGACGGCCCGTGATCGCGCAGCGGTTACGCTGGCGGGTCGGGTTTGCGTTGCGGGGCAGTTGCTGCAGCTCAAGGCGTGCTTCGTAGCGCTCTTCTTCCGACTTGCTTTGGTCTTCGACGATCGCCTTCAGCGCTTCGCGCTTTGCTGCGAACTTCGCGACCAGGCGGGCGCGCTTCTTTTCACGTTCGATCAGTGCCAGTTTAGCCACGGTAACCTCAGTTTCTGAACGGGAACTTGAAGCTGGCGAGCAGAGCCTTTGCTTCGTCGTCGGTCTTCGCAGTCGTCGTGATGCTGATGTTCAGCCCACGCAGTGCGTCGATCTTGTCGTAGTCGATTTCGGGGAAAATGATCTGCTCTTTCACACCGATGTTGTAGTTGCCGCGGCCATCGAAGGCACGACCCGACACACCGCGGAAGTCACGCACGCGGGGCAGGGCAACGGTCACGAAACGGTCGAGGAATTCGTACATCGCACGGCCGCGCAGCGTCACCATCGCGCCGATCGGATAACCCTGGCGGATCTTGAAGCCTGCGATTGCCTTGCGTGCCTTCGTGACGACCGGCTTCTGACCAGCGATCTTCGTGAGGTCGCCGACGGCGTTCTCGATGATCTTCTTGTCAGCGATCGCTTCGCCAAGACCCATGTTCAGCGTGATCTTGGTGATGCGCGGCACTTCCATGACCGACTTGTAACCGAACTTCTCGATCAGGCCGGGCACAACCTTTTCTTTGTAAAACTCTTGAAAACGAGCCATTTTTTACTCCGCTGCGTCAGGCGCTCAGTACGGCACCGGTCGTCTTCAGGAAGCGAACCTTCTTGCCTTCCTCGACCTTGATGCCAACACGCGACGCCTTGCCATTCGCGTCGACCAGTGCGACGTTCGAAATATGCAGGGGCATCGTCTTCGCTTCCACGCCGCCCGTCGTACCCTTCATCGGGTTCGGCTTCACATGCTTCTTGACGAGGTTGATACCTTCAACCGTCACATGTTCTGCACCGACAGCCAGCACGACGCCGCGCTTGCCCTTGTCCTTGCCAGTGACGACGATGACTTCGTCACCTTTGCGAATCTTGTTCATCGCGACTCCTTACAGCACTTCCGGCGCCAGCGAAACGATCTTCATGAATCGTTCGCTACGCAGCTCACGCGTCACCGGCCCGAAGATACGGGTGCCGATCGGCTCAAGCTTGTTATTCAAAAGCACAGCGGCGTTGCCGTCGAACTTGATCAGCGAGCCGTCTTGACGGCGAACACCCTTGGCGGTGCGGACCACCACGGCGTTGTAGATTTCGCCTTTCTTCACGCGCCCGCGCGGCGTTGCTTCTTTGACGGTCACCTTGATGATGTCGCCAATGCCGGCATAACGACGCTTCGAGCCGCCGAGCACCTTGATGCACATGACTTCACGCGCACCCGTGTTGTCGGCTACTTCGAGCCGAGATTCGGTCTGGATCATGGTTTGTCTTTCCCAACTTAATCCGGATGCACCACCATGATGCATTCGGTCAGTCTTGGTCCCGTCAGCCAATCGGCTGCTTGGGTTGGAACAGCAGCGACGGCAAACGAAACCCGCCATCGCAATTCGGTGAATCTTTCGGACAGGCTGGCGCCAGTCCGCTTCCCCCACCAACTTCGCCCGCGACGGGGCTCCCATAAAGAGGGAAGACCGGGATTATAACAAATAATCCCGGTCACGCAAGCAAAAACTTTGCGATTTCAAGCACTTCGTGGCGAAGTGCCTGTTACTGCCTACTGCTCTGCCCGCTTAGATGACGCGAGCTGCTTCGACGAGGCGCGACACCGTCCAGGCCTTCGTCTTCGAAACAGGACGAGTTTCCTGGATTTCGACGAGATCGCCTTCGTTGCAGGTGTTCGCTTCATCATGCGCGTGGTACTTCTTCGAGCGCACGACATACTTGCCGTAGATCGGGTGCTTGACGCGGTGCTCGATCAGCACGGTGACGGTCTTGTCCATCTTGTTGCTGACGACCCGACCGACCAGCGTCCGCTTCAGCGAGGTTTTCACGCTATCGTTCATTTCTGGTTCGCCTTCTGAGTCATGACGGTCCGCACACGTGCGATGTCGCGACGAACCTTCTTCAGCTGGCTCGTGTTCGTGAGCTGCTGGGTCGCGAGTTGCATGCGCAGGCCGAATTGCGCCTTCAGCAGGTCCGCCAGCTCCTTGTTGAGCGCGGCCTGGTCTTTCTGGAGAAGTTCGGAAGCCTTCATGTTTTCTCCTTAGGCGCCGAGCTGGCGCACGATGAACGCCGTCTTCAGCGGCAGCTTGGCTGCAGCCAGACGGAACGCTTCGCGTGCCAGTTCTTCGGTTACGCCGTCCATTTCATAGAGCATCTTGCCCGGCTGGATTTCGGCGACGTAGTACTCCGGGTTACCCTTACCGTTACCCATACGCACTTCTGCCGGCTTTTGCGAAATCGGCTTGTCCGGGAAGATCCGGATCCAGATGCGGCCGCCACGCTTGATGTGACGCGTCATTGCACGACGCGCCGCTTCAATCTGACGTGCGGTCAAACGACCACGACCGATCGCCTTCAGGCCGAATTCACCGAACGACACGGCGTTGCCGCGCGTCGCCTTGCCGGTGTTACGACCCTTCTGCTCTTTGCGATACTTCCTGCGTTTCGGTTGCAGCATCGTTATTCTCCAGTCTTGCCGTCTTCCGGCTTGCCGGCGCCACGGCGCGGTGCGCCACGACGAGCACCCGGAGCGCCGCCTTCGCCGTCACGGCGCGGACGACGGTCGCCCGGACGCGCATTGCGACGCGGACGCTTGTCTTCGGCTACTTCTTCGACCACCGGCGCGTCATTGCGGCCGAGCGTGTCGCCCTTGTACACCCACACCTTGACACCGATGATCCCGTAGGTCGTCTTCGCTTCCGAGGTTGCGTAGTCGATGTCGGCACGCAGCGTATGAAGGGGCACGCGACCTTCGCGATACCACTCCGTACGAGCGATTTCGATACCGTTCAGACGGCCTGCGCTCATGATCTTGATGCCCTGGGCACCCAGACGCATCGCGTTCTGCATCGCACGCTTCATCGCGCGACGGAACATGATCCGGCGCTCGAGCTGTTGCGTGATCGAGTCAGCGATCAGTTGCGCATCGGTTTCCGGCTTGCGGATCTCTTCGATGTTGACGTGAACCGGCACGCCCATGCGGCGCTGCAGTTCCGTCTTCAGCTGTTCGATATCCTCGCCCTTCTTGCCGATGACGACGCCCGGACGCGAGCTGTAAATCGTGATGCGCGCGTTCTTGGCCGGACGCTCGATGACGACCCGACCAACCGAAGCGTTCTTCAGCTTCTTCTTCAGGTATTCACGAACACCGATGTCTTCCTGCAGCATCGCCGCGAAATTGTTGTTGTTCGCGTACCAACGCGAAGCCCAATTGCGGCTGACAGCCAGGCGGAAGCCAGTCGGATGAATTTTCTGTCCCATCGTATGGCTCCTTAATTCCCGACCGTCACAGTGATGTGACAGGATTGCTTCTCGATGCGGTTACCGCGGCCCTTGGCGCGCGCGGTGAAACGCTTGAGCGATGCAGCCTTGTCGACGTAGATGCTCTTGATCTTGAGCTCGTCGATATCAGCGCCTTCGTTGTGCTCCGCATTCGCGATTGCCGACAGCACAACCTTCTTCACGATGCCAGCCGCCTTCTTCGGCGAGAACGTCAGAACGTTCAGCGCCTTGTCGACCGGCAAACCGCGGATCTGGTCAGCCACAAGGCGCGTTTTTTGCGCCGAGATGCGGGCACCGCGATGAATTGCTTTCACTTCCATCTTGATTGCCCCTTATTTCTTGGCCTTCTTGTCGGCCGCGTGACCCTTGAACGTACGGGTCAGTGCGAACTCGCCAAGCTTGTGGCCGACCATGTTTTCCGAGATGTACACCGGAACGTGTTGACGGCCGTTGTGAACGGCGATCGTCAGGCCGATGAAATCCGGCAGAATCGTCGAGCGACGCGACCAGGTCTTGATCGGCTTTTTGTCGCGCGAAGCTGCAGCCGCCTCAACTTTCTTCAGCAAATGGGCGTCGCAGAACGGACCTTTTTTAACAGAACGTGCCATTGCCTACTCCTTAACGCTTGTGACGGCGCTGGACGATCATCGTCGTCGTGCGCTTGTTGCTGCGGGTGCGGTAACCCTTAGCCGGCGTACCCCACGGGCTCACCGGGTCGCGACCTGCAGCCGTCTTGCCCTCACCACCACCGTGCGGGTGATCAACCGGGTTCATCGCAACGCCACGCACCGTCGGGCGGATACCGCGCCAACGGTTCGCGCCAGCCTTGCCGATCTGGCGCAGGCTATGCTCTTCGTTGCCGACTTCACCGATCGTTGCACGGCACTCGATGTGCACGCGGCGGATTTCGCCCGAACGCAGACGAACCTGCGCGTAGACGCCTTCACGTGCGAGCAGCATGGCCGACGTGCCAGCCGAACGCGCCATTTGCGCGCCCTTGCCCGGCAGCATCTCGATGCAGTGGATCGTCGTACCGACCGGAATGTTGCGGATCGGCAGCGTGTTGCCTGCACGGATCGGCGCTTCCGAACCCGACATCAGCTGTTGGCCGACGGTCAGGCCCTTCGGGGCGATGATGTAGCGACGCTCGCCGTCTGCGTAGAGCACCAGCGCGATGTTCGCGCTGCGGTTCGGGTCGTACTCGAGACGTTCGACCTTTGCCGGGATGCCATCCTTCGTGCGACGGAAATCGACGATACGGTAGTGCTGCTTGTGACCACCACCCTTGTGACGCGTGGTGATACGGCCGTTGTTGTTACGGCCGGCGGTCGAGCTCTGCGAGTCGAGCAGTGCCGCGTACGGCTTGCCCTGGTGCAGGTTCTTGTTGACCACCTTGACCATCGCGCGGCGACCCGGCGAAGTCGGTTTAACTTTCACGATTGCCATGATTACTTGGCCTCCGCTTCGAAGTTGATTTCCTGGCCGGGCTTCAGGCAAACGTACGCCTTCTTCACGTCCTTGCGGCGGCCCATCGAACGGCCGAAGCGCTTTTGCTTGCCCTTCTGAACCAGAACGTTGACCGAATCAACTTCAACCTTGAACAGCAGCTCGACAGCCGCCTTCACTTCCTGCTTCGTGGCATCCGGTGCGACTTCGAACACGACTTGCTCGTTCTTGTCGGCAACCAGCGTCGCCTTTTCCGAGATCACCGGTGCGAGCAGGACCTGCATCAAACGATGATCGTTCTTGCGAATCTCGCTCATGACAGCAACTCCTCGATCTGGGCGACCGCAGCCTTCGTGACCAGCACTTTCTTGAAGTAGATCAGCGACAGCGGGTCAGCGTAGCGCGGCTCGACAATCGCCACGTGCGGCAGGTTGCGCGAAGCCAGGTACAGGTTCTCGTCGACCGTGTCCGTGATGATCAGAACGGAGTCGAGACCCATGGTCTTGAATTTGTCAGCCAGCAGCTTGGTCTTCGGCGCTTCGAGGACGATGTCCTCGACGACCGACAGACGGCCTTCGCGGGCCAGCTGCGAGAAGATCGAGCAGAGACCTGCGCGATGCATCTTCTTGTTGACCTTGTGCGAGAAGTTTTCTTCCGGCGAGTTCGGGAAGATGCGACCACCGCCACGCCACAGCGGGCTCGACGACATACCGGCACGAGCGCGGCCCGTACCCTTCTGACGCCACGGCTTCTTGGTGGTGTGCTTGACTTGCTCGCGGTCCTTCTGTGCGCGGTTACCCTGGCGAGCATTCGCCTGGTACGCGACGACGACCTGGTGGATCAGCGCTTCGTTGTAGTCACGACCGAACACGACGTCCGACGCGTTGACCACTGCACCTTCCTGACCATTTTCGTTCAGGAGCTTGAGTTCCATTATTTCGCCCCCTTGGTCTTGACGGCCGGCGTCACGAAAACCTTGCCGCCCTTCGCGCCCGGAATCGCACCCTTGACGAGCAGCAGCTTGCGCTCTGCGTCGATACGAGCGATTTCGAGATTCTGCACCGTCACCGTAACGTCACCGAGGTGACCCGTCATGCGCTTACCCGGGAAAACGCGACCCGGATCCTGCGCCATACCGATCGAGCCCGGCACGTTGTGCGAGCGCGAGTTACCGTGCGTGGCACGGCCGGAGGAGAAGTTGTAACGCTTGATCGTACCGGCGTAGCCCTTACCGATCGACACGCCTTGCACGTCGACCTTCTGGCCCACTTCGAAAAGATCGGCACCGACCACGGCGCCAGTCGACAGCTCGGCTGCCTTGGCCGCGTCAATGCGGAATTCCTTGAGGATTTCACCGGCTTCGACACCGGCTTTGGCGAGATGACCTGCCAGCGGCTTCGTCACGCGCGATGCGCGGCGGGAGCCGAATGCAACCTGCACGGCCGTGTAGCCGTCGGTTTCAACAGTCTTGATCTGCGTCACGCGGTTGTCCGACACGTCCAGCACGGTGACGGGAATCGAATCCCCTTCAGCCGTGAAGATACGGGTCATGCCAACCTTGCGACCTACGAGTCCAAGGCTCATCATTTTCTCCATTCCCGACTGCGATTGGTCGGGGCTGATTTACAAAATGCCGGGCACGCAAGGCCCAACTTTTTTACGCGAATACGCGAAAAGCCAAGCAGTATAGCCCGACTTTTCGATTTCCGCAAGCAATACAAAGACTTAGCACCAGCCGGCGGGCCGGTTGGCGCCGCAAGCCTTACTGCAGCTTGATTTCCACGTCGACGCCAGCCGGCAGATCGAGCTTCATCAGCGCGTCGACCGTCTTGTCGGTCGGATCGACGATGTCCATCAGGCGCTGGTGGGTACGGATTTCGAGCTGATCGCGCGACGTCTTGTTGACGTGCGGCGAACGCAGGATGTCAAAACGCTGGATGCGCGTCGGCAGCGGCACCGGGCCACGGACGATTGCGCCAGTCCGCTTCGCGGTATCGACGATCTCGGCAGCCGATTGATCGATCAGACGATAGTCGAAAGCCTTCAGGCGAATGCGGATTTTCTGTTGCTGCATGACGATTCCTTGAAAAGAGCGAGGCGATGTTGCATCGCCGGACACTAAAAGAACGCGAAACCTGTTGCCTGCGGGGAGCGAGGCGCCCGGTTCCGAACGGTACTTCCACTGCTAAGCCCGCGATTCTACACGAAAAATCGCGATGGTGGTGTGCGTTTGTCAATGCGGCATCTGCACGCCACAAAGAAAAACCGGGTGCCAGATCGAACTGGACACCCGGTTTCGACGGTACGACTGCCTACCGTGGAAGCGCGGACCCCGGAGGGATCCGCGGATCGTCGATGTTACTCGATGATCTTGGCGACGACGCCGGCGCCGACGGTACGGCCGCCTTCGCGGATTGCGAAGCGCAGACCTTCTTCCATCGCGATCGGAGCGATCAGCTTCACCGTGATCGACACGTTGTCGCCCGGCATCACCATTTCCTTGTCCTTCGGCAGCTCGATCGAGCCCGTCACGTCCGTCGTACGGAAGTAGAACTGCGGACGGTAGTTGTTGAAGAACGGCGTGTGACGGCCGCCTTCATCCTTGCTCAGCACGTACACTTCAGCCGTGAAGTGCGTGTGCGGCGTGATCGAACCCGGCTTCGCCAGAACCTGGCCGCGCTCCACGTCTTCACGCTTCGTGCCGCGCAGCAGGATACCGACGTTGTCGCCTGCCTGACCTTGGTCCAGCAGCTTGCGGAACATTTCAACGCCCGTGCAGGTCGTCTTCACCGTCGGCTTGATACCGACGATTTCGATTTCCTCGCCGACCTTCACGATGCCGCGCTCGACACGACCCGTCACCACCGTACCGCGGCCCGAGATCGAGAACACGTCTTCCACCGGCATCAGGAACGCGCCGTCAACTGCACGCTCCGGCGTCGGGATGTACGTGTCCAGCGCGTCTGCCAGGCTCATGATCGCCACTTCACCCAGCTCGCCCGTGTCGCCTTCCAGCGCCAGCTTGGCCGAACCCTTCACGATCGGCGTGTCGTCGCCCGGGAAGTCGTACTTCGACAGCAGTTCGCGAACTTCCATCTCGACCAGCTCGAGCAGTTCAGCGTCGTCCACCATGTCGCACTTGTTCAGGAACACGATGATGTACGGAACGCCAACCTGACGCGCCAGCAGGATGTGCTCACGCGTTTGCGGCATCGGGCCGTCTGCTGCCGAGCACACCAGGATCGCGCCGTCCATCTGCGCTGCGCCCGTGATCATGTTCTTCACATAGTCAGCGTGGCCCGGGCAGTCGACGTGTGCGTAGTGGCGGTTAGCCGTTTCGTACTCGACGTGTGCCGTGTTGATCGTGATGCCGCGCGCCTTTTCTTCCGGTGCCGCGTCGATCTGGTCGTAAGCCTTCGCTTCGCCGCCGAACTTCTTCGTCAGAACCGTCGTGATCGCTGCCGTCAGCGTCGTCTTGCCGTGGTCAACGTGACCGATCGTACCAACGTTGACGTGCGGCTTGGTCCGCTCAAACTTTTCTTTTGCCATGATTCTCTTCTTTCAAAAAATATCGGTTGGTAGCTGAGATTTACTTCGACTTCGCGCTGATGATCGCTTCAGCAACGTTGCGCGGAGCTTCAGCGTAGTGCTTGAACTCCATCGTGTACGTTGCACGACCTTGCGTCAGCGAACGCAGCGACGTCGAGTAACCGAACATTTCCGACAGCGGCACTTCGGCGCGAACGATCTTGCCGCCGCCAACCATGTCTTCCATGCCCTGGACGATGCCGCGACGGCCCGACAGGTCGCCCATCACGTTGCCCATGTAGTCTTCCGGCGTCTCGACTTCGACAGCCATCATCGGCTCGAGGACGACCGGGTTCGCCTTGCGCATCGCTTCCTTGAACGCCATCGAACCGGCCATGCGGAACGCGTTTTCGTTCGAGTCGACGTCGTGGTACGAACCGAACGTCAGGTGAACCTTCACGTCGACGACCGGGAAGCCAGCCAGCACGCCCGACTTCAGCGTGTCCTGGATACCCTTGTCGACCGCCGGGATGTATTCACGCGGAATCACACCACCCTTGATCTCGTCGAAGAACTCGTAGCCCTTGCCCTGTTCGTTCGGCTCGAGCGTGATGACCGCGTGACCGTACTGGCCGCGACCACCCGACTGCTTGACGAACTTGCCGTCGACGTCCTTCGCCGTCGAACGGATCGTTTCGCGGTATGCAACCTGCGGCTTGCCGACGGTCGCTTCCACGCCGAATTCACGCTTCATCCGGTCGACCAGAATTTCGAGGTGGAGCTCGCCCATGCCCGAAATGATGGTCTGGCCCGACTCTTCGTCGGTCTGCACGCGGAACGACGGGTCTTCCTGCGCCAGACGGTTCAGCGCGAGGCCCATCTTTTCCTGGTCAGCCTTGGTCTTCGGCTCGACAGCCTGCGAAATCACCGGCTCCGGGAACACCATGCGTTCGAGAACGATCGGGTTCGCCGGGTCGCACAGCGTGTCGCCCGTGGTGGCTTCCTTCAGGCCGACCGCTGCAGCGATGTCGCCTGCACGGACTTCCTTGATTTCTTCACGCTGGTTCGCGTGCATCTGCAGAATACGGCCGAGGCGCTCCTTCTTGCCCTTGGTCGAGTTCAGCAGCGTGTCGCCCGAATTGACGACGCCCGAGTACACACGGAAGAAGATCAGCTGGCCGACGAACGGGTCGGTCATGATCTTGAACGCGAGCGACGAGAACTTCTCGTCGTCCGACGCCTTGCGCTCGGCTTCTTCGCCGTTTTCGAGCTCGCCCTTGACCGGCGGGATGTCGACCGGCGACGGCAGGAAGTCGATCACGGCGTCGAGCATACGCTGCACGCCCTTGTTCTTGAACGCGGTACCGCACAGCATCGGCTGGATTTCGCACGCGATCGTACGGTCGCGCAGCGCCTTGACGATGTCGGCTTCCGGCAGGTCGCCTTCTTCCAGGTACTTGTTCATCAGGTCTTCGCTGGCTTCAGCAGCCACTTCGACCATCTTTTCGCGCCATTCCTTGCAGGTGTCGGCGAGTTCGGCCGGGATGTCGACGTAGTCGAACTTCGTGCCTTGCGACGCTTCGTCCCAAATGATCGCCTTCATCTTGATCAGGTCGACCACGCCCTTGAAGTTTTCTTCCGAGCCGATCGGCACCACGACCGGAACCGGGTTCGCCTTCAGGCGCAGACGGAGCTGGTCGTAGACCTTGAAGAAGTTCGCGCCGGTACGGTCCATCTTGTTGACGAACGCGAGACGGGGCACCTTGTACTTGTTCGCCTGGCGCCACACCGTTTCCGACTGCGGCTGCACGCCGCCCACTGCGCAGTACACCATGCACGCGCCGTCGAGCACGCGCATCGAACGCTCCACTTCGATCGTGAAGTCGACGTGGCCCGGGGTGTCGATGATGTTGATGCGGTGTTCCGGATAGTTGCCGCCCATGCCCTTCCAGAAGGCGGTGGTAGCAGCGGACGTGATCGTGATGCCACGCTCTTGTTCCTGCTCCATCCAGTCCATCGTTGCTGCGCCGTCGTGGACTTCACCGATCTTGTGGTTCACACCGGTGTAAAACAGAATGCGCTCGGTCGTCGTCGTTTTGCCGGCGTCGATGTGAGCGCTAATACCGATATTGCGGTAGCGCTCGATAGGAGTCTTGCGAGCCACTTTGATCCTCTACTGGGATGACGTGATGCAGCCCTGCTGCATCACGCCTCAACACAAACGGGCGAGGCGCCTGAAAAGCGCACCCGCCCGGAATTTATTTCCGCAAACAGCCCAGCCAGGCGCTTAGAAACGGAAATGCGAGAACGCGCGGTTGGCTTCTGCCATGCGGTGAACTTCATCGCGCTTCTTCATCGCGCCGCCACGGCCTTCGGCCGCTTCGGTGAGTTCGCCTGCCAGACGCAGAGCCATCGACTTCTCGCTACGCTTCTTCGCAGCCTCACGCAGCCAGCGCATCGCCAATGCCATACGACGCGACGGGCGCACCTCGACCGGAACTTGATAGTTGGCACCACCAACGCGGCGGCTCTTCACTTCGACCACCGGCTTCACGTTGTTGAGCGCAACGGTGAACACTTCCAGCGGGTCCTTGCCACCCTTGGTCTGGATCTGTTCGAATGCGCCATAAACGATGCGCTCTGCGACCGACTTCTTGCCGGACAGCATCAGCATGTTCATGAACTTGGCTACATCAACGTTGCCGAACTTCGGATCCGGCAACACTTCCCGCTTGGGGACTTCGCGACGACGCGGCATGATTCTTCCTTTACCTGTTCAGTTGGAGCTGTATCCAGCCCCGCGGCCACCAACAAACCCGATCACATCTTCACGACTAACCAGCTTGGCCGGGTGACCACTTACTCGACAGCACCGGCAATCCGGCACTCCCGCCTTGACCGCCCTGCGGCGATCCCTGATCAAAAACTGCTTACTTGGCAGCCTTTGCACGCTTCGCGCCGTACTTCGAGCGCGCTTGCTTACGGTCCTTGACGCCCTGGGTATCCAGCGAGCCGCGAACCATGTGGTAACGCACACCCGGCAAGTCCTTCACACGGCCGCCGCGGATCAGCACAACCGAGTGTTCCTGCAGGTTGTGGCCTTCACCGCCGATGTACGAAATCACTTCGAAGCCGTTCGTCAGACGAACCTTGGCGACCTTACGGAGTGCCGAGTTCGGCTTCTTCGGCGTCGTCGTGTACACACGGGTGCACACGCCGCGACGCTGGGGGCAGTCCTGCAGGGCCGGGCTCTTGCTCTTCGTCGTTTCCGACTGACGGCCTTTGCGAACCAGTTGGTTGATGGTTGGCATTGTTTATTCCTGAAATTGAACAAAATCTGCGCATCGATTTCGGGCAAAGCGAGAATCGACGCACAGTTGACTTCCGAACCGGCGATACGGGCACGAACCTGCGAACACGCTTCGACGCGACTCGGCCCACCGAATACCGGAACCCAACATCTTATTCCGGAAATGCCAACTAAGTCAACGGCTTGCGTGATTTGCCAGCCGCGCCGCCGGTTTACCGGAAGGGCCGAAACGCCTGTGTCACGCCGATTCGACGACGTCGATGATCTCGTCGCCGAAGCGTTCGAGCTTGCGTACGCCCATGCCGGGGATATGGCGCAGATCGTCGATCGTCTCCGGCGCGTTGCGCGCGATTTCCGCGAGCGTCGCGTCGTGGAAGATCACGTAGGCCGGCACGCCGTCGGACTTCGCGGTTTCGGCGCGCCATGCGCGCAGCGCGTCCCAGCGTGCGCGCTCGCGCGTGCCCATGCCGGCCGTCGGATCGACGCGCGTGCCGCTGCGGCTCGACGACTGGCGCGTGCGCTGCGGCTTCACGTAGCGGCGCAGCGTGACCTTCTCCTCGTTCTTCAGCACCGGCTTCGCGGCCTCGGTGAGCACCAGCGCGCCGAAGCCGCCGTGATCGACGGCCAGATAGCCGTACGCGACGAGCTGCCGGAAAATCGCGCGCCACTCGGGCTCGGACAGCGACGCGCCGATCCCGAACGTGCTCAACTGGTCGTGGCCGCGCTGCAGCACCTTCTCGGTCCGGCCGCCGCGCAGCACCTCGATCAGATGGCTCGCGCCGAAGTTGAAGCCGCTCGCGCGCTGCGCGCGGAACACGCACGACAGCGCCATCTGCGCCTCGCGCGTCGCGTCCCATGAATCGGGCGGCTCGAGGCACGTGTCGCAGTTGCCGCACGGCTGGCTCGCTTCGCCGAAGTAGTTCAGCAGCCGCACGCGGCGGCACGAGATCGTCTCGCACAGCCCGAGCAGCGCGTCGAGCTTCGACGTCTGCACGCGCTTGTGCGCGTCGTCCGCATCGGATTCGTCGATCATCTTGCGCTGCTGGACGACGTCGCCGAGGCCGTACGCCATCCACGCGTTCGCCGGCAATCCGTCGCGGCCCGCCCGGCCGGTTTCCTGGTAATAGCCTTCGACGCTCTTCGGCAGATCGAGGTGGGCGACGAAGCGCACGTCCGGCTTGTCGATGCCCATGCCGAACGCGATCGTCGCGCACATCACGATGCCTTCCTCGCGCTGGAACATTTCCTGGTGCTTCTGCCGCACCTCGAACTCCATCCCCGCGTGATACGGCAGCGCGCGCACGCCCTGCGCCTTCAGCCATTCGGCCGTTTCCTCGACCTTGCGGCGCGACAGGCAGTAGACGACGCCCGCGTCGGTCGTGCCGTCCGCGTTCGTGTGCTCGGCGCGGATGAAGTCGAGCAGCTGCGCGCGCGCGTTGTCCTTCTCGACGATCCGGTAGCGGATGTTCGGGCGGTCGAAGCTCGACACGAACACGCGCGCATCGTCGAGCGCCAGGCGATGGATGATCTCGTCGCGCGTGATCGCGTCGGCGGTCGCCGTCAGCGCGATGCGCGGCACCGACGGGAAGCGCTCGTGCAGCACCGACAGCTGGATGTATTCGGGACGGAAATCATGGCCCCACTGCGACACGCAGTGCGCCTCGTCGATCGCGAACAGGCCGATCTTCGCGCGCTCGAGCAGTTCGAGAAAGCGCGCGGTCATCAGGCGCTCCGGCGCGACATACAGCAGGTCGATCTCGCCTTCGCGCAGCGCGCGCTCGGTGGCCGCGGCCTCGGCGCCCGACAGCGTCGAGTTCAGGTACGCCGCGCGCACGCCGACTTCGCTCAGTGCGGCGACCTGGTCCTGCATCAGCGCGATCAGCGGCGACACGACGATGCCCGCACCCTGCCCCGCCTCGCGGCGCAGCAGCGCCGGAATCTGGTAGCACAGCGACTTGCCGCCGCCGGTCGGCATCAGCACGAGGCAATCGCCGCCGCCGGCGACGTGTTCGACGATCTCGCCCTGCTGGCCGCGGAATGCGGAATAACCAAAGACTTCGTCGAGGATTTCGAGGGCGCGGGACATGAATGAGAGCGAGCACGGCAGAACGATGACCGCAATTTTAGCAACCCGCTCGCGCGACGCGCGGCGAATCGTGCAACGTTGGCCGATCGGACGGGGTTCGTGCACGCGCATGACGGGCCTGCGCAACGCGTGCGGCAAGCCCGTCATGCACGTGAACGACGGATAAAAAAAACCGCCCGGCTGGAACCGGGCGGTTTCGATGACAGCGAATGCAGCAGCGTGAGGCGGCTCGCGCCGCCCCCCGCGCTTATTCGGCTGCCGGGTGTTGCGGCTCTTCCGCGGGCGCGCTCGGCGTGCCGAAGTCGAATGCCTCTTCCGCAGCGATCTGGTCGAAACGCTCGCGGTCGGACATTTCCTTCGCCTTGCGTGCCTTGTGGAACGCGAGACCCGTACCGGCCGGGATCAGACGGCCGACGATCACGTTTTCCTTCAGGCCGCGCAGATCGTCGCGCTTGCCCATGATCGCCGCTTCGGTCAGCACGCGGGTCGTTTCCTGGAACGATGCCGCGGAGATGAACGAGTCGGTCGACAGCGACGCCTTCGTGATACCGAGCAGCACGTTGTCGTACGAAGCCGGACGCTTGCCTTCGGCGATCATGCGATCGTTCTCGTCCAGCATGTCCGAACGCTCGACCTGTTCGCCCGGGATGAAGCGCGTATCACCGTTGTCGGTGATCTGCACACGACGCAGCATCTGGCGAACGATCACCTCGATGTGCTTGTCGTTGATCTTCACGCCCTGCAGACGATACACGTCCTGCACTTCGTCGACGATGTAGCGCGACAGCGCCTCGATGCCCTGCAGACGCAGGATGTCGTGCGGATCGGCCGGGCCGTCCACGATCATTTCGCCCTTGTTGACGACCTGGGCATCGTGGACCAGCACCTGCTTTTCCTTCGCGATCAGGAACTCGTGCTGATTGCCTTCGAGGTCCGTGATGACGAGACGCTGCTTGCCCTTCGTGTCCTTGCCGAACGACGTCGTGCCGGTGACTTCCGCGAGAATGCCGGCATCCTTCGGCGAACGCGCTTCGAACAGTTCCGCCACCCGCGGCAGACCGCCGGTAATGTCACGCGTCTTCTGCGCTTCGGTCGGGATACGTGCGAGCACTTCACCGACCTGCACCTGCTGGCCGTCCTTCACGGTGATCAGTGCGCCGACCTGGAAGCCGATCTGCACCGCGTGTTCCGTGCCCGGGATCTTCACTTCCTCGCCGTTCGCGTCGAGCAGCTTCACCTGCGGACGCACGCTCTTCGAAGCTTGCGAACCACGACGCTTCACGTCGATCACGACCAGCGTCGACAGACCGGTCACGTCGTCGATCTGCTTCGCGACGGTCACGCCTTCCTCGACGTTCTCGAACTTCACCGTACCACCGTACTCGGTGATGATCGGACGCGTCATCGGATCCCACGTCGCCAGCTGCGTGCCGGCCTTGATCGCCGCGCCGTCGAGCTGCAGCAGCGTCGCGCCGTACGGGATCTTGTGACGTTCGCGCTCGCGGCCGATATCGTCGGTGATCAGCGCCTCGCCCGAACGCGAGATGACGATCTGCTCGCCCTTCGCGTTGGTGACGTAGCGCATCGTCGCCGTGAAACGCACGATACCGTTGCTCTTCGCTTCGACCGACGATGCCACTGCCGCACGCGATGCCGCACCACCGATGTGGAACGTACGCATCGTCAGCTGCGTGCCCGGCTCACCGATCGACTGTGCCGCGATCACGCCGACTGCTTCGCCGACGTTCACGAGCGAGCCGCGGCCGAGGTCGCGGCCGTAGCAGGCCGCGCACAGACCGTAACGCGTTTCGCAGGTCAGCGGCGTGCGCACGCGCACTTCGTCGATGCCGAGGCGTTCGATTTCCTCGACCGCCGTTTCGTCGAGCAGCGTGCCCGATTCGTACAGCGTTTCCTGCGTTTCCGGGTTCACGACGTCCGCGACCGCGACGCGGCCGAGGATACGGTCGCGCAGCGCTTCGACGACTTCACCGCCTTCGACCAGCGCCTTCATCGCGACGCCGTTCGACGTGCCGCAATCGTCCTCGACCACCACCAGATCCTGCGTGACGTCGACGAGACGACGCGTCAGGTAACCCGAGTTCGCGGTCTTCAGTGCCGTATCAGCCAGACCCTTACGCGCACCGTGGGTCGAGATGAAGTACTGCAGCACGTTCAGGCCTTCGCGGAAGTTCGCGGTAATCGGCGTCTCGATAATCGAGCCGTCCGGCTTCGCCATCAGGCCTCGCATACCGGCCAGCTGACGAATCTGCACCGCCGAACCCCGGGCGCCCGAGTCGGCCATCATGTAGATCGAGTTGAACGATTCCTGGCGCGTCTCGTTGCCGTCGCGATCGATCACCGGCTCGGTCGACAGCTGCTCCATCATCGCCTTGCCGACCGCTTCCGACGTCGCCGACCAGATGTCGACCACGTTGTTGTAGCGCTCCTGCGCGGTGACGAGACCCGACATGTACTGACGGTCGTACTCCTTCACCTTCTTCGCGGCGTCGCCGACGATCGTTTCCTTCTGCGGCGGCACGAGCATGTCGTCCACGCAGATCGAGATGCCGGCGCGCGTCGCGAGACGGAAGCCCGACTGCATCAGCTGATCGGCGAACACGACCGTCGCACGCAGACCGCACTTGCGGAACGCGGTGTTGATCAGGCGCGAGATTTCCTTCTTCTTCAGCGGCTTGTTCAGCACCGAGAACGGCAGGCCGTGCGGCAGGATCTCCGACAGGATCGCGCGGCCGACGGTCGTCGCGTACAGCGTGATCTTCGGCACGAATTCCGGCGCGCCTTCCGACGTGTCCTCGTTGCGGACCATTTCGGTGATCCGCACGTTGACGCGCGATGCCAGCTCGACTTCCTTGTTCTCGTACGCGCGGATCACTTCCGACACGCCGGTGAACGACAGGCCTTCGCCCTTGCCGTTGATCGCTTCGCGGGTCGCGTAGTACAGACCCAGCACGATATCCTGCGACGGCACGATCGACGGATCGCCGTTGGCCGGGAACAGCACGTTGTTCGACGCCAGCATCAGCGTGCGCGCTTCCATCTGCGCTTCGAGCGACAGCGGCACGTGAACGGCCATCTGGTCACCGTCGAAGTCGGCGTTGAACGCCGCGCAGACGAGCGGGTGCAGCTGGATCGCCTTGCCTTCGATCAGCACCGGTTCGAACGCCTGGATACCGAGACGGTGCAGCGTCGGCGCACGGTTCAGCATCACCGGGTGCTCGCGGATCACCTCTTCGAGGATGTCCCACACGACCGGCGTCTGGTTCTCGACTTCCTTCTTCGCAGCCTTGATGGTCGTCGCGACGCCCATCACTTCCAGCTTGTTGAAGATGAACGGCTTGAACAGTTCGAGCGCCATCAGCTTCGGCAGACCGCACTGGTGCAGCTTCAGCGTCGGGCCGACCACGATGACCGAACGGCCCGAGTAGTCGACGCGCTTGCCCAGCAGGTTCTGACGGAAACGGCCGCCCTTGCCCTTGATCATGTCGGCGAGCGACTTCAGCGGACGCTTGTTCGCGCCCGTCATCGCCTTGCCGCGACGACCGTTGTCGAGCAGCGAGTCGACGGCTTCCTGCAGCATCCGCTTTTCGTTGCGGACGATGATTTCAGGCGCCTTCAGCTCGAGCAGACGCTTCAACCGGTTGTTACGGTTGATCACGCGGCGATACAGGTCGTTCAGGTCCGACGTCGCGAAACGGCCGCCGTCCAGCGGCACGAGCGGACGCAGTTCCGGCGGCAGCACCGGCAGCACTTCGAGGATCATCCACTCGGGCTTGATGCCCGAGCGCTGGAATGCCTCGAGGACCTTCAGGCGCTTCGCGTACTTCTTGATCTTCGCTTCCGAGCCGGTGTTCTTCAGCTCGGTGCGCAGCGTCTCGACCTGCTCGTCGATGTTGATCGCGCGCAGCAGTTCACGCACGCCTTCCGCGCCCATCTCGGCACGGAATTCGTCGCCGTATTCCTCGACCTTGTTGTAGTAATCCTCTTCGGTCATGATCTGCCGCGCCTTCAGCGGCGTCATGCCCGGTTCGATCACCACGTACGCTTCGAAGTACAGCACGCGTTCGATGTCGCGCAGCGTCATGTCGAGCACCATGCCCAGACGCGACGGCAGCGACTTCAGGAACCAGATGTGCGCGACCGGCGAGGCCAGTTCGATGTGGCCCATGCGTTCGCGACGCACCTTCGCGAGCGTCACTTCGACGCCGCACTTCTCGCAGATCACGCCGCGGTGCTTCAGGCGCTTGTACTTGCCGCACAGGCACTCGTAGTCCTTGATCGGCCCGAAGATCTTCGCGCAGAACAGACCATCGCGTTCCGGCTTGAACGTACGGTAGTTGATGGTCTCCGGCTTCTTCACTTCGCCGAACGACCACGAACGGATCTTGTCCGGCGAGGCCAGACCGATCTTGATCGCGTCGAAAACTTCTTCCTGTTGGACTTGCTTGAATAGATCGAGCAGAGCTTTCATTGCCTTCTCTCCGTAGTCCGATTAATTGCGGTCGAGATCGATATCGATACCGAGCGAGCGGATTTCCTTCACGAGCACGTTGAAGGATTCCGGCATGCCTGCATCGATCACGTGATCGCCCTTGACGAGGTTCTCGTAAACCTTCGTCCGGCCGGTCACGTCGTCCGACTTCACCGTCAGCATTTCCTGCAGCACGTAGGACGCGCCGTACGCTTCGAGTGCCCACACTTCCATTTCACCGAAACGCTGGCCACCGAACTGCGCCTTACCGCCCAGCGGCTGCTGCGTGACGAGCGAGTACGGGCCCGTCGAACGCGCGTGCATCTTGTCGTCGACCAGGTGGTGCAGCTTCAGGTAGTGCATGTAGCCGAGCGTCACGCGACGTTCGAACATCTCGCCCGTGCGGCCGTCGTACAGGCGGACCTGGTTCTTCGACGGGTTCATGCCGAGCTGTTCCGCGATGTCGTCCGGGAACGCGAGGTCGAGCATCTTGCCCATTTCTTCCTCGGTCGCACCGTCGAACACCGGCGTTGCAAACGGCACACCTTCGCGCAGGTTCTTCGCGAGCTCGAGGATCTCGTCGTCGGTGAAGCTTTCCAGATCTTCCTGGCGGCCCGACTCGTTGTAGATCTTCGTCAGGAACGCGCGCAGTTCCTCGATCTTCGCCTGACGCTGCAGCATTTCGCCGATACGCCAGCCGAGGCCCTTCGCGGCCCAGCCGAGGTGCACTTCCAGAACCTGACCCACGTTCATCCGCGACGGCACGCCGAGCGGGTTCAGCACGACGTCTGCCGGACGGCCGTCGGCCATGTACGGCATGTCTTCGATCGGGACGATCTTCGACACGACACCCTTGTTACCGTGACGGCCTGCCATCTTGTCGCCAGGCTGCAGACGGCGCTTCACCGCGAGGTACACCTTGACCATCTTCAGCACGCCCGGCGGCAGTTCGTCGCCTTGCGTGAGCTTCTTGCGCTTCTCTTCGAACGCGAGGTCGAACTGGTGACGCTTCTCTTCGATCGAGTTCTTGATCGCTTCGAGCTGTGCCGCTGCTTCGTCGTCCGCGAGGCGGATGTCGAACCAGTGGTAGTGGTCGAGGTCTTCCAGGTAAGCCTGGTCGATCTTCGTGCCCTTCGCGAGCTTCTTCGGACCGCCGTTCGCGACCTTGCCCACCAGCATGCGGGCGAGACGCTGGAACGCGTCGCCTTCCACGATGCGCAGCTGGTCGTTCAGGTCGAGACGATAGCGCTTCAGTTCGTCGTCGATGATCTGTTGCGCACGCTTGTCGCGCTGGATGCCTTCGCGCGTGAACACCTGGACGTCGATCACCGTGCCGCTCATGCCCGACGGCACGCGCAGCGACGTGTCCTTCACGTCCGAAGCCTTCTCGCCGAAGATCGCGCGCAGCAGCTTCTCTTCCGGCGTCAGCTGGGTCTCGCCCTTCGGCGTGACCTTGCCGACCAGCACGTCGCCCGCTTCGACTTCGGCACCGATGTACACGATGCCCGATTCGTCGAGACGGCCGAGCTGGACTTCCGCCAGGTTCGAGATGTCGCGCGTGATTTCTTCCGGCCCGAGCTTCGTGTCGCGTGCAACGACGTTCAGCTCTTCGATGTGGATCGACGTGTAGCGATCGTCGGCCACGACCTTCTCCGAGATCAGGATCGAGTCCTCGAAGTTGTAGCCGTTCCACGGCATGAACGCGATCAGCATGTTCTGGCCGAGCGCGAGCTCGCCCAGGTCCGTCGATGCGCCGTCGGCCAGCACGTCGCCGCGCGAGACCTTGTCGCCCATCTTCACGATCGGACGCTGGTTGATGTTCGTGTTCTGGTTCGAACGCGTGTACTTGATCAGGTTGTAGATGTCGACACCGACTTCACCCGCAACCGCTTCGTCGTCGTTCACGCGAATCACGATACGGCCTGCATCGACGTAGTCGACGACGCCGCCGCGGAACGCCTGAACCGTCGTGCCCGAGTCGACCGCGCAGGTACGCTCGATGCCCGTACCGACGACCGGCTTTTCCGGACGCAGACACGGCACGGCCTGACGCTGCATGTTCGAACCCATCAGTGCACGGTTCGCGTCGTCGTGCTCGAGGAACGGGATCAGCGAAGCTGCAACCGACACGATCTGCGACGGCGCGACGTCCATGTACTGGATCCGGTCCGGCGTGACCATCATCGTTTCGCCGGCTTCACGCGACGACACGAGTTCGTCGATCAGCTGGCCGTTCTCGTCGACCGCGGCGTTTGCCTGCGCGATCATGTAGCGGCCTTCCTCGATCGCCGACAGGTAGTCGATCTGGTCGGTCACCTTGCCGTCCACAACCTTGCGGTACGGCGTCTCGAGGAAGCCGTACTCGTTCAGGTGCGCGTACAGCGCGAGCGAGTTGATCAGACCGATGTTCGGACCTTCCGGCGTTTCGATCGGGCACACGCGGCCGTAGTGGGTCGGGTGCACGTCGCGCACTTCGAAGCCTGCGCGCTCGCGCGTCAGACCGCCCGGGCCGAGTGCGGAAACACGGCGCTTGTGCGTGATTTCCGACAGCGGGTTGGTCTGGTCCATGAACTGCGACAGCTGCGACGAACCGAAGAACTCGCGGATCGCCGACGAAATCGGCTTCGAGTTGATCAGGTCATGCGGCATCAGGTTTTCGCTTTCGGCCTGGCCGAGGCGTTCCTTGACCGCGCGCTCGACACGCACGAGACCCGCGCGGAACTGGTTTTCCGCCAGTTCGCCGACGCAACGCACGCGACGGTTGCCGAGGTGGTCGATGTCGTCCACTTCGCCCTTGCCGTTGCGCAGCTCGACGAGGATCTTGATCGTCGCGAGGATGTCGTCGTCCTGCAGCGTCATCGGGCCGACGATCTCGTCACGGCCGACGCGGCGGTTGAACTTCATGCGGCCGACCTTCGACAGGTCGTACGCTTCTTCGCTGTAGAACAGACGGTTGAACAGCGCCTCGACCGCTTCTTCGGTCGGCGGCTCGCCCGGACGCATCATGCGGTAGATCGCGATGCGCGCGGCCGTCTTGTCGGTCGTTTCGTCGACACGCAGCGTGGACGAGATGTACGGACCCTGGTCCAGATCGTTCGTGTAGAGCGTCTGGATGTCCTTGATGCCTGCTTCGCGCAGCTTCTCGAGCACGCTTTCCGTGACTTCGTCGTTCGCGCTCGCGATCACTTCGCCGGTGTCGCCGTCGACGACGTTCTTCGCCAGCACGCGGCCGAGCAGATAGTCTTCCGGCACCGAGATGAACTTGGTCTTCGCGGCTTCGAGGTCGCGAATGTGCTTCGCGTTGATCCGCTTGTCCTTCTGGACGATCACCTTGCCTTCGCGATCCGTGATGTCGAAACGCGCGACTTCACCACGCAGGCGCTCGGGCACGAACTCGAGTTGCGCGCCTTCGTCCATCAGCGTGAAGTTGTCGAACACGAAGAAGTTCGCGAGGATCTGTTCCGGCGTGAGGCCGATGGCCTTCAGCAGGATCGTGACCGGCATCTTGCGGCGACGGTCGACGCGGAAGTACAGGATGTCCTTCGGATCGAATTCGAAGTCGAGCCACGAGCCGCGGTACGGAATGATCCGTGCCGAGAACAGCAGCTTGCCCGAGCTGTGCGTCTTGCCCTTGTCGTGTTCGAAGAACACGCCCGGCGAACGGTGCAGCTGCGAGACGATGACACGCTCGGTGCCGTTGATGACGAACGAGCCCGTCGGCGTCATGAGCGGAATTTCGCCCATGTACACTTCCTGCTCCTTCACTTCCTTGACGACCGGCTTGTTCGGCGATTCCTTGTCGAGGATGACGAGGCGGACCTTCGCGCGCAGCGCGGAGCAGTACGTCAGGCCCCGCTGCTGGCATTCCTTGATGTTGAATGCCGGCGAGGACAGCGCATAGCTCACGAACTCGAGGCGCGCGAAGCCGTTGTGCGAAACAATGGGAAATACCGATGTGAATGCGGCCTGCAAACCTTCAGGCTTGCGTTGCGTGACCGGCACATCGGCTTGCAGAAACGTGCTGAATGATTCAAGCTGGGTGGCCAGCAAGAACGGAACTTGGTGAACGATGGGGCGCTTCGCGAAACTCTTGCGAATGCGCTTCTTCTCGGTGAAGGAATATTGCATACGATCTCCGAATCACGGCGGGTGCTATCGAGGTGGGATACCTGGACGTTTCAAACCCGAGTGTTCACCGACTGAGACCCGATGGCCGCCCGATGGCTTGAACGAGCCGAGAAGCTTGGTGGTTGGCCGCTACCAACCGCTGGCTGACGGCAGCGGATGCCTGTGTTGCCCGCTACCCGACCAAACTTGCCTTCTGCAGTCGCTTCAGAAGACAAAGAGAAACGCCAATCGCGACCATTGACAACGATTTGGCGGTTTTCTTTGGCTTCTGGGGCCGATTATTCGGGCTCCCAAAAGAGTGCCAGAATAACGTCCCCACAAAGCACAAAAAGGCCGGCGGTGAAAATACCGCCAGCCTTCGCACAGCGCGTCGAAACTTACTTGACTTCGACCTTCGCGCCTGCTTCTTCCAGCTTCTTCTTGGCTTCGTCAGCAGCAGCCTTGTCGACGCCTTCCTTGACAGCCTTCGGTGCGCCGTCAACGACGTCCTTCGCTTCCTTCAGGCCCAGGCCCGTCAGTTCGCGAACTGCCTTGATGACTGCAACCTTGTTGCTGCCTGCTTCAGCCAGGACGACCGTGAATTCGGTCTTCTCTTCTGCAGCAGCAGCAGCGCCGCCGCCTGCCGGGCCAGCGACTGCCACTGCAGCTGCCGACACGCCAAACTTCTCTTCGAACGCCTTGACCAGTTCGTTCAGTTCCAGAACGGTCATCCCTTCGACTGCTGCCAGGATGTCTTCTTTTGCGATTGCCATTTGAAATACTCCTAAATTGAATTCGGATACAGCCAGCGATCAGTGACGCTGATGCACGCTCGATTACGCAGCTTCCGCTTGCTTCTTCTCGGCCAGCGCGGCAAGAGCACGCGCGAAGCCCGAAACAGGCGCTTGCATAACGAACAGCAGCTTCGAGAGCAGTTCTTCACGGCTCGGGATGCTTGCCAGCGCTTGCACGCCAGCCTTGTCCATCACCTTGCCATCGAACGAACCAGCCTTGATGACCAACTTGTCATTGCTCTTGCTGAAGTCGTTGACGACCTTGGCAGCAGCAATTGCATCTTCCGAGATGCCGTAGATCAGGGGACCAGTCATCTGCTCTGCCAGCGGAGCAAAAGGCGTACCTTCGACAGCGCGACGCGCCAGCGTGTTCTTCAACACGCGCAGGTAAACCTGTTGCTCACGCGCTTTCGCGCGCAGCTTGGTCAGATCGCCAACCGCAATTCCACGATACTCAGCCAGCACAACGGTCTGGGCCTTCGCGACTTGCGCGGAAACCTCAGCGACGACGGCTTGCTTGTCTTCTCTATTAAGCGGCACGGTTAGCCTCCAGAAACGATACGCTCGGCGCGGCCGGCATGGCCGAAACCTCACGTACCTCGTTCAACAACGGCGTCCGACCTCGTTAGGAGTATTTCCACCTCACGCCGTGAATCGCTTCACGACCTGCGGCTTCACCACTGCAAAACTTTTTCGGGTTCGCCATCTGCGTTGGCTTGAATTAAGGGATCGCCTGCCTGCTGCGCCCCACCAACGGTCTTTGATAACCGGTTGCCCGCCACTGTTGCACGAACAACCGCCCAAAGCCCATGTAGGCCGCTTCGCGAACGAAGCGGCCCGAATACTTGCTTACTGCGCTGCCAGCGTAGCCTGGTCGACACGCACGCCGACGCCCATCGTGCTCGACAGTGCGATCTTGCGCAGGTAGACGCCCTTGCTCGTTGCCGGCTTGGCCTTCTGCAGCGCTTCGATCAGTGCCGACAGGTTCGAGCGCAGTGCTGCTGCTTCGAACGATGCACGGCCGATGGTCGCGTGGATGATACCGGCCTTGTCGACACGGAATTGCACCTGACCAGCCTTCGCGTTCTTGACTGCAGTCGCGACGTCCGGCGTGACCGTGCCAACCTTCGGGTTCGGCATCAGGCCGCGCGGGCCGAGGATCTGACCGAGCGTACCGACGATACGCATCGTGTCCGGCGAAGCGATCACGATGTCGAAGTCCATCTGGCCAGCCTTGATCTGCTCGGCCAGGTCTTCCATACCGACGATTTCCGCGCCTGCTGCACGAGCCTGCTCGGCCTTGTCGCCTTGTGCAAACACGGCAACGCGAACCGACTTGCCCGTACCTGCCGGCAGGACGACCGAACCACGAACGACCTGGTCCGACTTCTTCGCATCGATGCCGAGCTGAACTGCGACGTCGATCGATTCGTTGAACTTCGCGCTCGCGCATTCCTTCACGAGTGCCAGTGCGTCTTCGATCGCGTACAGCTTCTGACGGTCGACCTTGGCGGCAAATGCCTGACGGCGCTTGGAGATCTTAGCCATTTACACGCCCTCCACAGTGATGCCCATCGAGCGTGCGCTACCAGCGATGGTGCGAACGGCTGCGTCCAGATCAGCTGCCGTAAGGTCCGGCATCTTGGTCTTCGCGATTTCTTCGGCTTGAGCGCGCGTGATCGAACCGACCTTGTCGGTGTGCGGCTTGCTCGAGCCCTTGTCCACCTTCGCCGCCTTCTTGATCAGGACGGTCGCCGGCGGCGTCTTCATCACGAACGTGAAGCTCTTGTCAGCGTATGCCGTGATGACCACCGGCACCGGCAGACCCGGCTCCATGCCTTGAGTCTGCGCGTTGAACGCCTTGCAGAACTCCATGATGTTCAGGCCGCGCTGGCCCAGTGCCGGACCGACCGGCGGCGACGGGTTGGCTTTACCTGCAGGAATCTGCAGCTTGATAAAGCCGACAATCTTCTTTGCCATTTGTAAACCTCGTTGGAACGCCAGGCGGCGTTCGGTGAGTGATAACGCGCGTTCGCCGCTGGCTACTGACGCTCCTCAACGGCCATGACGCGGACCGTAAGCGCGAAGGTGGGCAGCCGAGGCTGCCCACCGAATCGGGATCAAACTTTTTCGACCTGGCCGAACTCGAGTTCGACCGGGGTGGATCGGCCAAAGATCGTGACCGACACGCGCACGCGCGATTTTTCGTAGTTGACTTCTTCGACCGTGCCGTTGAAGTCCGTGAACGGGCCTTCCTTGACACGCACCATCTCGCCAACTTCGAACAGGGTCTTCGGGCGCGGCTTCTCCACACCTTCCTGCATCTGCGACATGATCTTCTCGACTTCCTTCGGGGAAATCGGGGTCGGGCGGTTGCGTGCACCGCCGACGAAGCCCGTGACCTTCGCGGTGTTCTTCACGAGGTGCCACGTCTCGTCCGTCATTTCCATTTCAACCAGCACGTAGCCGGGGAAGAAACGACGCTCGGTTACTGCCTTGTGGCCGCCTTTGACTTCGACCACTTCTTCGGTCGGGACCAGGATCTGACCGAATTTGTCCTGCATGCCAGCACGTTCGATGCGCTCTTGAAGCGCACGTTGCACGCTCTTCTCCATACCGGAGTAGGCGTGCACGACGTACCAACGCTTTCCGCTCGGGGATGCCGGAGTATCGCTCATATCATTTCCAACCCAGAATCGCCGAGAAAATCACCCATTCGATCGATTTGTCACTCAACCAGAGGAAAATCGCCATCACGAGCACGAAACCGAACACGACGAGTGTGGTTTGCGTTGCTTCCTTGCGGGTGGGCCAAACGACCTTGCGGACTTCCTTGTACGAATCCTTGGCAAACGCGATGAGGCTCTTGCCAGGTGCGGACATCAGACCGACGGCCACGCCGGCGATGATACCTACCGCCAACGCGGCACCGCGGACATACCACTGCTGGTTGGCCAGCCAGAAGAAGCCCACGAATCCGGCCAAGACCAGCAATACGCCCAGGGCCAGCATCAGCTTATCGCCGGAGGTATTTACAGTTTCGACGGATGGATTCGCCATAACACCTTAAAACAAATGCCACGTGGGACACGTGGCGATTTTTGGCAGGGGCAGAGGGAATCGAACCCCCAACCTTCGGTTTTGGAGACCGACGCTCTGCCAGTTGAGCTATACCCCTAAACCATGTTGGGGCCGGCTGCTGCCAGCCCCAAAACTGTCGATCAACGAATAACTGGCTTACTCGATGATCTTGGCGACGACGCCGGCGCCGACGGTACGGCCGCCTTCGCGGATTGCGAAGCGCAGACCTTCTTCCATCGCGATCGGAGCGATCAGCTTCACCGTGATCGACACGTTGTCGCCCGGCATCACCATTTCCTTGTCCTTCGGCAGCTCGATCGAGCCCGTCACGTCCGTCGTACGGAAGTAGAACTGCGGACGGTAGTTGTTGAAGAACGGCGTGTGACGGCCGCCTTCATCCTTGCTCAGCACGTACACTTCAGCCGTGAAGTGCGTGTGCGGCGTGATCGAACCCGGCTTCGCCAGAACCTGGCCGCGCTCCACGTCTTCACGCTTCGTGCCGCGCAGCAGGATACCGACGTTGTCGCCTGCCTGACCTTGGTCCAGCAGCTTGCGGAACATTTCAACGCCCGTGCAGGTCGTCTTCACCGTCGGCTTGATACCGACGATTTCGATTTCCTCGCCGACCTTCACGATGCCGCGCTCGACACGACCCGTCACCACCGTACCGCGGCCCGAGATCGAGAACACGTCTTCCACCGGCATCAGGAACGCGCCGTCAACTGCACGCTCCGGCGTCGGGATGTACGTGTCCAGCGCGTCTGCCAGGCTCATGATCGCCACTTCACCCAGCTCGCCCGTGTCGCCTTCCAGCGCCAGCTTGGCCGAACCCTTCACGATCGGCGTGTCGTCGCCCGGGAAGTCGTACTTCGACAGCAGTTCGCGAACTTCCATCTCGACCAGCTCGAGCAGTTCAGCGTCGTCCACCATGTCGCACTTGTTCAGGAACACGATGATGTACGGAACGCCAACCTGACGCGCCAGCAGGATGTGCTCACGCGTTTGCGGCATCGGGCCGTCTGCTGCCGAGCACACCAGGATCGCGCCGTCCATCTGCGCTGCGCCCGTGATCATGTTCTTCACATAGTCAGCGTGGCCCGGGCAGTCGACGTGTGCGTAGTGGCGGTTAGCCGTTTCGTACTCGACGTGTGCCGTGTTGATCGTGATGCCGCGCGCCTTTTCTTCCGGTGCCGCGTCGATCTGGTCGTAAGCCTTCGCTTCGCCGCCGAACTTCTTCGTCAGAACCGTCGTGATCGCTGCCGTCAGCGTCGTCTTGCCGTGGTCAACGTGACCGATCGTACCAACGTTGACGTGCGGCTTGGTCCGCTCAAACTTTTCCTTGGCCATTTTCAACTCCCGAAAGGAATTTCACATGTTGCGCCGCGCGCAAACAGACACTGACTTTTTACTGCTGGTGCCCATGGGCAGGATCGAACTGCCGACCTCTCCCTTACCAAGGGAGTGCTCTACCACTGAGCCACATGGGCGCTATTACGCTTCAACTTCACGGACTGGAGCGGGTGAAGGGAATCGAACCCTCGTCGTAAGCTTGGAAGGCTTCTGCTCTACCATTGAGCTACACCCGCACGGGCCACTAACGATTCCCTACCGCTCTTTGCGCTGATGTTCTTGGTGGAGGAGGTTGGATTCGAACCAACGTAGGCGTAAGCCAACAGATTTACAGTCTGCCCCCTTTAGCCACTCGGGCACCCCTCCGTAGAGAACTGACGATTATGGGGGTGCATCGCACTCTTGTCAAGCACATCCGGAAGATTATTTTCATTCTCTTCCAGAGCGCCGCGCGATTCACCCGACACCCACGCTCGCCCGGCTAAGGCAAGCACGAGAGGATCACCGATCGGCGTCCACATCTTCGTCAGACTCCGCCTTCTGCGTCGATTTGCATCTTCGCTGAAAACGAAAGACCGCCATCATAAGGCCTCTCGCGCATAATGCCAAGCGGGAAGACAGAAAAATTTGCAATTTCCATGCCGGACGCGCCGCGCGGCCTCGGCCGAAGGCTGGACGGGCTGACAATCGGGCGGCGGAGACCGGTAATCGATGATGCGGCAACGGCGAGCGGGCCCCCATGGAACGGCGTTGCGGCGGGATTCATTTTGTGCAGGGCCTGGCAGTGAGCCGTCGGCCCGCCGTCGCGGACAGCAGGATGACGCGCCATCAGACCGCCCGATGCCGCGCCCCTCCGTCGATCACCTGCAGCCACCGTTACGCAACGATCGCCCTCTCCTGCGGTGGGCAGCTCCGCCAGCCTATCGAGTTGAATCTGCGAGTACATGCGACATCAGACATGGCGATGCCCGGCTCGGTTACTGGATTTCGGGATACGTGACGGGGCGCGTCTGCGTCGCATCCCGCCGATCAGAAGCCCGGAGCCGACATGCGCGCCCCGTTGGCGATATCGGTCGCTCGCCGCACGGCGGCGATGTTCGTATTGATCGCGACCGGGGACACAAGCACGGCCTGCGGGTTCCTCCCTCGGTGGCGGTCCACCATCGACACGCACGCATCACACTGCAACTGCGGTCCGCGAACACGACATATCGTTCCCGTTGTCGGCGGATGCCGAGACTGCTTCAGCCCCAACGATTCGCTCGCTGCAGAATGAATGTCCACCCGAAGAGCGCCACGTGCTCGCGGGAACCCAGGCGGAGGAGCCCATCGATTGGCGGGCGCAGTTCGCCCGTTGTCGCCGCTGCGCGGGCGGGGATCCGAACGGGGGCTTTACTCTGTATTCCGTATACGACCGACGGCTCTAGCAGAGCTCGCCCGCTGAAAGGGGTGTAGATTGGCCACCCACCCCGAACGAAGTCGGCCTCGTTGCGCGCAGATGGCGTAAATACAGCTGCCGATAGCACCTGATCGCGGAACGCGAAGCTGGGTAATACGACGGGTAGGTGACGTGCGAGGGATATGAGCACAACCGAGATCACAAACAAGAGCTGGCCACCGCCAGCCGCTTCGCGATGAGCCAGGAAGTGCTCGCAGCGCGTAAGAAGATCGGATTGATCGTCGAAGAATAGACACCGCATGAAGGCCGCTGCCCGCGGTAAATTGATCGATGACGCAACGGATCTCGCTGCGACGGGACCGATGCCGTTGGACGGCAATCTGGATTGGCACCCGTCGAGTCGCGCCATCAGTTGCGGCGAATCGGCGTCAATCCGGCTCCTTCCGGGCAGCGCAGACGCACTGACGCGACTATGGGGTGGCAGATGCAATGGAATCGGACACCTCGACTCAACCGCGACACCGATGCACGGCACGTATGAGGACGCTCCTCGGCCTGTTCACCTCGCCGCAGACGCCCGCGTCCCGCCACCACCCCGCTGCACATGCCGTTTTGGTCGCCGAAATGCAAAAACCCCCGCCTGTTC
>NZ_JAULUC010000025.1:0-113756 GCF_052851275.1 Burkholderia sp. SR8
CCTGGTGACGCTGCTGCACGAGATGGTCAGGCGCGATGCGAAGCGCGGGCTGGCGTCGCTGTGCATCGGCGGCGGGATGGGCGTCGCGCTCGCGGTCGAGCGCGACTGAGCAGGCTCTGAAGTGAATGCACGCGTGCGGCGCCGGCCTGCGCCGCACACGCGCGAAGCACGCTTCGCGCGGAACAAGCTGCCAACAACAAGCGTGATGTTCCGATGCACGCCGCGTCCGCGTCGCGGGCGCCAGTGCATCGCAGCGGTGGGGCAGGCGGCATGTGCCATGTCGCCGCCCCGCATCATTGATTAATTTTCTTGTCGGTGAAGAATAGGATGACTAAGCGAATTGCAGTTGTGACGGGTGGGATGGGCGGTCTGGGCGAAGCGATCAGCATCCGGTTGAACGATGCTGGCCACCGGGTCGTCGTCACGTATTCGCCGAACAATACGGGCGCCGATCGCTGGCTGACCGAGATGCACGCGGCCGGCCGAGACTTCCACGCCTATCCGGTGGACGTGGCCGATCACGATTCGTGCCGGCAATGCATCGAGAAGATCGTCCGGGACGTCGGCCCGGTCGACATCCTGGTGAACAATGCGGGCATCACGCGCGACATGACGCTGCGCAAGCTCGACAAGGTCAACTGGGATGCGGTGATCCGCACCAACCTCGACTCCGTGTTCAACATGACGAAGCCCGTCTGCGAAGGCATGGTCGAGCGCGGCTGGGGGCGCATCGTCAACATCGCGTCGGTCAACGGCTCGAAGGGTTCGGTCGGCCAGACCAACTACGCGGCCGCGAAGGCCGGCATGCACGGCTTCACGAAATCGCTCGCGCTCGAAATTGCGCGCAAGGGCGTGACGGTGAACACCGTGTCGCCGGGCTACCTCGCGACGAAGATGGTGACGGCGATCCCGCAGGACATCCTCGACACGAAGATCCTGCCGCAGATCCCGGCGGGCCGGCTCGGTCAACCCGAGGAAGTCGCGGCGCTGATCGCGTTTCTGTGCTCGGAGGAGGCCGGCTTCGTGACGGGCTCCAACATCGCGATCAACGGCGGCCAGCACATGAACTGACGCGCGGCGGCCCGGGCGGCGTTCGCGCGCGTCCGGGCCGTGCTCCCGCTGTATCCAGCGCCGGGGCGGCGTGCATGCGCGGTGACGGGCCGCGGACGCCGGTTCGCCGCGCACGCGGCGGACCGGCTGGTCCGTGCGCCGGCCATTCGAGCGCAGCACGCACGCCGCACCGGTCTCGCATTCCGGAGGAGGCATGGGTGAAACCTGGATGGGACTCGCGATCGGCGGCTCGGCACTGACCGTCGCGCTGACGATGGCGATCGCGCTTCACTGGCTCGAGCGGCGCCGCGCGCGGCTGCTGCGCAACTTCGATCATCGCGACTGCTGGTTCGTCGCATACGGCAAGCGCCTCGCGCGCGGGCCGGCGCGCAGGACACGCGGCAGCGGTGCGCGTTGACGGCAAGCTGACGGCAGCGGCGCGTTCGCGCGTCGTGCCGCCTCCCGCGCAGCCGTGTGCGGCGCGCGGGAGGCTCGCGCTCAATCGCCGCGCTTCTGCGCGCCTTCGCCCGAATCGTTCTTGTGGAAGATCCGCTTCGTCGTGCGCTTGGTGGCATCCCAGCCCTCGCGCGACGCATGCGCGATGCCGTGGCCGACCGTCCTCGCGGCGCTCGCGGTCGCGTGGCCGAAGCCGCGTGCGGCCTCGCCGGTCTTGTGCGCGGCTTCCTTCGAATCGCGCTTGATGTCCTGCTTCACTTCCGACATGTCCGCGTGCGCGATCGGGCTGAGCAGCGCGAGAACGAACGCGGTGCAAATGAACTGACGTGCTTTCACGACCTGGTTTCCCTGGGTTGAGTCATCGAGGATCCGCGCAGCCGGCATGCGGCGGAACGAATGCGCCGGCCGCCGATGCGTCGAGCATCACCGCGGCGCGGCCGCTGAGCAGCACGCGCGCGCCGCAGCGCAGCGCGAAGCCGTACAGCACGGAACGGTCGTCGCCGCCGATGCGTTCGGCGTCGACGATCAGCGGCAGCTCGAACGTGTCGAGCCGGTCGACGAACGCGTCGACGTTGCGCACGCTCGCAAGATAGCCGGCGCGCGGGCGGGCAGCTTCCGTTTGCGCTTGTCGCGTACCGTGCCGCGCCCCGAGCAGCGCGCCGTGCACGGCCATCGCCTGCGCCGCGTATTCGATCCCGCAGACCGATGCGAGCCGCCCGCCCGAGCGCAGCGGGTTGTGCGGATCGCGGTGGCTCGTCGCGCTGCAGCGGATCCGTGCGTCGTCCCATGCGTCGACGCGATCGAGCACGCACATCGCGCCCGCATGCGGAATGTGCGCGGCGATCCACGCGCGATCGAGCGTCGGCGTCGACACGAACGTCGTCATGGCGCGCGCTCCGCGACGGCATTCGGCAGCGCGATGTCGACCTGCACGCGCGTGTCTTCCAGATAGTCGAGCACCACCCGCGCCGCGCGCCGCGCGGCGAGCGCGGCGAGCAGCGGCAGCGCACGCGCGGCCGGATTGCCGGTGCGCAGCGCTTCGAACGCTGCATTTGCGAGCGTCGTCGCCGGCGCGTCGGTGAGTTGCACGTCGATGCGCGCGAGCGCGCGCGCGCTTGCCTCGGGCGCGAGCACGAGCGCGATACCGAACGCGTCGACGATCGGCCGCACCGCGCGCAACGGTTCCGGATAGTCGGTGTCGTACGCGATCAGCAGGCTCGGCACGCGATCGACCGCCACCTGGCACAGGCTCTCGAGCAGGCCCGCCGCGAAGCTGCCGTCGTGCGCGCACAGCACGTTCGACGTCGCCATCGCGCGCGTCGCGATGCTCCAGTAGCCGGCCGGCGCGTTGTGTACCGAATTGTGAAAGCGCGTAGGCGACAGATGGCGATCGTCGCCGGCGAGCGTTTCGCAAATCGCATGGCAGTTCTGGCCGTCGCCGCCCGATGCGCTGAACACGGTCGCGAGCGTGGCCGCATCGCGCCCGCTCGCGGCTGCCGCTTCGAGGCCGACCGCGAGCGCGACGCGCACGACGGGGCCGGTACGGCGGCGTTCCGCCGGCGGCAGGCCGGCCGGCGGCGGCAGCACGGTGCGCGCGCTCCCGTACGCCGCGCGGCCGGCGAGCACGTCGGCCGCGTGCGGCCAGTCGTTCAGTCCGGGCCCGACGAGGCCGACGCTTTCGATGAATGCGGTGAGTGTCATGTCGGCTCCCGGCGGCTCGCGTGCTCGGCGCGGCCGAGGATCAGGCTGCAGTTCGTGCCGCCGAAGCCGAACGAATTGGACAGTACCGCTCGCACGCGGGCGGCGCGGCTCGCGAGCACGTAGTCGGCGGCGAGCGCCGGGTCGGGTTGCGTGGTGTTGACGCCGGCCGGCACGAATTGCTCGCGCAGCGCGAGCGCGGCGACGACCGCTTCGAGCGCGCCCGCCGCGCCGAGCGTGTGCCCGGTCGCGCCTTTCGTCGAGCTGCACGGCGTGCGCGCGAGCAGCGCGCCCACCGCGCGGCTTTCGGCGGCATCGTTGCTGGGCGTGGCGGTGCCGTGCAGGTTTACGTAGTCGATATCGGATGGCGCGAGGCCGGCCGACGCGAGCGCCTGCTCGATCGCGACGCGCGCGCCGAGCCCTTCCGGATGCGGCGACGACATGTGATGCGCATCGCTCGATTCGCCGATGCCGAGCAGCAGGATCGCGTCGTCGTCGAGTGCGGCGGGAGCGTCGGGCACGCGTTCGAGCAATGCGAACGCGGCCGCCTCGCCGATCGAGATGCCGTCGCGGGCGACGTCGAACGGCCGGCATGGCCGGCGCGACAGCAGTTCGAGCGAATTGAAGCCGTACAGCGTCGTCAGGCACAGCGAATCGACGCCGCCGACGACGGCCGCATCGATCAGCCCGGCTTCGATCATCCGCCGCGCGGAGCCGAAGACCTTCGCGCCGGACGAACACGCGGACGAGATCGCCATCGCCGGCCCGCGCAGCGCGAAATACGCGCGCACGAACGCGGCCGGCGAATACGGGTTGTGCGTATGCGCGTAGCGAAATGCGGCGGGCAGCGCGCCGCTTGCCGGGTCGCGCCGCTCGTAGGCGCGCTCGGTCTCGAGGATGCCCGACGTACTCGTGCCGACGAACACGCCGACGCGCTCGGCGCCGTAGCGCGACACGGCTGCGGCGACGCGCGCGTCGAAGCCGTCCTGCACGAGGCCGAGCTGCGCGAGGCGGTTGTTGCGGCAGTCGAAGTCGGCGAGGTCCGCACGCACGGGCCGTGCGTCGACGCCGTCGACGGCGCCGATCCACGTGTCGAGATCGGCGCGTTCGAAGTCGCACGGCGTGAGCCCGCCGCGCGCGTGACGCAGCGCGTCGAGGGTCGCGTCGAGACCGCGGCCGATGCAGCTGGTGGCGGTGAAGTGCGAGAGCAGGAGAGGTTTCACGAGGATCGCATCCGGTGGCCGGAACGGGCGCCGCAGCGGGGCTGGCGGGCGCGCCGGGCGTGGTCAGATTTTATCAAACGGGGGTGCCGGAACGCCCGGCTGGCCGGGCGGTTCGGGTGGTTGCGGCGCGAGCGCGGCGCGCAGCGTGGTCCATTGCAATTGCGCATCGGCGGCCGCGCGCAGCAGCGCCGGCAGCACGTCGAGCACGACGGGTTCGCCGCGCGCATCGCGCGCTGCGTGGCCATCGTGCACGAGCAGGATGTCGCGCGGTGCGAGACCGTTCAGCAGCCGGCGCGTGACCGTATCGGCACCGTGCGCGCGCGTGTCGAAGCCGCGCCGCGTCCAGCTCGCCAGTTGCAGGCCGAGCTCGCACAGCACCGGTTCGAGGAACGGATTGCGCAGGCCGGCCGGCGCGCGAAAGAAGCGCGGCCGCGTGCCGGCGATCTCGGTCAGCGTCTGCTGCGCGGCCGCGATTTCGCGGCGCAGCGCGGCGGGCCCGGACAGCGAGAACGTATGCCGGTGCCGCTGGCTGTGGTTCTCGACCGCATGCCCGCGCGCGACGATCGCTTCGATCCACTGCGGATGGCGGCGCGCGAGATCGCCGATGCAGAAGAACGTCGCGCGCGCATCGTGGCGGTCGAGCAGGTCGAGCACGCGCGGCGTGACGTCCGGGTCCGGGCCGTCGTCGATCGTCAGCGCGATGCGGCGGCCGGCTTCGGCCGGCAAGCGCGTCCAGTTCGGGCCGAGCAGCGCGCTGCGCGGCCACAGGCCGGCAGCCGTCAGCGCGAGATGCGATGCGACCACGCCGCCGGCGGCCCACGGCCATGCGGCCGGCTGCGCGACGACGGCCGCGAGCGCGCCTGCATGCAGTGCGGCGGTGCCGGCGATCAGCGGCGTCGGCTTCCAGCGGCGCGTATCGCCGCCGGGCGGCCGCGGCGGAACGGACGATGGCGCGTTCATGTCGTTCATGTGTGCGCTCCGGTCGGGACGGCGCGAGCGCCGTTCGTTGCTGCCGCGCGCGGCGCGAGAATCGCCGCGAACGCGAGCGCGAGCATCGCGCCGGGGCCGACGGTCAGCCCGAAGGTTTCGAGCAGCGGCACGCGCGACAGCGCGAGCAGGCCGAAGCCGGCGACCGTCGCGAGATTCGCGATCAGCAACGACACGAGCGTGTACGGCGCGACCGGTTGCGCATCGTCGCGCTTGCAGAAGAACAGCGCATAGTTCGACCCGACCGCGACGATCAGCAGCATTCCGACCAGATGCAGAATCGTCAGCTGCACGCCGGCGAGCGCGAAGCCGGCCGTCACGACCAGCACGGCCGCGACGAGCGGTGCCAGCGCGCGCACGACGCGGCGCGGCGAGCGCAGCGCGATCAGCAGCAGCACGGCGATCGCCGCGAAACCGGCGAGCGACAGCCGGATATCCTCGTGCACGTAGTTCACGTACAGAAGATCGGTCTCGGCCTTCATGTCGACGAACAGTGCATCGGGCACACCGGCGCGCGCGACGGCCGCGCGGATCGGCGCGGCGTCGAGCGCCGGAGCCGCTGCCGCTCCCGCTGCGCTGCGTGCGGCATCGGGTGCCCGCAGCGGCAGCATCGCGCTCCAGCGGCCCGCGCGCTCGGTGAGCAGCGCATCGACCGCGAGCGCCATCGACGTGCCGCGCAGGTCCGCACGCGTGAGCAGCGGCGCGTGGCGCGCTGCGGCGACATCGGCGATGAATGGCGCGAACAGGTCGGGCCTGACCGAGATCGGCTGGCTCGCAACGGCGTCGCGCATCCGCGCGGCGAGCACGTCCGCATCCGGCAGGCTCGCCTGGCGCGCACGCTGCGCGGCGTCGCTCGGCAGGTAGCGCGCGGGACTTTCGAAGCCCGCGAGCACGCCGCGCTCGACGAGCGGCTGCAATTGCGCGCCAACCTGCTCCGCACGTTCGAGCGCGGCCTGCTCGGTCGGCGCGGGAATCACGACGAGGTAGCGCACGTCCGGTGCGCCGACATCGGCGCGCAGGCGCGCATCGAGGGCCTGCGCACGCGCGGGAACCGGGCTCAGCGCAGCGAGCTCGCGGCTCCACAGGCCGTCGCGGTGCAGCACGAGCGTCGCGCATGTGGCGAGCACCAGCACGGCGAGCGGCCAGCGCAGCCGCGGGGCCGCGGCGGCCGCGCGCGCGAGCACCGCGCCGACGCGCGACACGTCGCGGATCGCAACGCGTTCGCCGCGCAGGTGCGGCAGCACGAAGCGCGTGACGAGCGCGGCGGCCGTCAGTCCGACGATCGAATAGAGCCCGAGCTGCACGAGGCCCGGAAAGCCGGAGAACAGCATCGATGCGAACCCGCACACGGACGTCAGCACGCCGAGCCGGATCGTCGGCCAGTAAGCGGCGATCCACGCACGCGTCGCGTCGCCGGGCCGCACGGCGCCACGCGCGCCGGCGTGCGCCGATTGCACGAACAGATAGATCGAATAGTCGACGGCCTCGCCGATCAGCGTCGTGCCGAAGCCGAGCGTCAGCCCGTGAACCGTGCCGAACGCGACGCTGACGGCCGCGATCCCCGCTGCGATGCCGGTCAGCACCGGCAGCAGCCCCAACGCGAGCGTGCGCGGCGACCGGTACAGCGTCAGCAGCAGCGCGACGATCAGCACGGCGCTCGCCGTCGACAGCCGCTCGACGTCGTGCCGGATCGTGTCGCGCGCGTCGACCGAGAACACGCCGGGGCCCGTCATCGCGAGCGTGTACGCGGCGGCGTCCGGCAGTGTCCGTGTCGCAGCCGAGAACGCGCGGCGTACCGCATCGATCGCGCGGGCCTGCGCGTCGGTGTCGGAGCCGGCGGCGGCCGTCTGCACGACGAGCACCGCGCGCGTACCGTCGCGCGACGCCCATACGCCGTCGCGCATCGCGGGCTGCGCGCCGCTGTCGAGCTGGCCGACGAGCGCCGTCACTTCGCCGGTCGGGTCGCGCGGCAGCATCGCCTTCGCGACGAGGCCGGCCGACGAACTCAGCAGGTCGAGGCTGTCGCCCAGCGCCTGGTGCAGGCCGGCGGCGCTGAAGCGCTGCGGCGTGACGGCCGGGCTCAGCAGGTAGCGATGGTCGAACACGAACTGCTGGTCGCGCGCGTCGTTCACGGCTTCGCCGTTGTTGACCGCCGAGAATTGCCGGTCGGCGCGCAGCGTGGCGGCCACCCGCTTCGACAACGCGGCGCGCGTGGCCGCGTCGCCGCCGTCGATCGCGACGAGGATCAGCCGCGACACGATGCCGTCGCGCAGTTGATCGACGAGCACGCGCTGACCGGCGCTCGGCGTGCGCGGCAGGAACGCGGACAGGTCGGCCGTGAAATTCGCGCGCGCGATCGCGATCCCGCACGCGACGAGCGCGAGCAGCCACACGAGCACGGCGGGTTGCCGCCACGCGGGAACGCGGTGCGTGGCGGGGGCCGGCGGCCGCGTGCGCTGGTCCATCAGTTCGCCGGGACGGGTTGCAGGCGCATCAGCGAATGGTCGCCGTCGGCCTGCCGGATCGCGACGCTGCGCAACACGTCGCGCGTGCCGTCGAGCGTGATCGTGCTGACGACCTTCTGCATCCGCGAATCGAGCGGCGTGAGCGTGAGCGTCCAGTCGTCGCCGCGTCCTGTCAGCGCGACCTTGTAGATCTGCTCGAGCGCGTAGCGGTTGCCCGCGAGCGTCGCGCGGATGCTGTCGATGAACGCGCCGAGTTCCGGATACCGCGCGAGTGCGAGCGTGTACTTGCGGTTGTTGCGCTCGACGGTGAGCATGTCGCCGTCGACGACCAGATGTTCGGGCTTCGGACTCAGCGTGTGCTTCTCGAGATGGTCGGGCGCGACGAACACGAGCTCGCCCGACGACTCGACCGGCTGCGTCGCGATCGACAGCGTTTTCGTCTCGGTGAACGTCGCGCGGCCCGACTTGTGCTGCGCGAGCGTCGACATCAGCCGGTCCAGCGTCCACGCGGCACCGGCGTCGGCCGCGTGGGCCGGCAGCGCGAGCGCGACGGCGGCCGTGACGGCGAGCGTGCGCGCGACGCGGCGCAGCGCAGGCGCGTGCCGACGCGGCAGCGGGAACGGCGGCAGCACGGGTGGCAGCGCAGGTGGCAGAAAGCGGCGAACGGCGGTCATGCGTCGGAATCCCTCGTGGCGGACAGCTCGGCGCACGCATGCGCGTCGTCGCGGCGCGCGGCGGCGGCGCCCGTCTGCCAGAAATCGAAATAGTTGAACCAGTTGTACGGCGCCGCGCGACAGTACCGGTCGAGCAGCGCGACGTAGCGCGCGAGCGCCGCATCGACGGCCGCCGCGCGCGCGTCGCGGCGCACGTCGGAGAAATCGGCGAGCGTGTCGAAGTGCACATCGTAGCGGTTGCCGTCGCGATAGAGGCCCGTCATGAACAGCACCGGGCGCCGCAGCATCGCGGCCATGTACAGCGGCCCGAGCGGGAACGCGGCCGGCGTGCCGAGCAGCGGCAGCCGCCGCAGCGATGCGGCCGCGTCGTCGAGCAGCGTGCGGTCGGCGAGCATGCCGACCATGCAGTTCGCATCGAGGCGCTCGCGTACCTTCAGCATCGAGTCGACCTGGCCGAGCGGAATCACCTCCGGCTTCGCGGCCGGATTCACGGCGACGAGCGTCGCGTTGATCTTGCGCGCGTTCTCTTCGAACATCGTGACGACGACGCGCAGGTCCGGACGCGTGCGGCCGATCGCGCGGACCACTTCGAAGCTGCCGAGGTGCGCGCCCATCAGGAACACGCCGCGCCCGCCGGCGAGCGCATCGTCGACCAGCGTCTCGCCATGCAGCCGGATGTCGAACAGGTCGAAGCGGCCGTTCATCAGATAGATGCGATCGTGGATCGTCGCGGCGAACGTGAACACGTGCCGGTACACGTCGCGCCAGCGCGCGGGACGGCCGAGCGCGCGGCGCAGGTAGTCGCGCGATGCCGCGCATGCGGCCGGCGAGAACAGCACGAAATAGATCGCGATGGCGTGCAGCACGACGCGCGACGCTTGCCGGCCGAAGCGCAGCGAGATCCACGTCATCGCGCGCAGCAATGCCGCATTGCTGCGTTCCTGGCGCTCGGCCCATGCGGTGCGCTTCATGGCTGCGCGTCGTCCTGCGCGGCCGGCGGCGTGGACAGCACGCCGGTCGCGACGTCGCGCGCACCGGCGCGCAGCGTGAAGCGGATCGTGCCGCCGGCCGCCGCCTCGAACGCGAGATCGAGCGGTTCGCCGGGCGCGACCGGGCTCAGGAATTTCGCGGAAGCGAGCCGCCACGTATCGAGCGGCCGATTCAGCGATGCGCCGAGCGCGGCGATCGCATGATCGAGCAGCACCACACCCGGCACGATCGGATGGCCGGGGAAATGACCGGGCAACGCAGGGTGATCGGCGGGAATCGTGAAACCGGGCGGCGCGTCGGGCGCGCGGCGCTCGCGCAGCTCGGCCGCTGCCGCGCGCGTATGGCGCGCGACGAGCGCGGCGAGCACGTCGCGCGGCAGCTTGCCGGTTTCGTTGCGCGGCAATGCGTCGACGAACACGAGCGGGCGCGGCAGGAACGCGGGATCGATCCGTTCGCGCAGCGCGCGCTGCAGGTCGGCCGCGGCGAGCGTCGGCGCGACCACCAGCGCGACGAGGCGCGTGACCGGTTCGCGCGCCGCATCGGCGTCGGCCGGCGCGGCTTCGTCCGGCATGAAGAACACGCCGTCGACGACGTCGGGAATCGCGTTCAGCTGATGGTTCAGATACGCGAGCGACGTGCGCTTGCCGGCGATGTTGACGAGGTCGGCCTTGCGGCCGTGCAGCAGGAACCGGCCGTCGCCGAGCAGTTCGAGCGCGTCGCCCATCGGCACCGGCGCTTCGACGTGTCCGCCCGATACCCACACGGTGGGGCCGCCGTCGTCGCTCGCGGCATCGTGGTCAGGCGCGTCGCGCGCGTCGAGCCGGATGCCGGGAAACAGCTGCCACGCCGCGCCCTGCGACGTGCGGCGCGTCGCGATCTGGCCGGTTTCCGTGCTGCCGTAGATCTCGACGAGCGGCGCGTCGAGTGCGGCCTCCGCTTCGCGTGCGAGCTTTTCCGACAGCGGCGCGGTGGCCGACAGCACGAGCGCGGCCGGCGGCAGCGCATGGCCGGCCGACAGCAGCGCGCGCAGATGGATCGGCGACGTGACGAGCACGCGCGGCTGCGGGATCGCAGCGAGTTCGTCGCGGATGTCGACCGGATAGAACGGCTGGCGGTTGCTGAACGCGAGACCGCCGATCAGCGCGAGCAATACCGTCGACTCGAAACCGTACATGTGCTGCGCGGGCACCGTGCCGATCAGCGTGGCGGCCCGGCCGTCGAGCAGGCCGAGCCGGTCGGCCGCCGCGCGCACGCAGCCGACCAGGAAGCCCCAGGTCTTGCGGTGCGGCACCGGCGCGCCGGTCGAGCCCGACGTGAACACGTACGCCATGATCCGCGACGCATCGATGCGCGGCACCACGCACGGTGCATCGTCGTCGAGTTCGCCGGGCTCGGCGTCCGGATACGCGAAGCGCGGCAGGTCGATCGGGCAGTCGGCCGCGTCGTGCAGGCAGACCGCGTCCGGTGCGAACGACGCGAGCTGGCGCACCATCTCCGGCGTGTGCGTCGACGGCAGCAGGCTGATCCTGCCGGCGACGAGCGCCGCGCACAGGCTGACCGCGAAACGGTAGCGGTCGCGGCACACGTTGAACACGTGGCCGCCGGCGGGCAGCGCGGCGGCCACGCGCGCGACGTCGGCGACGAACGCGCGCACGCTGACGGGCGTACCGTCGCGCCAGGCGATCGTCTGGTCCGGCGAGGAATGGAATACCAGCGGGTGAGTCGGCATAAATCGGCTGAAGCGGGAAGCAATTACCGGCGCGGCCGCGATGCGGCGCCGCGCCGGCCATGAATTCATCGTGACGGCTGCGTCGACGCGCGGTACGCGCGCACCGCGTCGACCATCGTCGGCCGCGCATCGTGCGGCAGCGCGAAGCGCCGGCACGCATGCTCGGCGGCGAACATCACGGCGACGAGCGGCAGCGACAGGTAGTTCGCGAAGGTCGACCATGCGACGATCGGCGCGGTCGCGAACATCAGCGTCGACACGGCGGCGATCGCGACGAAGAACAGCGTCCACGCGAGCGTGATGCGCCGCGTGTAGCGCGCGACGGCCGGCGTGATCGTGCCGTGGATCATCGTCGCGAAGCGCGTGCACAGCGGCACCTGGCCGGCCGCGAGCGTGCGGCCGAACAGCAGCGCCATCGCGACGTTGAAGCTCGCGTGCTCCAGATACAGCCCCCATTCGAAATGACGCGCGAGCGGCACGCGCGCGGCCCACAGCGCGGCGGCGGCGAGCAGCCACGCCGGCACGAGCCACGCACGCCGCGGCGAACGCAGCGCCGCGCCGAGCGCGAGCAGCAGCGGCGGCACGAGCGCCATCGCGAGGCCGAAGCCGTGCGCGCCGGGCGTCGCGGCCGCGTAATGCGCACCGATCTGGTACGCGGCGACTGCGGCGACCGCGCCGGCGCCGCGTGCGATGGCGAGCGGCGTGCTCATCGCGGCGCTCCCGGCGCGCGGCGCACGCACGGGCGCGCGTGGCTGCCGGCGGCCGCGGCACGGCGGCGAACGGGCGGCGGGCTGACCGGAGCGGGGCGAACGAGCGGACGCGGCATGGCTGCTGGAAACATCGTGCGGATCGTGGCCGGACGGGGTTGGCCGGGCCGTCAAACATCATATGAATGGCGGCCGGGACGCGTGTCCGGGCCGGCTGTCGTGCACGCACATTTTAGGGCCGCGGCGCGGCGGTACGGGGCGGCCGCGGCCGGGTTTTGTAACCGAATGTATGGCAGCGCACCGACACTTTCGCGGCGGCGATTCATTTCCATCCGACGCGGCTCAAGCGTCTCGTGCGATCGGGGCCCGAAACCCGTTGCGGCGCGGGCCCTTCAGTCTGTAACCATTCGCGGTATACGCACCGGTACCCATCGACTAGAATCCGCGTAACTTTTACAAATGACCCCCGATCACGCAGGCGGGGAAGCCGGCAGACGCCGGAGGGACGGAGATTCGCCCGCGCGCCGGGCGGGCAAGACGGTTGCCGTTTCCGCGCGCCTCCCGCTGCCATCGGCCGCCTGCCCGCAAGCATGATGAACGCACTGGAACAAGAGCTCGCCACGCTGATCATCGGCGAACTGAATCTCGAAGACGTCCCGCCCGACACGGTGACGGCCGGCACTCCGCTGTATGGCGAGGGCTTCGGGCTCGACTCCATCGACATCCTCGAAATCGCGCTGCTGATCTCGAAGAAGTACGGCTTCGAGCTGCGCTCGGACAATCCGGACAACCAGAAGATCTTTGCGACGCTCGGCGCGCTTGCCGCCTACGTCGGCGCGCATCGCACGAAGTGACGGCGCTGCGTGCACGCGCGGCGCGGCACGCAACAGATCAACGCACGCGGGGGCGGTCGCAGGACGACACGCCGCCGCGTCGAGCGAGGTGAAACGCGATGAACGGAGCCATTCGATGCGGGCGCTCGTAACGGGCGGCAGCGGTGCACTCGGGCAGGCGATCTGCACGGCGCTCGCACAGGCCGGCCACGAAGTGTGGGTGCACGCGAACCGCAATCTCGCGCACGCGCAAGCGGTCGCGCAGCGCATCGTCGCGGCCGGCGGCAGCGCGCAGTCGATCGCGTTCGACGTGACCGATGCCGACGCGACGCTCGCCGCGCTCGCGCCATTCATCGACGACACGCCGGTGCAGATCCTCGTCAACAACGCGGGCATTCACGACGACGCGCCGATGGCCGGCATGTCGCACCGGCAATGGCACAGCGTGATCGACGTGACGCTCAACGGCTTCTTCAACGTCACGCAGCCGCTGTTGCTGCCGATGATCCGCACGCGCCGCGGCCGGATCGTCAACATCGCGTCGGTCGCCGGTGTGACCGGCAACCGCGGGCAGGTCAATTACGCGGCCGCGAAGGCGGGGCTCATCGGCGCGACGAAGTCGCTGTCGCTGGAGCTCGCGTCGCGCGGCATCACCGTGAACGCGGTCGCGCCGGGCATCATCGAATCGCCGATGGCCGAGCACGCGTTTCCGGCCGAACGGATCAAGCAGCTCGTGCCCGCGCAGCGCGCGGGCCGGCCCGACGAAGTCGCGGCGATGGTCGCATATCTGGTATCCGATGCGGCCGCCTATGTGACGGGGCAGGTGCTGTCCGTCAACGGCGGGCTCGCATGACGACGACCCGCGCAGCGTCCGCGTGACGCGGCGCAACATCGTGCAGCACGGCGCAGTGCCGCGAGCCTGCGCAGCATAGTGAGGAACTCGAAGTGTCAGTGCATCCAGTCGACGCCGAACGGCGAGCGTGTTCCGGGGCGTCCGCGACGGCCGCGGCCGCGCACGTGCAGACGGCAGCCGCGCTCGCCGCATCGCGAGCGGGCGGCGCGATCGCGGCGGACCGCGGCAACCGGGCGCTGCGACTCGTCCAGATCGATCATGCGCGGCTGGCCGCGCTGCTGCACGATGCGCAACGGCGCGGCGATGCATTCCAGCGATTGTTTCCCGGCGCGCTGGGCGCGGTGTGCATCGGCGCGGCCGGTTCGGCGGCCGATGCGCTGGCGGACCTGCTGACCGACGCCGCGCCCGGCGTGCCGCTCGCGCCGGTGCAGATGACGCTGCTCGACGCGGGCGGCCACGCACGCGCGAGCGCGCTCTGCGAAATCTGGCAGTGCGATGCGAATGACCTGCGCAGCGCGCGGCGCGGGATGGTGCAGTACCGCTACAGCGAAACGGCGGGGCTCGTGTTCGGCAGCATCGTCGTGCACGAAGCGGCCGGCGTGATCAGTGCGGATTCCGCCGGCGGCACGCCGCTCGAGCGGGCCACCCACGATGCGTACCGCGCGCTGTTCGGCGTGCTCGATGCGCTCGGCATTCCGCATCCGCTGCGGATCTGGAACACGGTGCCGGCGATCAACGCGCACCAGTTCGGGATCGAGCGCTATCGTCAGTTCAATATCGGCCGGCAGCGCGCATTCGATGCGTGCCGCCGCGCGCTGACGGGCGGCGTGCCGGCCGCATGCGCACTCGGCTCGGTCGTGCCGGTCGCGGGCGACATGCCGCCGGCCGCGCCGCTCGCGATCCATTTCATCGCGAGCCGCACGCCGGCCGACCCGGTCGAGAACCCGCGCCAGGTCAGCGCGTATCACTATCCGGCGCAATACGGCCCGCGGGCGCCGACGTTCGCGCGCGCGGCCGCATGGGCCGGCGGCGATGCGGCGCCGCTGCTGTTCGTGTCGGGCACCGCGAGCATCGTCGGGCATCGCACCGTGCATCGCGGCGACGTCGTCGCGCAGACGCGCGAGACGATCGCGAACCTCGCCGCCGTGCTCGAACAGGCCGCGCGGCAGGGGCACGGCCCGTTCGCGCTCGCCGACCTGAGCTATCGCGTCTACGTGCGCGACGCCGGCGATGCCGCGGCGCTCGCCGCGATCGAGCGCGAGCTGCGCGACGCGGCGGGCGCCGGCGTGCGGCTGCTGTTCGTCCACGCGGACGTGTGCCGCGACGATCTGCTGGTCGAGATCGAGGCGAGCGCCGGCCATCCGCTGGAGCAGTTGTCGTGAAGCGCGCGGGCCTGGCGCTGCGCGAACCGCCGCGTGCGGACGGCGGCGACGAAGCCTGTCGACGGTCGCCCGCAGGTCATAAACTTTTGTCAGGATCATCGTCTTCGCAATCGGCCGTTCCCATGTCCAAGCTGCACGCCTCGTCCACCCATCTCGTGCTGATCCCGAGCTACAACCCGGGCGTCAAGGTCGACACGACCGTGCGCAACGCACGCGCGCAGTGGAATCCGGTGTGGGTCGTCGTCGACGGCAGCACCGACGGCAGCGCCGAGCGGCTGCAGGCGATGGCCGAACGCGATCCGGGGCTGCGCGTGATCGTGCTGCCCGAGAACCGCGGCAAGGGCGCGGCGGTGCTCGCCGGGCTCGACGCGGCGGCGGCGGCCGGCTTCACGCATGTGCTGACGATGGATTCCGACGGTCAGCATCCGGCCGACCTGATTCCCGAATTCATGGCCGCGTCGCAGGCGATGCCGGACGCGATGGTGCTCGGCCTGCCGAAATTCGACGAAAGCGCGCCGCAACTGCGCGTGCAGGGCCGGCGGCTGTCGAACGGCTGGGCCGACCTCGAGACACTGTGGGCCGGCATCGGCGATTCGCTGTACGGGTTTCGCGTGTATCCGGTCGCGCCGCTCGCGGCGATCATGCATCGGCAGCCATGGATGCGCGGTTTCGACTTCGACCCGGAAGCGGCGGTGCGGCTCTGCTGGGCCGGCGTGCGGCCGATCCGGATCGAGGCGCCGGTGCGTTACTTCGGCGCGCACGAGGGCGGCGTGTCGCATTTCCACTACGGCCGCGACAACGCGCTGCTCGCGTGGATGCACTTGCGGCTGTTCGCCGGTTTCGTCGTGCGGCTGCCGATGCTGGCCGCGCGCAGGCTCACGCGCCGGTCGCGTTCCACGCTCAGCCGGTCGCCCGGCCACGGCGATTGAGCGCCGCTTTGCCGTCAATTTCCGAAGCAATCGCGCCGTTCATTACGCGTCGGTCGGTAATCAACCTGTCATTCGATGTAAACATCTGGTAATTTTCTGCCGGATTATGCAAAATCGCCGCTCCCAAATACTAACTACCGAGGGATCCGGGATGCATATCAAGAAAGCGGCGGCAGCGTGTGGCATGGCGTTCCTGTTGAGCGCATGCGGCGGCGTGCAGAATCTCGACGCAAACAGCCTGACGTCGGCGGGGACCAACCTGTTCAAGGCCGCGACGCTGTCCGACAGCGACATCGCGGCACTGTCGAACGACTCGTGCAAGGCGAGCGACGCCGAATCGAAGATCGCCGCGCCGAACAGCGCGTACGCGAAGCGCCTGACGAAGGTGATGAAGGGCTTCGGCGACATGACGCTGAACGGCCAGAAGATCAACTACAAGGTCTACATGACCAAGGACGTCAACGCGTGGGCGATGGGCAACGGCTGCGTGCGCGTGTACAGCGGCCTGATGGACATGATGAACGACGACGAACTGCGCGGCGTGATCGGTCATGAGATGGGCCACGTCGCACTCGGCCACTCGAAGAAGGCGATGCAGACGGCGTACGCGGTGAGCGCGGCGCGTACCGCGGCCGGCGCGGCTTCGCCGGGCGTCGCGGCGCTGACGAGCTCGCAGCTCGGCGACATCACCGAGAAGTTCATCAACGCGCAGTTCTCGCAGACGCAGGAAAGCGCGGCCGACGACTACTCGTTCGACCTGATGAAGCAGAAGAACATGAACCAGAAGGGCCTCGTCACCGCGTTCCAGAAGCTCGCGCAGCTCGACGGCGGCAAGAGCTCGATGATGAGCTCGCACCCGTCGTCGACGAGCCGTGCGCAGCACATCCAGGATCGCATCGCGAAGGGCAGCTGATCGCCGGTCGTGGCGCCGGTTGATCGGGCGCCTGCGATCGCGATGACGTGGTAGAAAACCCCACGCTCGGTCACGGGCGTGGGGTTTTGTCTTTCGGCGGCAACGAAAGCCGCCGCGCCGCTTCGCTTACGGCACCATCCCCGGCAGCACGTACGCCTGCACCAGCGTGATCACGCCGACGATCACCGCGAACAGCAGGCTGTGGCGCACCGTGAAGCGGAACAGCTCCGACTCCTTGCCGACGAGGCCCGTCGCCGCACACGCAACGGCGATCGACTGCGGCGAGATCATCTTCGCGGTCACGCCGCCGGTCGTGTTAGCGGCGACCGCGAGCGTCTCCGGCACGCCGAGCTGGTGCGCGGTCGCCTGCTGCAGCGAGCAGAACAGCGCGTTCGACGACGTGTCGGAGCCGGTCAGGAACACGCCGAGCCAGCCGAGGAACGGCGAGAAGAACGGGAACGCGGCACCGGTCGCGGCCAGCATCAGCGCGAGCGTCGACGACATCCCCGAGTAGTTCGCGACGAACGCGAATGCGAGCACGAGGCCGATCGACAGGATCGGGCGCGTGAGCTCCTTCAGCGTCTCGCCGAACGTGACGAGTGCGTCGCGCGGCTTCATCCGCAGCAATGCCATCGAGATCAGCGCGGTCACGAGGATCGCGCTGCCGACCGCCGACACGAGATCGATCTTCAGCACGGCATCGAGCGCCTTCGGCGTCGCGGCGATCGGCGCGGTTTTCACGACCAGCTGATCGAGCCCGGCCACGTGGAACTTCAGCACGGTCGACGCGAGCGCGCCGTGCGCGGCGAACAGCGCCTTGAACGGCGCGATGCTCCACACGGTGACGACGGCCGTCAGGATCAGGAACGGCGACCACGCGCGCACGGTCTGCGCGAGCGTGTACGGCGACGCCTGGCGGCTCGTGCCCGACCCGCTGCCGCCCGCGCCGAACCCCGCGAGCGCTGCACCGCCGCCGGACGCGACGATCCCGCCGGCCGTCTGCTTCACACTGCTCGGCTGCCAGACCTTCAGGAACGCGGCGAGCGACACGAGGCTGACGAGCGACGACGTGATGTCCGGCAGCTCGGGCCCGATATGGTTCGACGTGAAGTACTGCGTGACCGCGAAGCTGCCGCCCGCGACGAGCGCGGCCGGCCAGGTCTGCCGCACGCCGCGCAGCCCGTCCATCATGAACACGAGCCAGAACGGCACCGCGAGCGACAGCAGCGGCAGCTGGCGGCCGGCCATTGCGCCGATGTGGAACGCGTCGATGCCCGTCACCTGCCCGGCGACGATGATCGGAATGCCCATCGCGCCGAACGCGACCGGCGCGGTGTTTGCGATCAGGCACAGTCCGGCCGCGTGCAGCGGCTTGAAGCCGAGGCCCACGAGCAGCGCGGCCGTGATCGCGACGGGTGCGCCGAAGCCGGCCGCGCCTTCGAGAAACGCGCCGAACGAGAAGCCGATCAGCAGCATCTGCAGCCGCTGGTCGTCGGTGATCGACAGCACCGACGCGCGGATGATGTCGAACTGGCCGGTCTTCACGACGATCTTGTACAGGAACACGGCCGCGACGATGATCCACGCGATCGGCCACAGCCCGTAGGCAAAGCCGAAGCCGGCCGCCGCGAGCGCCTGCGGCACGGGCATCCGGTACGCTAGGATCGCGACGCCGAGCGACAGCAGCAGCGTGATCGCGGCGGCGACGTGCCCCTTCATCCGCAGTGCGGCGAGCGCGACGAAAAAGAAGATGATCGGAATTGCGGCGACGAACGCCGACAGCCCGAGGCTGCCGAGCGGCGTGTAGATCTGATGCCAAACCTGCATGGGTGTCTCCTCCATGGATTGCTATCGGTACGGGTTTGAAAGCGGGGTGTCTATTCGGGCTGCCCGCGTGCGCGCAGCAGGTCGGACAGGCTGCGCGGCGCGGGCTCGAGCGGCGTGCGGTGCCGGGTCCAGCCCATCTGCTTCGAGGGCGTCAGCGCACGCAGCCGCGTCGCGGCCCAGCGGAACGCGCGATACGCGCGCGGATGCGCGAATGCGCCCGACCAGAAGCGCCACACGAGGTCTTCCGCGCGGGTGTAGTTCGCGCCCTGGCCGCGCAGCGGATGCGCGACGGGTTCGTCGGGCGCGCGGTTCGCCTCGGTGCGCAGCCGCACGAGCAGCTGCGGAATCGGAATCCGCACCGGGCACACCTCGCCGCATGCGCCGCACAGCGTCGACGCGGTCGGCAGGTCGGCCGTCGCGTCGAGGCCGAGCAGGTGCGGCGAGATGATCTTGCCGATCGGGCCCGGGTAGGTGGTGCCGTATGCGTGGCCACCGATCCGCGTATAGACGGGGCAATGGTTCATGCATGCGCCGCAGCGGATGCACTGCAGCGTCGCGCGCAGCTGTTCGTCCGCGTAGGCCTGCGTGCGGCCGTTGTCGAGCAGCACGAGATGCAGCTCGCGCGGGCCGTCGCGTTCGCCGTCGCGGCGCGGGCCCGAGATCAGGTTGAAGTACGTCGTGATCGCCTGGCCGGTGGCCGAGCGCGTGAGCAGGCTCGACAGCGGCACGATGTGCTCGAGTTTCTCGACGACCTTCTCGATCCCCATGATCGCGACGTGCGTGTCGGGCACCGTGGTCGACAGCCTGCCGTTGCCTTCGTTCTCGACGAGCCACAGCGTGCCCGTGTCGGCCGCCGCGAAGTTCACGCCGGACAGGCCGATGTCCGCTTCGGCGAACGCGCGGCGCAGCGCGCGCCGGCCCGTCTGGATCAGCTCGTCGACGTCTTCCGTGTAGCGCGCGTCCGGGATGTGCGCCTCGAACAGCTCGGCGATGTCGCCGCGCGTCTTGTGGATCGCCGGCATCACGATGTGCGACGGCTTCTCGCCCGCGAGCTGCACGATGAACTCGCCCATGTCGGACTCGATGCAGTCGACGCCGTGATCCGCGAGGTAATGGTTCAGCTCGATTTCCTCGCTCGCCATCGACTTGCCCTTGATCACGCGGCGCGCGTTGTTCGCCTGCGCGATGGCGAGCACGATCGCGTTCGCGTCGGCGGCCGTCTCGGCCCAGTGCACGTGCACGCCGGCCGCGGTGAGCTTCGCCTCCAGCCGCTCGAGCAGCGCGGGCAGTTGCGCGAGCGCATGCTGCCGCACCGCTTCGCCGAGATCGCGCAGCTGCTGCAGCTCGGTGTCGTCGGGGAACTGGGCCGCGCGCTTGCCCTGCAGGAAGTCCATCGCGCCGCGGAAGCTGCGGCGCAGCGCCGGATCGTCGAGCGCGGCGCGCGCGCGGGTCTTGAAGTCGCCGGGGGCGACGAATTGCAGCGGTTGGTCGCTCATCGCGGCAGGTCCTGGCAAGCGGTTGCGGGCGGTGCGCCGGTCGATCCGCCGGTCGGTTCGCCGTTCGGTTCGGTGACGATCACGACCCACAGGCGGCGCGGGCCGTGCGCGCCGTACGCCAGCGTCTGCTGGATATCGGATGTCTTCGACGGCCCCGACACCAGCACGACGTTGGTCGGCATGCCGGCGTGCCAGCGCTCCGCATGCACGGCCGCGTGAAGGTCCGCGTGCAGCGTGCTCGCATGCACGAGCGCGACGTGCAGCGGCGGCACCAGCGACACCGTGCGCGGTGTGCCGGCATCGGGCGCGAGCACGACGGTGCCGGTCGCCGCGATGCCCGATCGCGCGACGGTGAAGCCGGCGTCGATGGTGTCGAACAGCTCGGTTTTCCACGCGTCGATCGGCCGGTCGAACGGCACCGGCACGACGGCGTCGGGTAGCGCCTGCGCGAGCGCCGCCGATTCGGCGCGGGCCGGATCGAGCAGCAGGCGGCGCACGCCGGCGTCGGCCAGCCGCGCGGCAAGCTGCGCGGGCCATGCGTCGGCGGCCGCGCACCAGACTTCGGCGTGCGACGCTGCGAGCGCGGCCTGCATCGTCCGCGCGAGCGCATCAGGGGCGCGGGCGACCGGCGCACGCCGCGCCGCGTAGTGCGTATCGATGCGCGCATCGAGTGCAGACGCGGCGTTCGTCGCGACGCCCGGTGCGGCGGCGCGCAGCCGCGCGAGGATCGCGTCGCGCGCGCTCATTGCGAATCTCCGCGCAGCGAGCCGGCCCCTGCCGTGCGGCGCCACAGGAAGCTCGCGAGATGCTCGACGGGCAGCGCTGCGCCCGCTCGGTCGGCCGCGTGACCGATGTTCAGCAGGCAACCGCAGTCGGCCGACACGAGCCGGTCGCAGCCGGTCGCGCAGGCGGCGGCGACCTTGTCGCGCACCATCGCGCCGGAGATGTCGGGGTGCTTCAGCGAGAACGTGCCGCCGAAGCCGCAGCATTCCGGTTCGCGTTCGTGTTCGAGGCGCGTGACGCCCGGCAGCGCATCGACGAGCGCGACGCCGTGCACGCGCGTGCCCATCTCGCGGCGGGCCGCGCACGACGTGTGCAGCACCACGCGCTCGTCCGGGGCGGCGTTGACCGCGACGCGGTCGAGCCGCACGTCCAGCACGTTGACGAGGAATTCGGCGAGTTCGTAGGTGCGCTCCGCGATCGCGCGGGCCTTCGGGCCGTGCACCGGATCGTCGGCGAACAGCGCCGGCCAATGGTGCCGGATCATGCCCGCGCACGAGCCCGACGGCACGATCACCGGCCACTGTTGCGCAAACAGGTCGAGCTGCGCGGCCGCGACGCGGCGCGCTTCGTCGGGATTGCCGCTGCTGTACGCCGGCTGCCCGCAGCAGCTCTGGCCGCGCGGATAGTGGACGGTCAGCCCTTCGCGTTCGAGCAGGCGCACTGCGTCGAGCCCGGCTTCGGGGACGAACAGGTCGACCAGGCAGGTCGCGAACAGATACACGTGCGCGGGGGCGGCGGCGGGGTAGTGCCTTTCGTTCATGTCTCGCTCCAGGGGCGCCGGTCCCGCATGCGAACGCGGGACGACGATTTCGCTGCATAATTCCCGCGACGGCGCCGCAGCTCAAATTGGTTGGGCCAATCGGCGCGGCAGGCATGCGGATGGAGACACGACGATGGCGGCGATGACGGCACGGGGCCGGACCGAAGTGGTGATGCGCAAGATCGAGACGGCGCTGCTCGACGGCACGTGGCCGGCCGGCGCGCGGCTGCCGGCCGAGCGCGTGCTCGCGCAGCAGTACGGCGTCGCGCGCAACACGGTGCGCGAGGCGACCCAGCGGCTCGTCGCGCGCGGGCTGCTGCAGAGCCGGCGCGGTGCGGGCGTGTACGCGACGGACCAGTTGCGTGCGGGCATCGCGTCGCCGTGGGGCCAGCTGGTCGCCGACCACCCGGCGCTGCGCGACGACATCCTCGAATTCCGCCGCGTGCTCGAAGGCGCGACCGCGTATTTCGCCGCGCTGCGCGCCGATGCGAACGACCGGCGCCGGATCCGCGCGTTGCTGCGCGAGCTCGAAACCGCGCACGCGAACGACGATGCGGCCGTCGAGGCGTCGACCGACGCGAAGCTGCACGAGGCGATCGCGCTCGCGTCGCACAACACGATGTTCCTGCATCTGCATACGAGCGTGATAGGGATGCTGCGCGAGCACATCTCGATCAACGTCGCGGGGATGACGACGTGCGACGAGCAGGCATCCGAGCTGCTGTTGCTGCAGCACCGCGTGGTCTGCGACGCGATCTGCGCGCAGCGGCCCGAGGAGGCGCGAACCGCGATGCAGACCCATATCGACTACGTGCGCAGCCATTTCGAGCGAAGCGGCGAAATGTCGTGAAATTGGTTGGACCATGGTCGCCGCCGACGTGTACGGCGGGCGCTCGCGCATCGCGAGCCGCCGTGCGTGGCGCGCGCTGCGGCCCCGCGGCGGCGCCTGCGCCCGTCGTGCGATTGACCGGTTCGTCGGGCGCCCACTAGAATCGGCCGGAACTGCCCGTCAGCCGCGCGCCGCGGCGATTACGTGCCCATTGATCCGATTGTCGAGGAAGCCTCCGTGCTCACGTCTTTGATCCGGCGCGCACCGGCCGCGCTGTCGTGGCGCGCCGTGTGCCGCCCGGCCCGCGCGCTTGTCGTGTGCGCGCTGCTGCCGCTCGTCGCCTGCGCAACGCACCCGCCCGCCACGTCGCTCGATCGTCCCGTCTCCCACGCGCTGTCGGTCGACACCGCGACGCCGCTGCGCGACGCGCTGGCCGCGCCGGAAGCCGCGCATCCGGGGCAGTCCGGCTTCCGGCTGCTCGCCGACGGCGCGACCGCGTTGCAGATGCGCATCGCGCTCGCGCGGGCGGCGACCAGGACGCTCGACATGCAGTACTACATCGCGACCGAGGATACGACCGGCAAGCTGCTGCTAGGCGCGGCGCTGTACGCGGCCGATCGCGGCGTGCGCGTGCGGATGCTGGTCGACGACCTGAACTTCGACGACATCGACCGCGTGATGGCCGCGCTGAATACGCACCAGAACATCGAGATCCGCGTGTTCAATCCGTTCGGCGCATCGCAGCGCGGGATGTTCGAGCGCACGACCAACTTCTTCACGCGGATCGACAGCTTCACGCGCCGGATGCACAACAAGGCGATGATCGCGGACAACCAGCTCGCGATCGTCGGCGGCCGCAATCTCGGCGACGAATACTTCAGTGCGAGCCCGACGCTGCAGTTCCGCGATCTCGACGTGCTCGCGGCCGGGCCGGTGACGCACGACATCTCGAAGAGCTTCGACGATTACTGGGCGAGCGCTAGCAGCTACCCGCTGCGCGTGCTCAATCACCAGAAGTTCGATCCGAAGGATCTCGACGCGATGCGCGACGAGCTGCGCGAGCACTGGCGCAAGAACGCCGATCCGTACAACGCGAAGCCGCTGAACGCGACGCCGCTCGCGAGGCAGATCGCGCGCGACGAGCTCGAGCTCGTGTGGGCGCCGGCCGAATTCAAGGTCGATGCGCCGGACAAGGTCGCGCGGCCGACCGGCACGTACGTGAGCCCGCCGATGCAGCGCCTCGCCGACCTCACGCGCGGCGCGCGCACGGAATTCCTCGCGTTTTCGCCGTATTTCGTGCCGCACGACACCGGCGTGAAGATCCTCGGCGACACGGCCGCGCGCGGGGTGCGCGTCGCGATCGTGACGAATTCGCTCGCCGCGACCGATGCGGTCGCGGTGCAGGCCGGCTACGCGCCGTACCGCATACCGTTGCTGCAGCGCGGCGTGGAGCTGTACGAATTCAAGGCGCAGGCCGACCAGGCGCCCCCGCGGCTGTTCGGTTCGCGCTCGCGTGCAAGCCTGCATTCGAAGGCGTACGTGATCGACCGGCAAATCCTCGTGATCGGTTCGCTGAACCTCGACCCGCGCTCCGCGTACCTGAACACCGAACTCGCGCTCGTGATCCACAGCCCGGTGCTCGCGCAGCAGGCCGCGGCGATCTTCGCGCGCGTCACGCAGCCTGACGAAAGCTACCGCGTGACGCTCGCGAAGCAGCCGGACGGCAGCGCGCCCGCGCTCGAATGGACGGGTACCGACGGCGGCCAGACCACCACCTACCACGTCGACCCGCATGCGGGGCTGCTGCGCAACGTGATGACGGGCATCTTCACGCTGCTGCCGGTCGACGACCAGTTGTAAGGGCGGGAACGGCTCCGGCAAAACCCGCGATACCGGTGCGCGGGCAAAGGTGATATGGTTGCGTACGCAACGATATGCGTATCGTGAAGGCACCGGCGAACGGCCCGCGCAATGCGGGTCGGAGCAGTGCCGAACGCCGCGCCGCACGCGCCCGCGCGCCATGCACGCCATGCGCGGGGTCCGGCGCCAGCAGACGATGGACGATGCGCGCCGCCGCCCGCGCGACCGCGCGCCCGCCCGCAACCGGAGTGCCCCATGCAACGTGTACCGAACCAGCCGTTCACGCGGCCCGCCCGTTTCTCCGAAGCCGAATGGCAGGCGCGCGTGCAGCTCGCGGCCGCCTACCGGATCTTCGATCATCTCGGCTGGACCGAGCTGATCTACAACCACATCTCGCTGCGCGTGCCGGGCGAGGACGGCCATTTCCTGATCAATCCGTTCGGGCTCCATTACCGCGAAGTCTGCGCGTCGAACCTCGTGAAGATCGACATCGACGGCAACGTGATCGGCCATTCCGACTGGCCGATCAACCCGGCGGGCTTCACGTTCCACAGCGCGATCCATGCGGCGCTGCCGGACGCGCATTGCGTGATGCACGTGCACACGACGCCGACGATGGCCGTGTGCTGCTCGCGCGACGGGCTGTCGTTCTCCAACTTCTACTCGGCGCAGCTGTACGGCAAGATCGCGTATCACGACTTCGAGGGCATCACCGTGCATCTCGACGAAGGGCGGCGCATCGTCGACAGCGCCGGCGGGCGGCCCGTGCTGCTGCTGCGCAATCACGGACCGGTGACGATCGGCGCGACGCTCGCGCAGACCTTCTCGCTGATGTGGCTGCTCAATCGCGCGTGCGAGGTGCAGGTCGCGACCCACGCGATCGGCGACGCATTGCCGATCGCGCCGGCGGTGCTCGAGGGCTGCGTGCGCGATTCGCTGAATTTCGACCCGAAGCATGGCGCGGGACAGGACGCGTTCGACGCGCTGCAACGCATCGTCGATCGCATCGATCCCGGCTATCGCGCGTGATGCGCGATTCGGGGCGCGGCGGCTGGAAGCGATAGCCACGTGATGCGGGTGAGCCAGCGATCGGGAATCCGGTAGCCGGCCGGGATCGACACGATGCCGGAGATGCACCCGTCGCCGGACCCCGGCTGGCCTGTGCGATTGCGCTGGTCGACCGTGAGATACGCGCCCGCGCCGACGGACGGCGTGACGTTGTCGTCAGCGCAACAACCTGTTACGCGTCGTGACACCATGCCGACGCGGCGAGCGTCGATGCATCGACCGGCGGCGGCAATCGATTCGCGATGCTTGGCAATTCGCGGCGACGACTCCGCACGACGAGATCCGCTGCCGCGCGGTGCAGGCAAAAAAAACGCGGCCGGACGGCCGCGTGAATACTCGCAGACTCCTTCGGACGAAGGAAACAAGCAACTGTGAGACGCAGTGTAGCGAAAGGCCGCGTGCGGATTCAGGGGTTCCGCTGCAAAGGTCTCTTCCAGGTTCCGGCAGGCTGACGGCCGGCGCAGGGGCTGCCGGATCGGCGGCGATCGACTACCATCATGGAGCGCCCCCGGCCGGGCGGCGTACCACGTCGTACAAGGAGGATTCATGCCGAAGCTGCGTTTGCTCCAGGTGGCGTTGCTCGCGGGCGTCCTGGCCGCCGGCAGTGCCGCCGCCGAAACGGTGCGTCTGTCCGCCAGCCTGCAGCCGTCGAGCGAGGTGCCGCCCACCACGACGAAAGGCTCCGGCACGGTCGATGCCACCTACGACACGGCCACCCGCATGCTGCGGTGGACGGTGACTTACGACCACCTCACCGGCCCGGCGACCGCCGCGCACTTCCACGGGCCCGCGTCGGTCGGCCAGAACGCGGGCGTGCAGGTGCCGATCCCGAAGGACGAGCTCGCGAGCCCGATCAAGGGTGCGAAGGAGCTGACCGACGCGCAGGTGACCGACCTGATGGGCGGCAAGTGGTATTTCAACGTGCATACGAAGGAGCATCCGGCCGGCGAGATCCGCGGCCAGGTGATGCCGGCGAACTGAGGCCGGCGAGCGGATGCTTGCGAACCGGGCGGGGCGGGGCGGGGAGGATCGGCGCCGGCGTCGAAGTGCGTGCGGACGCCTAAGCCCGGGCGCCGGCGTTTGATATAGAGGCTCCCGTCGAGCGGCGCGGCGACGATCGCACGTACCATCGTCACACTGCGATGACGGAGTGTGTTCGATGAGTTGGCAAAGCAAGTTCGCGTGCTGGCTGCTGCGCTGGCAGTTTCGTCCCGAGACCCTGCGCCCGGTGCTCGACCCTGCCCGCGCGCGGCGCTTCACCGACCTGAGGATGTACGTGCCGCGCCGCGCGCCGTCGGGCTACCGGCTGCGCGAATGCTACGGGCCCGGCGACGCGCCGCTGCGCGGCGAATGGCTCGAACGCTCCGACGCGGTCGCGTCTCGCGGGCCCGGCCGCACGCTGCTGTATTTCCACGGCGGCGGCTACTACTTCTGTTCGACGAAAACCCATCGGCCGCTCGTGTTCCGGCTGACCCGGCGCGCCGGCGTGCGCTCGTTCTCGCTCGACTACCGGCTCGCGCCCGAAAACCGCTTCCCGGCGGCACTCGACGACGCGCTGGCCGCGTACCGGCAACTGCTCGCGTTCGGCACGCCGCCCGAAGCGATCGTGTTCGGCGGCGATTCGGCGGGCGGCGGTCTCGCGCTCGCGACGCTCGTCGCGCTGCGCGATCGCGGCGAGCCGTTGCCGGCCGGCGCGATCCTGTTCTCGCCGTGGACCGATCTCGCCGGCACCGGCGCCACGATGCGCAGCAACGACGGCCGCGACCCGATGTTCGCGGCGGCGGCGCTGCCGAAGGCGGCGAAGCTGTATCTGGGCGATACGCCCGCGACGCATCCGTATGCGTCGCCGCTGTATGCGAATCTCGCCGGGCTGCCGCCGCTCTTCATCCAGGCCGGCAGCACCGAGGTGCTGCTCGACGATGCGCGCCGCGTCGCCGACAGCGCGAAGGCAGCCGGCGTGCCGGTCGAGTTCGAGGTGTGGCCCGACATGCCGCACGTGTGGCAGCTGTATACGCCGATGGTGCCGGAGTCGCGCGACGCGCTCGATCGCGCGGCCGCGTTCCTGCGCCGCGTCGCGGTCGAGCGCGCGGTTCAGCGCGCGGGCGAGCCGTCGATCGCCTGATACGCGGCCTTCACGGCCACCGAGCCGTACTTGCGCTCGAGCCGGCGCACGGTGAAGTGGCCGTGCGCCATCTGCTGGAAGTGGTCGATGAACAGCGTGTTGACGGTCGCGCCGAGCACTGCGCCGATCGCCGGAATCGACTTCGCGGCCATCTGCTCGGTGACCTGCACCGAGAAGCGCGATGCGACCGTCTGCACGAGCTTGAACACCGCCGCCGAGCCGTGCGCGGCGATCCCTTTCGTCGTGATGTCCGACGACGCCTTCGAAATCGCCTGCGCGAGCGCGCCGCGCAGCACGAAATAGCCGAGATCGGCGTCCTCCTCCTGCTTGTCCGCGCTGCCGCCCATGCCGAGCACGGCCAGGCATTGCAGCTGCGTATCCACCGAACCGAGATCCTCGCCCTCGCTACGCGCGATGTCGCACACCGAGCGGAAGATCAGCGTGGTCGTCACCGGCAGTTCGACCGGCAGCGCGAGAAAGCCGAACGCGCCGCCGGCGGCGCCGGTGGTCGCGACCGCGAGCTTGTGCAGCAGGTTGCTCGGCTTCTCCGGCTCGGCATCGGGCGTCTGCGGCTTGCCGAGCGTGCGCAGCGCGATGTTCAGGCACTTGCGCAGCGCGAGCTGCGTCGCGTCGTTGATCTTGCCGGTGGCGAAATCGGGCAGCCGCGCGATCATCTTCTCGACCGGCGCACCCAGCACGCCCGTGAGCTTCATCGTCAGCGACGGGCTTTCCAGCACCTGCTTCGCGCGCCGCAGCGCGTCCTGGTCCTCCGGCGACAGCGTCGCCGCAGGCGTGATTGAAATCGGTTCCATCTTTCTCCTTGGCGGCCGGAACGGGCCCGGACCTTCGCCAGCCTAGATTACTCCGGCGTGCTACAATTTTGAGATTGTTTGACTCGTCAAAAGTTGCATCAACAAAAAAATGGCCGTCCACACTGCCGCCCACCATTCGAGCGGGCAAGTTCTGCCGTTCCGCGAATCGCTGCTCGCGATGATCGGGATCTCGTTCGTCACCATGCTGGTCGCGCTCGACCAGACCGTCGTCGGCACCGCGTTGCCGACCATCGTCGCCGAACTGCGCGGCTTCGACCTGTACGCGTGGGTCGCGACCTCGTACCTGCTCAGTTCCGTGATTACCGTGCCGATCTTCGGCCGCCTCGGCGACTACTACGGCAGAAAGCCGTTCGTGATCGCGTCGATCGTCGTGTTCACCGGCGCGTCGGTGCTGTGCGGGATGGCCAACGACATGCTGTACCTCGTGCTCGCGCGCGGACTGCAGGGGATCGGCGGCGGCATGCTGGTCGGCACCGCGTTCGCGTGCATTCCGGACCTGTTCCCCGATTCCGTCGTGCGGCTGCGCTGGCAGGTGCTGATGAGCTCCGCGTTCGGCATCGCGAACGCGATCGGGCCGTCGCTGGGCGGGTTCCTGACGCAGTCGTTCGGCTGGCGCTCGGTGTTCTACGTGAACCTGCCGATCGGCATCCTGTCGCTGTTCTTCGTGTGGCGCTACCTGCCGCACCTGCGGCACGTCGAACACGACCGCAAGATGCGGCTCGACTGGCCCGGCGCGCTGCTGATCGCGCTGTCGCTCGGCGCGCTGCAGCTGTTCGTCGAATGGCTGCCGAAATACGGCGTGATGAGCTGGGCGTCGCTGCTGCTGGTCGTCGCGGTCGCTGCCGGCGTCGGCTTGTGGCATTGGGAAAAGCGCTGCGCGCAGCCGATTCTGCCGTTCGACATGTTCGGCAACCGTGCGCTGTCCGCGCTGTTCGTGCTCGCGATCCTCGCCGGCTTCTCGATGTTCTCGCTGCTGTTCTACGCGCCGCTGCTGTTCCAGGGCGGCTTCGGGATGTCGCCGAAGGAAGCGGGGCTCGTGATCACGCCGCTCGTCGTGTTCATCACGATCGGCAGCATCATGAATGGCCGCGTCGTCACGCGCATCCGCAATCCGAACGCGATGCTGCACGTCGGTTTCGTGCTGTTCGCGATCGCGTGCGCCGGGATCGTCGTCGCGACGCACCACACGCCGACCTGGGTGCTGATGGCTCTGATGGTCGCCGGCGGCATCGGGCTCGGCTTCGTGCTGCCGAACCTGACCGTGTTCGCGCAGCAGACGGCCGGCCGCGAGCATCTGGGCATCGCGACCGCGCTGCTGCAGTCGCTGCGGATGGTCGGCGGGATGATCGGCACCGCGCTGACCGGCACGCTCGTCAACCAGCTGTATTCGAGCGGCGTGCGCGATGCGCTGTCGAGCGACCACGCGCTGCAGTGGCATGCGCAACTCGCCGATCCGCAGATCCTGATCGATCGCGCCGCGCAGGGCGGTCTCGTCGCGGAGCTGACCCGTGCCGGGCATAATGGCGCGCTGCTGCTGGAAGCGGCCCGCGAATCGCTGGTCGGCGCGATTCACCTCGGTGTCGCGATGGCGGCCGTCGTCGCCGTGGTGTCGGTGTGGCAGTGCCGCCGCGTGCCGCCGATCGCGCTGCGGCACAAGATCGAGCCGCATGTCGCGGCCGATTGATCGATTCACCGATTGAACCAACAGAACTGAGCGCATGGAAGAACAGGACCGCGTCGCGATCTTGCAGCAATTCGGACGCACGTATCGCGCGTTCATGACCGCATTCGAAACGCACGTCGGGCAGCCGATGCCGCGCTGGCGGATCATGGTCGCGCTGCACACGATGGGCGGGCATTCGTCGCAGAAGAAGCTCGTCGAGGTGTTGCGCATCGATCCGGGCGCGCTCACGCGCCAGCTGAAGTCGCTCGACGCGCTGGGCTGGATCGAGCGCGCGTCCGATGCGCGCGACAACCGCGTGACCAACGTCACGCTGACCGCCGACGGCCGCGCCGCGTTCGACGCATGCCTGCCGCGCCGCAAGGCGTTCATCGATCAGACGATGGCGCAACTGCCGGACGACGTGCTGACCGCGCTGTCGGGCGCGCTGGCGATGCTGGAGTCGCGGATCGCGGACGTCGGCTCGACGCCGGCGCCGCACTGACGAAGCGTACGGCGGCGCGCTGCGCCGGCGTTCGCAGGGCCGGCGCGGCACCGGGCGCGTACGCACCCGGCCGCCGGCCGGCGTTTCACTTCATTTCATTTCGATTCATTCGAACGTTGTTCACAGCTCGATGCGCGTGCCCAGCAGCGCGAGGAACTGCGCGAGCCATGCCGGATGCGCGGGCCATGCGGGTGCGGTGACGAACGGCGCGTCGGTCACGGCCGCATCGACCGGGATGTCCGCATATTCGCCGCCGGCGAGCTTCACTTCGGGCGCGCAGGCCGGGTAGGCCGAGATGCGCTTGCCGCGGATCACGTCGGCGGCCGCCAGCAGTTGCGCCGCGTGGCAGATCGCGGCGATCGGCTTGCCGGCTTCCGCGAACGCGCGCACCAGCGCGATCACCTTCGGATCGAGACGCAGGTATTCGGGCGCGCGGCCGCCCGCGATCGCGAGCGCGTCGTAGCTTGACGCATCGACGTCGTCGAACGACGCGTTCAGCGTGAAGTTGTGGCCCGGCTTTTCGGTGTAGGTCTGGTCGCCTTCGAAATCGTGGATCGCGGTCTTGACCTTGTCGCCCGCGCGCTTGCCCGGACAGACCGCGTCGACGTGGTGGCCGACGGCCTGCAGCGCCTGGAACGGCACCATCGTTTCGTAGTCTTCGGCGAAATCGCCGGTCAGGAACAGGATCTTCTTCGCGGCCATGGCTTTCTCCATTGAACAGCGTTGAGGGTCCGTTCGCGCCGTGTACGGCAGACGGTGCAACGGCGGCGAAGCGGCCCCGAGGACGAAAGCGCAGTGTACTCCGGCAGATTGAAGCGCGCGTGACGACCGCCCCGCGCGGCGGCGGGGCGGCCCGGCGGCGCGTGACAGGCGTCAGAAGAACGTTTCGACGACTTCCGTCACGCGGAACTGCGGATCGAGGACGAGCAGCTGGCGCCACTTGTCGAACGTCAGGCACGGGTGCGAGATGTCGAACGCGACCATGTCGCCGACCTTCACGTCCGCGCCCGGCGGGATCTGCAGGTACGCGTGCTGGTCCATCATCCCGGTGACGGCCCAGCCTTCGCTCGCGGCGACGTCGCGCGGCGCGCTGTCGCGGCCCGGGCGGAAGTGGCGCGCGGGCTCCGGCAGGCCCGCGTCGAACGCCGCGTCGCGCTTGCCGAGCGCGATGATCGCGCGGTCGGCTTCCGGCACCGACTGCACGTACGCCCACAGCTGCAGCGCCGGCAGCAGCCCTTCGCCCATCCGGCGCGCGATCGGGTTGCGCGCGAACACGTCCGTCTGCGCCTTCTTGTAGATGCCGACGTCGTGCGTCAGATAGCAGCCCGGACGCAGCACGATTTCCGCGAAACCGGCATCGGACGCCTTCGCGAATTCCTCTGCGACCACGTCGTACCACGCCGAGCCGGCACCCGACAGGATCGCCGGCGTGCGCGCGAAGCGGCCGGCTTCCGCGAGTTCGCGCGTGAGCGCGACCGCGTCCTGCAGGAACGCGCGGATCTCGCCTTCCTCCTTCAGCACGCCTTCGTAGAGTTCGATGCCGGCCAGCTTCAGCGTGTCCGGATAGCGCGCGATGGCATCGAGCACGGCCTGGCGCTGCACTGCATCGCGCACGCCCGCACGGCCGCCCGGCACGCCCAGTTCGATCAGCACGTTCAGCGTCTTCTTCGCGTCGCCGAAGAAGCGGCCGAGCTGGTCGACGCTGTCCGCCGAATCGACGAGGCAGAAGAATTCGAAGTCGGGATCGGACAGCAGCCCGGCGATGATCGTCATGTTCTGGCGGCCGACCAGCTGGTTCGCGAGCAGCACGCGCCGCACGCCGCCGTGATACGCGGCCTGCGTCTGGTGCGCGGTCGCGAGCGTGATGCCCCACGCGCCCGCGGCGAGCTGGCGGCGGAACAGTTGCGGCGCCATCGTCGTCTTGCCGTGCGGCGCGAACTGCGCGCCATACTGCTGGACGAATGCCTGCATCCAGTTCAGATTGTGTTCGATGCGGTCCGCGTACAGCACGGCGGCCGGCAGGCTCACGTCTTCCGCGAGCAGGTTCCACTCGAGGCGGGCTGCGTCGTCGAGCGGCACGCTCGCGCTCGGCAGGTTGCCGAGACCCTTGCCCAACGGATTGATTGTCGGTTCCTGATAGTTTGTAACTTTCATCTCATCCCGCTCCATCATCACGATGCATTGCACTGAAGTTGACATGCAGATGGTACAGAAAGTAGCATCGGCGCGGTGATGTTATTTAGTAACATAGAGCTTCGCACCCTTTTCCGCAGATGAATACGCCCGTGATTCCGTCCGCTCCGTCCGCCGCCGATCCGCACGCCGCGCCGCCCGCCCAGCCGGTCCTCGACATCGTCGCGCGGATCGCCGAATGCGCGCCCGAGCTGCGCGAAGCGGAACGCAAGGTCGCCGCGTTCATCCTCGCCGATCTCGCGCGCGCCGCGCATGCGAGCATCGGCGCGCTGGCCCGCGACGCGGAAGTGAGCGTCGCGACGGTCACGCGTTTCGCGAAGGCCGTCGGCTGCCGCGACGTGCGCGAACTGAAGGTGCTCGTCGCGCAGGCAGCGGCCGTCGGCCAGCGCTTTCTCGCGCCGTCCGACGCGCACCCCGGCGAAGACGCGAGCGCGGCATCGGTCGTCTACGACGAGATCCGCGTCGCGCTCGCGCACAACCACCAGTTGCTGCGCAACACGTCGTTCGACGCGGCTGCCGACCTGCTCGCCGGCGCGAAGATGATCTACGTGTACGGGCAGGGCGGCGGCTCGACCGCGCTTGCGGACGAACTCCGCTTCCGGCTCGTGCGCTTCGGCCGGCCGGTCGCGAGCTACCAGGACAGCCTGCTGCAGCGGATGGTGTCGGCCACGCTGTCGCGCGACGCCGTGGTCGTCGCGCTGTCGGTGAGCGGGCGCGTGCCCGAGCTGCTCGAAAGCTGCCGCCTCGCGAAGCGCTACGGCGCGACGCTGATCGCGATCACCGCGCCGGCGTCGCCGCTCGCGAAGCTCGCCGACCACCTGATCCCGGTCGTCGCGTTCGAAACCGATTTCATTTACAAGCCTTCGACATCGCGCTACGCGATGATGATGGCGATCGACGTGCTCGTCACCGGAGTCGCATTGCGGCTCGGCGATGCGGGCCGAGAATCGCTGCGCCGCATCAAGCATGCGCTCGATGCGCACCGCGGCGGCGGAGACCGTCAACCGGTAGGAGACTGACCATGCATTCGCATCCCGAAGCCGCCGATACGCTGATCGTCGGCGCGCAGCTGTACGACGGCACCGGCGCGCCGCCCGTCACGCGCGACGTCGCGATCCGCAACGGCGTGATCGCGGCGATCGGCAACCTGTCGAACTGGCTCGCCGAGACCGTCGTCGATGCGAACGGCCGCGCGCTCGCGCCGGGCTTCGTCGACGTGCACACGCACGACGACACGCACGTGATCCGCGCGCCCCAGATGCTGCCGAAGATTTCGCAGGGCGTGACGACCGTGATCGTCGGCAACTGCGGGATCAGCGCGTCGCCGGTCACGCTCGCGGGCGACCCGCCCGACCCGATGAACTTGCTCGGCGATCGCGACGCGTTCCGCTACCCGACCTTCGCCGCCTATGTCGCGGCCGTCAACGATGCGCGTCCGGCCGTGAACGTCGCGGCGCTCGTCGGCCACACCGCGCTGCGCAACAACCAGATGGACCGCCTCGACCGTGCGGCGACCGACGGCGAGATCGCCGGGATGCGCACGCAGCTCGAGGAGGCGCTCGCGAACGGCGCGCTCGGGCTGTCGTCGGGCCTCGCGTACGGTTCCGCGTTCGCGGCGCCGGCCGAGGAAGTGATGGCGCTCGCCGAGCCGCTCGCGAATGCCGGTGCGCTGTACACGACGCACATGCGCACCGAGTTCGACGCGATCCTCGACGCGATGGACGAGGCGTACCGCGTCGGGCGCCACGCGCAGGTGCCGGTCGTGATCTCGCACCTGAAGTGCGCGGGCCCGTCGAACTGGGGGCGCAGCACCGAGGTGCTCGCGTCGCTCGAAGGCGCGCGCCGCTACCAGCCGGTCGGCTGCGACTGCTATCCGTACAGCCGCAGCTCGTCGACGCTCGACCTGAAGCAGGTGACGGGCGACATCGACATCACGATCACGTGGTCGGAGCCGCATCCGGAAGTCGCCGGCAAGCTGCTGAAGGCGATCGCCGCCGACTGGGGCGTGACCGAGCAGGAGGCCGCGCAGCGGATCCGCCCGGCCGGCGCGGTGTACCACAACATGTCCGAGGACGACGTGCGCCGGATCCTGTCGCACCCGGCGACGATGGTCGGCTCGGACGGCCTGCCGAACGATCCGCTGCCGCATCCGCGGCTGTGGGGCGCGTTCCCGCGCGTGCTCGGCCATTACGTGCGCGACACGAACCTGCTGCCGCTCGAGGAGGCGATCCGCAAGATGACGTCGCTGTCCGCGCGCCGCTACGGGATCGCGCGGCGCGGCGAGGTGCACGTCGGCTATCACGCGGATCTCGTGCTGTTCGATCCGGCGCGCGTGATCGATGCGGCGACGTTCGACAAGCCGCAGCAACCCGCGCACGGGATCGACGCGGTCTGGGTGAACGGCGTGCTGACCTACGAGAACGGGCAGGCGACCGGCGAGCGCGCGGGCGGTTTCGTCGCGCGCGGCGAACGCGCGCCGGCGAGTGCCGACGCCGCGTTCTGAGCGCGGCGCGTCAGCCGATATTCCGCGTGCGCCGCATCCGGCGCGCGCATTCGCAACGAAACGGAACTGAAACAGGAGTGAAAACGATGAAGCGATATGGCGTAGGCGAAGCGAAGGGCACCGGCGGCCAGGTGATGCCGTTTGCGCGTGCGGTCGAGGCCGACGGCTGGCTGTACGTGTCGGGCCAGACGCCGATGGTGAACGGCGAGGTCGTCGAAGGCGGGATCGTCACGCAGTCGAAGCAGGCGATCGAGAACGTGATCGCGATCCTGAAGGAGGCCGGCTACGGCCTCGAGCACGTCGTGCGCTGCGGCGTGTGGCTCGACGACGCACGCGATTTCGCGTCGTTCAACAAGGTGTTCATTTCGTACTTCGGCGAGAATCCGCCGGCCCGTGCCTGCGTGCAGTCGAGCATGGTCATCGACTGCAAGGTCGAAGTCGATTGCATCGCTTACAAGGCGCCGGTGAAGTAACGCGTTCGCGCTGCCGCGGCACACAGTGAAACAGCCCCGCCGGCGCGAGCCGCGGGGCTGTTTCGTTTGCGCTTGCCGTGGCGACGGGCGACTGCGGCCCGTCGCCGGCCATCACTGCCGCGCCGTCCGCGCGTTATCCGGCATCGGCTGGTTGTAGTTGGTACGGAACGGATTGATGTCGAGCCCGCCGCGGCGCGTATAGCGCGCATACACCGCGAGCTTCACCGGTTTGCACGCATGCAGGATGTCGAGGAAGATGCGCTCGACGCACTGCTCGTGAAACCCCGTGTGATTGCGGAACGAGATGATGTAGCGCAGCAGCCCCGCATGATCGATCTGCGGGCCGACGTAATGGATCTGCACGCTGCCCCAATCGGGCTGGCCCGTGACCGGGCAGTTCGAGCGCAGCAGGTCGGATACGAGCGTTTCCTCGACCGGCGCTTCGTCCTCGGCGTCGGCGGCCGACAGCAGCGACGGATCCGGTTCGTACACGTCGGTGTCGAGATCGAGCCGGTCGAGCGACAGCCCGTCGAGCTCTTCCATCTCGAGCTTGCCGAAATCGTGCGGCGACACGAGCTGCACCGACACGCTCGCGCCGCACGCGGCCGACACGTCGCGCTTCAGCACGTCGCGCACCGCGTCGACCGAGTCGAACTTCGATTGCGCGAACGAACCGAGATACAGCTTGAACGACTTCGATTCGACGATGTTCGGCGATTCGGCCGGCACGAAGAACGTCGCGACCGCGAGCTGCGGCTTGCCGCGCGCATTGAGCCACGACAGCTCGTATGCGTTCCAGATGTCGGTGCCGAAGAACGGCAGCGCGGACGTGATGCCGAGCTGCTCGCGCGCGCCCGCGCGCGGGATCGGAAACAGCAGCGACGCGTCGTACTGCGCCGCGTAGACGGTCGCCTTGCCGAGCGGGGAATGTTCGGGATTCATTGCACGAAGCCTTTACGACAGGAAGAGGCGGTACGCCGGATTGGCGCTCTCTTCGACATACGGATAGCCGAGCGCCGCGAGGAAGCGTTCGAACTCGGCACGATCGGCCTGCGGTACCTGCAGCCCGACGAGGATCGAGCTGTAGTCCGCGCCCTGGTTGCGGTAGTGGAACAGGCTGATGTTCCAGTCCGGCGCCATCGACGACAGGAATTTCATCAGCGCGCCCGGCCGCTCCGGGAATTCGAAGCGGAACAGGCGTTCGTCGCGCGCGAGCGGCGAGCGGCCGCCCACCATGTAGCGGATGTGCTCCTTCGACAGCTCGTCGTGCGTGAGGTCGACGGTGTTGAAGCCGTGCGACTCGAAGTTCGCGGCGATCTCCGCCGATTCGCCGCGGCGGCGGATCTGCACGCCGACGAAGATGTGCGCGGACTTCTCGTCGGCGATCCGGTAGTTGAATTCCGTCACGTTGCGGTCGCCGACGAGCGAGCAGAAGCGCTTGAAGCTGCCGCGCTCCTCGGGAATCGTGACCGCGAACACGGCTTCGCGCGCCTCGCCGACCTCGGCCCGTTCCGCGACGAAGCGCATCCGGTCGAAGTTCATGTTCGCGCCGGACGTGACCGCGACGAGCGTCTGGTTCTCGATGCCTTCGCGTTCCGCGTAGCGCTTCGCGCCCGCGACCGCGAGCGCGCCCGACGGCTCCAGCACGCTGCGCGTGTCCTGGAACACGTCCTTGATCGCCGCGCACAGCGCATCGGTGTCGACCGTCACGACGCCGTCGAGGAATTCGCGGCAGAGCCGGAAGGTTTCCTCGCCGACGAGCTTCACGGCCGTGCCGTCCGCGAACAGGCCGACTTCCGGCAGTTCGACGCGCTCGCCTTTCTGCAGCGACTGCGCCATTGCGCACGAATCCTCGGCCTGCACGCCGAATACCTTGATCTCGGGGCGCACGGCCTTCACGTATGCGGCCACGCCGGACGCGAGGCCGCCGCCGCCGATCGGCACGAAGATCGCGTGAATCGGGCCCTGGTGCTGGCGCAGGATTTCCATCGCGATCGTGCCCTGGCCGGCGATCACGTACGGATCGTCGAACGGGTGCACGAACGTGAGATCGCGCTCGGCCTGCACCTTCACCGCGTGCGCGTATGCATCGCTGTACGATTCGCCCGCCTGGATCACCTCGACGCTCGGCCCGCCGTGCGCGCGCACCGCGTCGACCTTCACCTGCGGCGTCGTGACGGGCACGACGATCACGGCCTTGACGCCCATTCGGGCCGCCGAGAACGCGACGCCCTGCGCGTGGTTGCCGGCCGATGCCGTAATCACGCCGCGCGCGAGCGCGTCGGCCGGAATGTGCGCCATCTTGTTGTACGCGCCGCGCAGCTTGAACGAGAACACCGGCTGGTTGTCCTCGCGCTTCAGGTACACGGGGTTGCGCAGCCGGGCCGACAGATTGCGGGCGGGTTCGAGTTCCGTCTCGAGCGCGACGTCGTAGACGCGCGCGGTGAGGATTTTCTTCAGGTAATCGTGGGATGCCATGGGCGCTCGCGTGCGGTGCGGAAAGCAGACGGTAAAGGATCAATGATAGCGCCAAGGGTCCGTCCGCACGCAAGCGGCATGCCGGGCACGCCGCCGCGAACCCGCGCGGGCAGGGAGGCCTGCCGCACGGAGCGGCCTTTTTTACCGGTTTAACCGCATGGTTACCGACCGGACGGACGGCGAATGCCCGCGCGAAACCGCGCCGACCCAGGCCTGGCGCGGGTTGCGGCGAAAGCCCCACGCCGTGTCCGGCGTCCCACGCACGGGCCGATCATGGGTTAGAATTCCGTTTTGAATCAAGGATCGGAAGATGCAGAGGCACCCTCGGATCGCCCCGTTGAAGCCGTCGCCGCGCGCAGCCAGCCCCGCGGCGGAACGGCATGCGCGCCGCGCGCGATCGTGCTGATGGCTCCGAGTGCCGCCAGGCCCTGCCGGCCAGGAACGGTGAGTCCCCACCCGCTCCGGCCCCATGCGAGATAGTCGCCCGCCTGGCACGAGAACAGATTTCCCCAAGATTGCGCCCACGCGCTTGCCGACGCCCGTGCACGGTGTATCGGCCCTCCGAGTCGTCCGAACATGAACGCACCACAAGTTTTCGATCCGCATGGCGCGGCCGCCGCCGTCGCCGCCGACCCCGCGCCCCGTCTGCGCGAGATTCCCTACAACTACACGTCGTTCTCCGATCGCGAGATCGTGATCCGCCTGCTCGGCGCGGACGCGTGGTCGGTGCTCGACGAGCTGCGCGCGGAACGCCGCACGGGCCGCTCGGCACGGATGCTGTATGAAGTGCTCGGCGACATCTGGGTCGTGCGCCGCAACCCGTACCTGCAGGACGACCTGCTCGACAACCCGAAGCGCCGCGCGCTGCTGATCGAGGCGCTGAATCACCGCCTGACCGAGATCGGCAAGCGCCGCCGCGCCGACCTGACCGAGCACCACGACGACGCGGGCCGCGAACGCGCCGGGCGCGTCGAGATGCTCGAGGCCGCCGCGCAGCGCGCGGTCGACGAATTCGCAGACGAATTCGACAAGATGGCCGACCTGCGCCGCCGCGCGACGAAGGCGCTCGGCCGCTGCACGCAGAAAGACAACATCCGCTTCGACGGGCTGTCGCGCGTGTCGCACGTGACCGACGCGACCGACTGGCGCGTCGAATACCCGTTCGTCGTGCTGACCCCCGATACCGAAGCCGAGATCGCCGCGCTGATCAAGGCGTGCTTCGAGCTCGGCCTGACGGTGATCCCGCGCGGCGGCGGCACCGGCTACACGGGCGGCGCGGTGCCGCTCACGCCGTTCTCCGCGGTGATCAACACCGAGAAGCTCGAACAGCTCGGCGCGGTCGAGCTGACCGAGCTGCCGGGCGTCGCGCACAAGGTGCCGACGATCTTCTCCGGCGCGGGCGTCGTCACGCGCCGCGTGACCGAAGCGGCCGAAGCGGCCGGCTACGTGTTCGCGGTCGATCCGACCTCGCTCGATGCATCGTGCATCGGCGGCAACGTCGCGATGAACGCGGGCGGCAAGAAGGCGGTGCTGTGGGGCACCGCGCTCGACAACCTGGCGTGGTGGCGGATGGTCGACCCGGACGGCAACTGGCTCGAAGTCACGCGCCACGAGCACAACCAGGGCAAGATCCACGACATCGACGTCGCGCGTTTCGAGCTGAAGTGGTTCGACGGCACGTACGCGCCGGGCGAGAAGCTGCTGAAGACCGAGATGCTCGAGATCGAGGGCCGCCGGTTCCGCAAGGAAGGTCTCGGCAAGGACGTGACCGACAAATTCCTCGCCGGGCTGCCGGGCGTGCAGAAGGAAGGCTGCGACGGGCTCATCACGTCCGCGCGCTGGGTGCTGCACAAGATGCCCGCGCACACGCGCACCGTCTGCCTCGAATTCTTCGGCCAGGCGCGCGAGGCGATCCCGAGCATCGTCGAAATCAAGGACTACCTGTTCGAGACGTCGAAGCAGGGCGGCGCGATCCTCGCGGGCCTCGAGCACCTCGACGAGCGCTACCTGCGCGCGGTCGGCTACGCGACCAAGAGCAAGCGCAACGCATTCCCGAAGATGGTGCTGATCGGCGACATCGTCGGCGACGATGCCGACGCGGTCGCGCACGCGACGTCCGAAGTGATCCGGATGGCGAACGGCAAGAGCGGCGAAGGCTTCGTCGCGATCAGCGCGGAGGCGCGCAAGCGCTTCTGGCTCGACCGCAGCCGCACGGCTGCGATCGCGAAGCACACGAACGCGTTCAAGATCAACGAAGACGTCGTGATCCCGCTGAACCGGATGGGCGAGTACACCGACGGCATCGAGCGCATCAACATCGAGCTGTCGCTGAAGAACAAGCTGCAGCTGGTCGACGCGCTCGAAGCGTTCTTCCGCGGCGGCAACCTGCCGCTCGGCAAGACCGACGACGCGAACGAGATCCCGAGCGCCGAACTGCTGGAAGACCGCGTGCAGCAGGCGCTGGAGTTGCTCAAGCGCGTGCGCGCGCGCTGGGAATTCGTGCGCGACCGGCTCGACCAGCCGCTGCGCGAGGCGCAGCACTACCTCGTGCAGCTCGGCTACGAAGCGCTCGCCGAGAAATTCGCGGATCGCGCGGACGAGCAGCCGGGCGCGACCGTGTTCCACGTCACGCAGGACCGCACGGTGCGCATCTCGTGGAAGCAGGAGATCCGCGCGGAACTGCGCGCGATCTTCAACGGCGGCGCGTTCAAGCCGATCCTCGACGAAGCGCAGGCGATCCACAAGCGCGTGCTGCGCGGCCGCGTGTTCGTCGCGCTGCACATGCACGCGGGCGACGGCAACGTCCACACGAACATCCCGGTCAACTCCGACAACTACGAGATGCTGCAGGACGCGCACGCGGCCGTCGCACGCATCATGACGCTCGCGCGCTCGCTCGACGGCGTGATTTCCGGCGAACACGGGATCGGCATCACGAAGCTCGAGTTCCTGACCGAAGAAGAGATCGCCGAATTCCGCGCGTACAAGCAGCGCGTCGATCCGAACGGCCGCTTCAACAAGGGCAAGCTGCTCGACGGCGCCGACCTGCGCAACGCATACACGCCGAGCTTCGGGCTGATGGGTTACGAGTCGCTGATCATGCAGCAGTCCGACATCGGCGCGATCGCCGATTCGGTGAAGGACTGCCTGCGCTGCGGCAAGTGCAAGCCGGTGTGCGCGACCCACGTGCCGCGCGCGAACCTGCTGTACAGCCCGCGCAACAAGATCCTCGCGACGTCGCTGCTGGTCGAGGCGTTCCTGTACGAAGAGCAGACGCGCCGCGGCGTGTCGATCAAGCACTGGGACGAGTTCAACGACGTGGCCGACCACTGCACGGTGTGCCACAAGTGCGCGACGCCGTGTCCGGTGAAGATCGACTTCGGCGACGTCACGATGAACATGCGCAACCTGTTGCGCAAGATGGGCAAGAAGAAGTTCAACGCCGGCAACGCGGCCGGCATGTTCTTCCTGAACGCGACGAATCCGCAGACGATCAACGCCGCGCGCAGCGTGATGATGGGCGTCGGCTACAAGGTCCAGCGCTTCGCGAACGACATGCTGAAGAAGGTCGTGACGAAGCAGACGCAGCACCCGCCGGCGACGACCGGCAAGCCGCCGGCGGTCGAGCAGGTGATCCACTTCGTCAACAAGAAGATGCCGGGCAACCTGCCGAAGAAGACGGCGCGCGCGCTGCTCGACATCGAGGACAACAAGATCGTGCCGATCATCCGCAACCCGAAGTCGACGACCGTCGATTCGGAAGCGGTGTTCTACTTCCCCGGCTGCGGCTCCGAGCGCCTGTTCTCGCAGGTCGGGCTGGCCACGCAGGCGATGCTGTGGGAAGCGGGCGTGCAGACGGTGCTGCCGCCGGGCTACCTGTGCTGCGGTTATCCGCAGCGCGGCTCGGGCCAGTACGACAAGGCCGAGAAGATCGTCACCGACAACCGCGTGCTGTTCCACCGGGTCGCGAACACGCTGAACTACCTCGACATCAAGACGGTGGTCGTCTCGTGCGGCACCTGCTACGACCAGCTCGCCGGGTATGAATTCGACAAGATCTTCCCGGGCTGCCGGATCATCGACATCCACGAGTTCCTGCTCGAGAAGGGGATGAAGCTCGACGGCGTGACGGGCACGCGCTACATGTATCACGACCCGTGCCACACGCCGATCAAGACGATGGATCCGGTCAAGCTCGTCAACGAGCTGATGGGCTCGGAGAAGGACGGCTACAAGATCGAGAAGAACGACCGCTGCTGCGGCGAATCGGGCACGCTTGCGGTCACGCGCCCCGACATCTCCACGCAGGTCCGCTTCCGCAAGGAAGAGGAAATCCGCAAGGGCGCCGCGAAGCTGCGCAGCATCCCGGTCGTGGCCGGCGACGCGCCGGCGCCGGCCGCCGCGGCCGCGAACGGTCCGGACGTAAAGATCCTGACGAGCTGCCCGTCGTGCCTGCAGGGCCTGTCGCGCTACAACGAGGACGCGAACATCGAAGCCGACTACATCGTGGTCGAAATCGCGCGCCAGGTGCTCGGCGAGAACTGGATGGCCGACTATGTCGCGCACGCGAACAATGGCGGGATCGAGCGCGTGCTGGTCTAATGCGGGCATGACGACCGCCCGGCCGGGCAACGGATGAGAGCGGGCGCTGGCGCCGGTGCGCCGGCGCCCGTGCACATGGGAGCGACGATGGAATGCGTGTTTTGCCGTGAAGACGGCGGCGAGGTGCTCTGGCAGGACGACATGCTGCGCGTCGTCCTCGCGACGGGCGAGCACGACTACCCGGGCTTCTGCCGGGTGATCTGGGGCGCGCACGTGGCCGAATTCTCCGATCTCGGCGAGCCCGAGCGGGCACATCTGATGCGCGTCGTGTATGCGGTGGAGCGCGCGGTGCGCCGCGTGATGCAGCCGAACAAGGTGAATCTCGCGAGCCTCGGCAACATGGTGCCGCACGTGCACTGGCACGTGATCCCGCGCTTCTCGAACGACGCCCATTTCCCGCAGCCCGTCTGGGCGCCGCGCCAGCGCAGCGTGTCCGAGGCGCTGCTGCGCGCGCGCGCGGCGCAGGCCTCGCTGCTGCACAATGCGGTGCGCGAGGAAATTCAACGAACGACCGATTCGAGGCAGCCATGAGCGGTTTGACTTCCACGACGCCGATTCCGTCCGGCGTCGTCGTGCACGCGGTGTCGCGCGTGCTCGAATTGCAGTATCCGAACGGCGAGCGTTACCGGATTCCGTTCGAGCTGATGCGCGTCTATTCGCCGTCGGCCGAGGTGCGCGGCCACGGGCCCGGGCAGGAGACGCTGCAGACCGGCAAGCGCGAGGTAACGATCACCGCGCTCGAGGGCGTGGGCAACTACGCGCTGCAGCCGACGTTCTCCGACGGCCATTCGACCGGCATCTACTCGTGGGATCTGCTGTACGAACTGGCGACGCAGCAGGACGCGCTGTGGCGCGACTATTTCGACAAACTGAAGGCGGCGGGCGTCGAGCGCGACGCGCCGATGCAGCCGGCCGGCGCGCCGCACGGCCACTGCCACTGAAATCGACGGCGCCTGCTCGGCGCCGTCTTGCCATTTACTGAGGATCAACGCGATGAGCAAAACCCACTTCGGCTTCGAGAGCGTCGAGGAAACCGAAAAAGCGAAGAAAGTGGCGGGCGTGTTCCATTCGGTCGCGAGCAACTACGATCTGATGAACGATCTGATGTCGGCCGGCATGCACCGCGCGTGGAAGGCGTTCACGATCGCGCAGGCGAACGTGCGCCCCGGCTTCAAGGTGCTCGACATCGCGGCCGGCACCGGCGACCTGACCAAGGCGTTCGCGAAGGCGGCCGGCCCGACCGGCGAGGTCTGGCATACCGACATCAACGAATCGATGCTGCGCGTCGGCCGCGACAGGCTGCTCGACAAGGGCATCGTGACGCCGTCGCTGCTGTGCGATGCCGAGAAAATTCCGTTTCCTGACAACTATTTCGATGTGGTCACGGTCGCGTTCGGGCTGCGCAACATGACCCACAAGGACGCCGCGCTCGCCGAGATGCGCCGCGTCGCGAAGCCCGGCGGCCGCGTGATGGTGCTGGAATTCTCGAAAGTCTGGGATCCGCTGAAAAAGGCGTACGATCTGTATTCTTTCAAAGTATTACCGTGGCTTGGCGACAAGTTCGCGAAAGATGCTGAAAGTTATCGGTATCTTGCTGAATCTATCCGGATGCACCCCGATCAGGACACGCTGAAGACGATGATGGAACAAGCGGGCCTCGATGCCGTCAAATATTACAATTTGTCAGGTGGCGTGGTAGCTTTACACCTCGGAACCAAGTACTAAGGGGTTCTTTCCATACATTCGCCTTACATCTGGAGAAGCTGATGTCCGAATCGCGTTCGTTGTTCAACCGTAGCAAGCCGTCGAAGCCGTGGGCTCGACGGGTCGGCACGCTGCTGATGGTCGGCCTGCTCACGGCCGGCACGTTCGCATCGCTCGACGCCGAAGCGAGGCGCATGGGCGGCGGGCGCAGCATCGGCCGCCAGAGCTCCACGGTCACGCAGCGCCAGGCCACGCCGCCCGCGCAGCAGCCGATGCAGCAGGCCGCGCCGTCGCAGGCGCAGCGCACGAATCCGGCCGCGCCGGCACCCGCCGCGCAGCCGAACCGCTCGCGCTGGCTCGGGCCGATCGCCGGCCTCGCGGCCGGTCTCGGCATCGCGGCGCTGCTGTCGCACTTCGGCCTCAGCGGCGCGTTCGCGAGCATGATGGCGAACGTGATCGTGATCGCGCTGCTCGCGATGGTCGGCATCTGGCTGATCCGCAAGTTCATGAACCGCCGCCGTCCGCACGAGCCGGCGTACTCGGTCGGCGGTTCGGCATCGTCGTCGGGCAACTACTCGCAAAGCCCGTCGTTCCAGCAGGGCGCCGGCAGCAACTATGCGGGCAGCGGCAGCAGCTATGCGAATGAAGCGCAAGGCGTGTTCGGCGGCGGCGCGGCGGCCGCGGGCGCGGCAGGCGCGATGGCGGCTGCACCGCTGCAGGTGCCGGCCGGCTTCGACACCGACGCGTTCCTGCGCAGCGCGAAGGTTTATTTCGTGCGCCTGCAGGCTGCGTGGGACCAGGGCAACCTGGCCGACATCCGCGAGTTCACGACGCCGGAAATGTTCGCCGAGATCAAGATCGACCTCGATTCGCGCGGCAACGAAGCGAACCAGACCGACGTCGTGCAGCTCGACGCCGAACTGGTCGCGATCGAGGATCGCGGCATCGAGCAGTCGGCGAGCGTGCGCTTCCACGGGCTGATCCGCGAATCGGCTAATGCGTCGGCGGCGCCGTTCGACGAGGTGTGGAACCTGTCGAAGTCGGGCAGCCAGGGCTGGCTGCTCGCGGGTATCCAGCAGATCAACACGCACTGAGCGTGACCGGCGGGCGGCTCGCCCGCCGCCCGGGCGACGGCCGCCGCACTGCGACCGCTTGCCGCCCGGGTGTGCGGTTGGCCGCGGTCTGCCGACGATCCGACGTTACAATAGAAACCCGCGTGGGCGCCCGGCCTGCGCGGGTTTTTTCTTTCCCAGCCCGATGACCTTTGCCGCCAAGCCTTTTGCTGCTGCTGTCAATCACCTGCTCGCACGCGAATCGTGGGCGCGCGACCGCCTGATCCCCTACGCGGGCAAGACCGCCCGGCTCGACGTGCCGCCCGTCACGCTGATCCTGCTCGTGCAGCCCGACGGCTATCTGTCGGCGGTCGATGCGCACGACGCGCAGCAGGTCGACGTGTCGATCGCGCTCGCGGGCGACACGGTTGCGGCATTCCTGCAGGGCGGCCAGGCGGCCGTGATGAAGCACGTGAAGATCGAAGGCGACGCGGAATTCGCGACGCAGATCGCGAAGCTGGCCGAGCACCTGCGCTGGGAACCGGAGGAAGATCTCGCGAAGCTGGTCGGCGACGCGGCCGCGTACCGGATCGCGACGGTCGTGCGCGACGCCGGCGCGCGCGCGCGCCGCACCGGCCGCAACGTGCTCGATTCCGTCGCCGAATACTGGCTCGACGAGAACCCGCAAGTCGTCCGGCGCACGGCGCTCGGCGGCTTCGATGCCGAACTGGCGCGCGCGCGCGATGCGCTCGCGCGGGTCGAAAAGCGGGTCGAGCGACTCGAACAAAAAATCGGCGCGCGCACGGGCTCGAGCCCGCGCGGCGCGCACTGAGGGCCGCAGGGCATGCGCATTTTCCGTTTCATCAAGATTGTCTACACCGTCATCCGCTTCGGCCTCGACGAGGTGATGCTGTCCCGGATCGACGACCGGCGCGTGAAGCTGCTGCTGCGGATCACGACGATCGGCCGCCGCTATTCGTCGCCGCCGGCGGTGCGGCTGCGCCACGCGCTCGAAAGCCTCGGCCCGATCTTCGTGAAGTTCGGGCAGGTGCTGTCGACGCGCCGCGACCTGCTGTCGGTCGATTTCGCGAACGAACTCGCGAAGCTGCAGGACCAGGTGCCGCCGTTCGATTCGGCGGTCGCGATCGCGATCATCGAGAAGTCGCTCGGCGCGCCGGTGGACGAGCTGTTCGACGAATTCGAGCGCGAGCCGGTCGCGAGCGCGTCGATCGCGCAGGTGCACTTCGCGAAGCTCAAGCAGGGCGTGCATGCGGGCAAGGCGGTCGCGGTCAAGGTGCTGCGCCCGAACATGTTGCCGGTGATCGATTCCGACCTCGCGCTGATGCGCGACATCGCGACGTGGACGGAGCGCATGTGGGCCGACGGCCGGCGCCTGAAGCCGCGCGAGGTCGTCGCCGAATTCGACAAGTACCTGCACGACGAGCTCGACCTGATGCGCGAGGCCGCGAACGGCAGTCAGCTGCGCCGCAACTTCGCCGGCCTCGACCTGCTGCTCGTGCCGGAGATGTTCTGGGATTTCTCGACGTCGCAGGTGCTCGTGATGGAGCGCATGACCGGCGTGCCGATCAGCCAGGTCGAGACGCTGCGCACCGCGGGCGTCGACATCAAGAAGCTCGCGCGCGAAGGCGTCGAGATCTTCTTCACGCAGGTGTTCCGCGACGGTTTCTTCCATGCGGACATGCACCCGGGCAACATCCAGGTGAGCCTCGACCCGAAGACCTTCGGCCGCTATATCGCGCTCGATTTCGGGATCGTCGGCGCGCTGTCGGATTTCGACAAGAACTACCTCGCGCAGAACTTCCTCGCGTTCTTCAAGCGCGATTACCACCGCGTCGCGACGCTGCACCTCGAATCCGGCTGGGTGCCGCCCGAGACGCGCGTCGAGGAGCTCGAAAGCGCGATCCGCGCGGTATGCGAACCGTACTTCGACCGCGCGCTGAAGGACATCTCGCTCGGCCAGGTGCTGATGCGGCTGTTCTCGACGTCGCGCCGCTTCAACGTCGAGATCCAGCCGCAGCTCGTGCTGCTGCAGAAGACGATGCTGAACGTCGAGGGGCTCGGCCGCTCGCTCGATCCCGAGCTCGATCTGTGGAAGACCGCGAAGCCGTATCTGGAGCGCTGGATGACCGAGCAGATCGGCCTGCGCGGCTGGTACGAGCGTTTCAAGGTCGAGGCGCCGCAGTGGAGCAAGACGCTGCCGCAGCTGCCGCGCCTGATCCACCACGCGATGGCCGCGCGCCACGACGCGCCGCGCGCCGCGAGCGAGGAGCTGATGCGCCAGATCCTCGTCGAGCAGAAACGGACCAACCGGCTGCTGCAGGCGCTGCTGATCTTCGGCCTTGCCGTCGGCGTCGGGGCGCTCGTCGCGCGCGTGCTGCTCGCGCTCGCGTACGGCGCTTGACCGAACGGATTGGAGAGCATTCAAGCGATGTCCGAACCGAAACAGCCTTCCGCGCCGAGCGCCGCCGATTTCGCGACGCGCGACCCCGGCAGCGCGTCGTTCTGGGACGAGCGATTCGCACGCGGCGTGACGCCGTGGGAATTCGGCGGCGTGCCGGCCGGGTTTCGCGCGTTCGCGCAGCGGCGCGACCCGTGCGCGGTGCTGATTCCCGGCTGCGGCAGTGCGCAGGAGGCCGGCTGGCTCGCGCAGGCCGGCTGGCCGGTGCGCGCGATCGATTTCGCCGCGCAGGCGGTGGCCGCCGCGAAGGCGCAGCTCGGCGCGCATGCGGACGTCGTCGAGCAGGCCGACTTCTTCGCGTACCGGCCGCCGTTCGACGTGCAGTGGGTGTACGAGCGCGCGTTCCTGTGCGCGCTGCCGCCGGGCCTGCGTGCCGGCTACGCGGCGCGGATGGCCGAGCTGCTGCCTGCCGGTGCGCTGCTGGCCGGTTATTTCTTCGTGACGAGGAAACCGAAGGGGCCGCCGTTCGGGATCGAGCGCGCCGAACTCGATGCGCTGCTCGCGCCGCACTTCGAGCTGATCGAGGATCTGCCGGTGACCGATTCGCTGGCCGTGTTCGACGGGCACGAGCGCTGGCTCACGTGGCGCCGGCGCTGAAGCCCGCGCGTCGCGGCCGTTGCCGGAGCGCGCCGGGGTTTCGGCTATAATTCAAGGTTTTGCAAGCCGTTTCCAGTTTCTGCGGGAAAAATATCATGCCGATCTACGCCTATCGATGCGAAGCGTGCGGTTTCGCCAAGGACGTGCTCCAGAAGATGAGCGACGCGCCGCTGTCGCAATGCCCCGAATGCGGGAAGGATGCGTTTCGCAAGCAGGTCACCGCCGCCGGCTTCCAGCTGAAGGGCTCCGGCTGGTATGTCACCGATTTCCGCGGCGGTTCGGGCGGTACCAGCGCGCCGGCGACGGCGTCCGGCGAAGCGGGTGCGGCAGCGCCTGCCGCGGCGCCGGCGGCAACCGCACCGGCGGCCGCGAGTTCCGAAAGCACGACGACGAGCGCCGCGCCGGCCCCGGCTGCGGCGCCCGCCGCCGGCAGTTGACAGTCGCGGCCCGTCGGGCCGCGCTCACACCGCGCTTCCGGGCGCGGTTCATTGACGGCAGATGATGAAAAAGACGACCCTGAAAACGGTGTTTCTGACCGGCCTGCTGGTTCTCGTCCCGCTCGCGATCACGCTGTGGGTGCTTGGCCTCATCATCGGCACGATGGACCAGACGCTGCTGCTGCTGCCCGAATCGTGGCAGCCGGAGCGGATGCTCGGCTTCCACCTGCCGGGGATCGGCGCGGTGCTGACGCTCGCGTTCATCTTCGTCGTCGGGCTGGCCACGCAGAACTTCATCGGCCAGAAGCTCGTCACGTGGTGGAACGCGGTCGTGCGCCACATCCCGGTCGTCGGGCCGATCTACACGAGCGTCAAGCAGGTATCGGACACGCTGCTGTCGAGCAGCGGCAACGCGTTCCGCAAGGCGCTCCTGATCGAATACCCGCGCCGCGGCTCGTATACGATCGCGTTTCTGACCGGCGCGCCCGGCGGCGACGTGGTCAACCATCTGACGGAAGAGTACGTGAGCGTGTACGTGCCCACGACGCCGAACCCGACGTCCGGCTTCTTCCTGATGCTGCCGAAGAGCGAAGTCATCGAACTCGACATGTCGGTCGATGCCGCGCTCAAGTACATCGTCTCGATGGGCGTCGTGGCGCCTCCGGCGCCGGCTCCGGCGCCCGCCCGCCGTCCCGTCGAGCCGCCGCTGTAAGTAAAGAATCATCGCCCGGGCCGCGCGTTGCGGCACCCGTTGATCAAACCGAACGAAAGCAAACATCATGTCGATGCGTACTGAATACTGCGGTCTCGTGACCGAACACCTGCTGGGCCAAACCGTGTCGCTGTGCGGCTGGGTGCAGCGCCGCCGCGATCACGGCGGTGTGATCTTCATCGACCTGCGCGATCGTGAAGGCCTCGTGCAGGTGGTGTGCGACCCGGATCGCGCGGAAATGTTCGCGACCGCCGAAGGCGTGCGCAACGAGTTCTGCGTGCAGATCAAGGGTCTCGTGCGCAATCGTCCGGAAGGCACGGTCAACGCCGGCCTGAAGAGCGGCAAGATCGAAGTGCTGTGCCACGAGCTGATCGTGCTGAACGCGTCGATCACGCCGCCGTTCCAGCTCGACGACGACAACCTGTCGGAAACGACGCGCCTCACGCACCGCGTGCTCGACCTGCGCCGTCCGCAGATGCAGCACAACCTGCGCTTGCGCTACCGCGTCGCGATCGAAGCGCGCAAGTACCTCGACGAGCAGGGCTTCATCGACATCGAAACGCCGATGCTGACGAAGAGCACGCCGGAAGGCGCGCGCGACTACCTCGTGCCGTCGCGCGTGAACGCAGGCCAGTTCTTCGCGTTGCCGCAGTCGCCGCAGCTGTTCAAGCAGCTGCTGATGGTCGCGAACTTCGACCGCTACTACCAGATCACCAAGTGCTTCCGCGACGAGGATCTGCGCGCCGACCGTCAGCCGGAATTCACGCAGATCGACTGCGAGACGTCGTTCCTCGGCGAGCAGGAAATCCGCGACCTGTTCGAAGACATGATCCGTCACATCTTCAAGACGACGATCGACGTCGAACTCGACGCGAAATTCCCGGTGATGCCGTACTCGGAAGCGATGGCGCGTTTCGGCTCGGACAAGCCGGACCTGCGCGTGCAGCTCGAATTCACCGAGCTGACCGACGCGATGAAGGACGTCGACTTCAAGGTGTTCAGCACGCCGGCCAACGCGAAGGACGGCCGTGTCGCGGCGCTGCGCGTGCCGAAGGGCGGCGAGCTGTCGCGCGGCGACATCGACGGCTACACGGAATTCGTGCGCATCTACGGCGCGAAGGGCCTCGCATGGATCAAGGTCAACGAGAAGGCGAAGGGCCGCGACGGCCTGCAAAGCCCGATCGTCAAGAACCTGCACGACGCGTCGATCGCGGCGATCCTCGAGCGCACCGGCGCTGAAGACGGCGACATCATCTTCTTCGCGGCCGACCGCGCGAAGGTCGTCAACGACAGCCTCGGCGCACTGCGCCTGAAGATCGGCCATTCGGAATTCGGCAAGGCGAACGGCCTCGTCCAGGCCGGCTGGAAGCCGCTGTGGGTCGTCGACTTCCCGATGTTCGAATACGACGACGAAGACGCGCGCTACGTCGCCGCGCACCACCCGTTCACGAGCCCGAAGGACGAGCACCTCGAATACCTCGAGACCGACCCGGGCCGCTGCCTCGCGAAGGCGTACGACATGGTGCTGAACGGCTGGGAAATCGGCGGCGGCTCGGTGCGTATCCACCGCGAGGAAGTGCAGAGCAAGGTGTTCCGCGCGCTGAAGATCGGTGCGGAAGAAGCGCAGCTGAAGTTCGGCTTCCTGCTCGACGCACTGCAGTACGGCGCGCCGCCGCACGGCGGTATCGCGTTCGGTCTCGACCGCATCGTCACGATGATGGCCGGTGCCGACTCGATCCGCGACGTGATCGCGTTCCCGAAGACGCAGCGTGCGCAGGATCTGCTCACGCAGGCGCCGAGCCCGGTCGACGAGCGTCAGCTGCGCGAACTGCACATTCGTCTGCGTCAGCCGGAGCAGCCGAAGGCGTAACGCTTGTCAAAGATCGTGTGCGCGGCCACGCGTGCACGATGCCCAACGAAAAAGGCGCCGCTGTGCGCCTTTTTCGTTTTTTGCGGTACAGTCGCAGCACTTGCCGCACGTTCGGGCACAGGCCGCCGAACGGCCCTGTGCCGCATGAAACAAAGATGACGAAGCCGCCGAAAATTCCCGAATCCGTTCTCGTCGTGATCTACACGCCTGAACTCGACGTGCTGGTGATCAAGCGCGCCGATCAGCCGGATTTCTGGCAATCGGTGACCGGATCGAAGGACACGCTCGACGAGCCGCTCGCGCTCACGGCCGCGCGCGAAGTGGTCGAGGAAACCGGCATCGCGGTCGGCACGCACGACGTGCCGGCCACCGCGCTGATCGACTGGCACCACCGGATCGAATACGCGATCTATCCGCAATACCTGCATCGCTATGCACCGGGCGTCACGCGCAACGTCGAGCACTGGTTCGGCCTGTGCGTGCCGCGCCGCGTCGACGTGACGCTGTCGCCGCGCGAGCATGTCGACTACGCGTGGCTGCCGTACCGCGAGGCGGCCGCGCGCTGCTTCTCGCCGTCGAACGCCGAGGCGATCCTGCAACTGCCCGTGCGCGTGTCGCTTGCGCGGGCGCCGCACGGCTCGTCCGCATGAATGCGGAAACCCGCAAGCGCTTCGCGCAATTGCGGCAGATGTTCCTGCAGGAGCGCGGCTCCGCGTCGCGGCTCGCATTCACGACCGGCAACACGGTGCGGCTGTGCGAGACCGGCGCGGAATTCTTCCAGGCGCTGATCGAACGGATCGATGCGGCGCGCGAGCAGGTGATGCTCGAAACCTACATCTTCTGCGACGACGCGGCCGGCCGGCCCGTGTCGGATGCGCTGATCCGCGCGGTGCAGCGCGGCGTGCGCGTGCGCGTGATCACCGACGGCGTCGGCACCGCACGGCTGCCGCTGTTCGACACGTGGGCCGACGCCGGTGTCGAGCACTGCATCTACAACCGCTACCTGTTCGGCCGCTTCGGCTTCTCGCGCACGCACCGCAAGCTCGCGGTGATCGATCATGCGGTCGCGTTCTGCGGCGGCATCAACATCGTCGACGACTACGCGCAGGGCAGCGCGACACTGCCGTTTCCGCGCTGGGATTTCGCGGTCGAGATGGCCGGGCCCGCGGTGTCGGACGTGCGTGCCGCGTTCGAGCTGCAGTGGCACCGGATCCAGTTCGGCCACAAGCCGTACGCGCAGTACGCGGCCGGGCTGCACGGCGGCGAGGCGTTCCCGGACATGTTCCGGCGCTGGATGCGCAGCCACCGCTGGATCAAGGCCGGCGCGCTGCGGGTCGTGACCGAGCCGAGCATCGCGTTCGTCGCGCGCGACAACGTCGTGAACCGCCGCGCGATCGAGAAGGCGTATCTCGCCGCGATCGGCCAGGCGCGTCACCGGATCCTGCTCGCGAATCCGTATTTCATGCCGGGGCGCAAGCTGCGCCGCGCGCTGACGGGCGCCGCGCGCCGCGGCGTCGACGTGCGGGTGCTGATCGGGCGCAAGGAGTTCACGGCGCTCGATACGGCCGTGCCGTTCCTGTATCACGCGCTGCTGCGCGCGGGCGTGCGCGTGGCCGAATACGACAAGACGATCCTGCACGGCAAGGTCGCGGTGATCGACGACAACTGGGCGACCGTCGGCTCGTCGAATCTGGACGCGCTGAGCCTGATGCTGAACAACGAGGCGAACGTGGTGCTGGTGCGCTACGACACGATCACGAACGAGCTGCGCGACGCGATCGCGGCCGCGTTCACCGAAGGGCGCGAAATCGACGCCGCGCGGTATGCCGCACGGCCGCGGATCGAGCGTATGCTGAACTGGCTCGCGTACAACACGTATCGCATCGTGATGAAGGCGCTGACGGTCGGCGGTTACGACTAAGCGTTCGCTTCATAAATCCGTCCGCACGTTCGTGCGGAAAAGCCGCTCCGGTCCCGCCGGAATCGCGCAAAATAGCGGCTCGGTTAGACACCGGTTTCTAATAATTTCCTTGTTTCGCGAGCGGCCGCACTCAATAATAGTACGGCCGTTCGATTTTATTCGAACCCCCGAACGGTTACAGAAAAAGCTATGCGAAAAGGCGAACAGACGCGTGCCGCGATACTCGAAGCTGCTTTGGACCTCGCCAGCCGTGACGGGCTGGAGGGGCTGACGATCGGCCTGCTGGCCGAGCGCATGCAGATGAGCAAGAGCGGCGTGTTTGCGCACTTCGGATCGCGCGAGGACCTGCAGGTCGAGGTCGTCCGCGAATATCACCATCGTTTCGAGAACGAGGTGTTCTTTCCGAGCCTGCGCGAGCCGCGCGGTCTGCCGCGCCTGCGGGCGATGCTGGCGCGCTGGATCGAGAAGCGCATCCAGGAGGTGACGACTGGCTGCATCTACATCAGCGGCGCCGTCGAGTACGACGACCGGCCGGACAGCCCCGTGCGCGAGCAGTTGATCGCGAGCGTGACCGCCTGGCGTGCCGCGTTGCTGCGCGCCATTTCGCAGGCGAAGGAAGAAGGCCATCTGCGTGCGGATTCGGATCCGGACCTGATGCTCTTCGAGTTGTACAGCTTCACGCTCGGCCTGCATCACGACGCCCGCTTCCTGCATTCGCCGGATGCCGTGCGCCTCACGTGGGCCGCGCTGGAAAAGACGATCGTTTCGTATCAGAGCGAGAGCCGTTAGCGGCGCGTGATCCGCCCGCCAGGAGCTCGAGCCGTTTTGCCCACCTTTGGAGAGAGTCATGGGACAGTACGCCGCGCCGCTGCGCGACATGCAATTCGTGTTGCACGAGCTTCTGAACGTCGAAGCCGAGGTCAAGCAAATGCCGCGGCACGCGGACCTCGACGCCGACACGATCAACCAGGTCCTGGAGGAAGCGGGCAAGTTCTGCTCCGAGGTGCTGTTTCCGCTGAACCAGGTCGGCGACCGCGAGGGCTGCACGTATGAAGGCGACGGCGTCGTGAAGACGCCGACCGGCTTCAAGGAAGCGTACCGGCAGTACGTCGAGGCCGGCTGGCCGGCGCTCGGCTGCGATCCGGACTACGGCGGCCAGGGCCTGCCCGCGTTCGTGAACAACGCGCTGTACGAGATGCTGAATTCGGCGAACCAGGCATGGACGATGTATCCGGGCCTGTCGCACGGCGCGTACGAATGCCTGCATGCGCACGGCGCGCCGGAACTGCAGAAGCAATATCTGCCGAAGCTCGTGTCGGGCGAATGGACGGGCACGATGTGCCTGACCGAGCCGCACTGCGGCACCGACCTCGGCATCCTGCGCACCAAGGCCGAACCGAACGGCGACGGCTCGTACTCGATCAGCGGCACGAAGATCTTCATCTCGAGCGGCGAGCACGACATGTCGAAGAACATCGTCCACCTCGTGCTCGCGCGCCTGCCGGACGCGCCGCAAGGCACGAAGGGGATTTCGCTGTTCATCGTGCCGAAGTTCATTCCGGACGCATCGGGCGAGCCGGGCGAGCGCAACGGCATCAAGTGCGGCTCGATCGAACACAAGATGGGCATCCACGGCAACTCGACGTGCGTGATGAACCTCGACAACGCGAAGGGCTGGATGGTCGGCGAGCCGAACAAGGGCTTGAACGCGATGTTCGTGATGATGAACGCCGCGCGTCTGGGCGTCGGCATGCAGGGCCTCGGCCTCACGGAAGTCGCTTACCAGAACTCGCTCGCGTACGCGAAGGAACGCCTGCAGATGCGTTCGCTGACCGGCCCGAAGGCGCCGGACAAGCCGGCCGACCCGATCATCGTGCACCCGGACGTGCGCCGCATGCTGCTCACGCAGAAGGCCTACGCGGAAGGCGCGCGCGCGTTCACGTACTGGTCCGCGCTGCAGATCGACAAGGAACTGTCGCATGCCGACGAAGCCGTGCGCAAGGAAGCGGCCGACCTCGTCGCGCTGCTCACGCCGATCATCAAGGCGTTCCTGACCGACAACGCGTTCGAGTCGACCAACCACGCGATGCAGATCTACGGCGGTCACGGCTTCATCTCCGAGTGGGGCATGGAGCAGTACGTGCGCGACGCGCGGATCAACATGATCTACGAAGGGACGAACTCGATCCAGTCGCTCGACCTGCTCGGCCGCAAGGTGCTCGGTGACATGGGCGCGAAGCTGAAGAAGTTCGGCAAGCTCGTCACCGAATTCGCGGAAGCCGAAGGCGTGAAGCCGGAGATGGCCGAGTTCATCAACCCGCTCGCCGACATCGGTGAAAAGGTGCAGAAGCTGACGATGGAAATCGGCATGAAGGCGATGCAGAACCCGGACGAAGTCGGCGCGGCCGCCGTGCCGTATCTGCGCACCGTCGGCCACCTGGTGTTCTCGTACTTCTGGGCGCGCATGGCGCGTCTCGCGCTCGACAAGGAAGCGTCGGGCGATCCGTTCTACAAGTCGAAGCTCGCGACGGCCCGCTTCTACTTCGCGCGCCTGCTGCCCGAAACGGCCGCGACGATCCGCGCCGCGCGCGCCGGTTCGAAGACGCTGATGGAAGTCGACGAATCGCTGTTCTGATGCAGGTCCGGGCGGTGCGCGCCGCGCGCCGCCCGGACGCAACGGTTCCTGGTACTCACTTCGCCGTGCAGCCCTCCCAATCCGCGCTGCACGACACCATCCGGAGACATCCCGTGAGCAATTTCCTGATTCGCAAGGTCGCCGTGCTGGGCGCCGGCGTGATGGGCGCGCAGATCGCCGCGCACCTCGTCAACGCGCGCGTGCCGGTGCTGCTGTTCGACCTGCCGGCCAAGGAAGGCCCGAAAAACGCGATCGCGCTGAAGGCGATCGAGAACCTGAAGAAGCTGTCGCCGGCGCCGTTCGGCGTGAAGGACGACGCGAAATACCTCGAAGCGGCGAACTACGAAGACGACATCGCGAAGCTCGCCGAATGCGACGTCGTGATCGAGGCGATCGCCGAGCGGATGGACTGGAAGCACGACCTGTACAAGAAGGTCGCGCCGCACATCGCGCCGAATGCGATCTTCGCGACCAATACGTCGGGGCTGTCGATCACGAAGCTGTCCGAAGGTTTCTCGGACGAGCTGAAGTCGCGCTTCTGCGGCGTGCATTTCTTCAACCCGCCACGCTACATGCACCTCGTCGAGCTGATCCCGACCGCGCATACGCGTCCGGAAATCCTCGACCAGCTCGAAACCTTCCTGACGAGCGTCGTTGGCAAGGGCGTCGTGCGCGCGAAGGACACGCCGAACTTCATCGCGAACCGCGTCGGCATCTTCTCGATCCTCGCGGTGATCACCGAGGCCGCGAAATTCGGCCTGCGCTTCGACGAAGTCGACGACCTGACGGGCAGCCGCCTCGGCCGCGCGAAGTCGGCGACGTTCCGCACCGCGGACGTGGTCGGCCTCGACACGATGGCGCACGTGATCAAGACGATGCAGGACAACCTCGCCGACGATCCGTTCTTCCCGGTCTATCAGACGCCTGCCGTGCTCGCCGAACTGGTGAAGCAGGGCGCGCTCGGCCAGAAGACGGGCGGCGGGTTCTACAAGAAGGAAGGCAAGGCGATCAAGGTGCTCGACGCGAAGACGGGCGCCTACGTGGACTCGGGCGCGAAGGCGGACGAAACCGTCGGCCGCATCCTGAAGCGTCCGCCGGCGGAGCGCCTGAAGCTGCTGCGCGAGACGGACCATCCGCACGCGCAGTTCCTGTGGTCGATCTTCCGCGACGTGTTCCACTACATCGGCGTGCATCTCGAATCGATCGCCGACAACGCGCGCGACGTCGACCTCGCGATCCGCTGGGGCTTCGGCTGGAACGAAGGCCCGTTCGAAGGCTGGCAGGCCGCCGGCTGGAAGCAGGTCGCCGAGTGGGTGCAGGAAGACATCGCGGCCGGCAAGGCGCTCGCGAACGTGCCGCTGCCGTCGTGGGTGCTCGAAGGCCCGGTCGCCGAGAAGGGCGGCGTGCACACGGCCGAAGGCTCGTGGGCACCGGCGTCGAAGCGCTTCGTGCCGCGCTCGGACCTCGCCGTGTACGGCAAGCAGGTGTTCCGCGCGCCGCTCATCGGCGAAACCGGCGCGGATCCGAAGACGTACGGCAAGACGCTGTTCGAAACCGACGCGGTGCGTGCCTGGGTCGATGACCGTGCAGGCGAGGACGACGTCGTGATCGTGTCGTTCAAGTCGAAGATGAACACGATCGGACCGAGCGTGATCGACGGCCTCGTGCAGGCGATCGAACTCGCGGAGAAGGACTACAAGGGTGTGGTGATCTGGCAGCCGACGTCGCTGAAGCTCGGCACGCCGGGCGGCCCGTTCTCGGCCGGCGCGAACCTCGAGGAGGCGATGCCCGCGTTCATGATGGGCGGCGCGAAGGGCATCGAGCCGTTCGTGAAGAAGTTCCAGGAAGGCATGCTGCGCGTGAAGTACGCGAACGTGCCGGTCGTCGCGGCCGTGTCGGGCATCGCGCTCGGCGGCGGGTGCGAGCTGATGCTGCACAGCGCGAAGCGCGTCGTGCACGTCGAGAGCTACATCGGTCTCGTCGAAGTGGGCGTCGGCCTCGTGCCGGCGGGCGGCGGCCTGAAGGAAGCGGCGCTGCGCGCAGCGGACGCCGCGACGGCCGCGAACGCGACCACCGACATCCTGAAGTTCGTGACGAAGTCGTTCGAGAACGCGGCGATGGCGAAGGTATCGTCGTCCGCGCACGATGCGCGTGCGATGGGCTACGTGAAGCCGTCCGACACGATCGTCTTCAACGTGTTCGAACTGCTCGACACCGCGAAGAAGGAAGCGCGTGCGCTGGCCGACACCGGCTACCGCGCACCGCTGCGCGCGAAGGACGTGCCGGTCGCAGGCCGCTCGGCGATCGCGACGATCAAGGCATCGCTCGTCAACATGCGCGACGGCCGCTTCATCAGCGATCACGACTTCCTGATCGCGAGCCGCATCGCCGAAGCCGTGTGCGGCGGCGACGTCGAAGCCGGCAGCCTCGTCGACGAAGAATGGCTGCTCGCGCTCGAGCGCCGCGCATTCGTCGAGCTGCTCGGCACGCAGAAGACGCAGGAACGGATCATGGGCATGTTGCAGACCGGCAAGCCGGTGCGTAACTGAGGACTGTGTTCGAGGCCGGAGTCGGCGCTGATGCGCCTGCTCCGGCCGATCGCCAAGGCATGGGATCGGAGTAAGCGCTGAAGCGCCAACTCCGATCGACAGGAGCTTCAAATGAGCAAACAATTGCAAGACGCATACATCGTCGCCGCCAGCCGCACCCCGATCGGCAAGGCACCGCGCGGTGTCTTCAAGAACACGCGCCCCGACGAGCTGCTGGTTCACGCGATCAAGTCGGCGGTCGCGCAGGTGCCCGGCTTCGACACGAAGCTGATCGAGGACGCGATCATCGGCTGCGCGATTCCGGAAGCCGAGCAGGGGCTGAACGTCGCGCGCATGGGCGCGCTGCTCGCGGGCCTGCCGCAGACGGTCGGCGGCGTGACGGTCAACCGCTTCTGCGCGTCGGGCATCACCGCGCTCGCGATGGCGGCCGACCGCATCCGCGTCGGCGAATCGGACGCGATCTTCGCCGGCGGCTGCGAATCGATGAGCATGGTGCCGATGATGGGCAACAAGCCGTCGATGTCGCCGCACATCTTCGATCGCAGCGAAGACTTCGGCATCGCATACGGGATGGGCCTGACGGCCGAGCGCGTCGCCGAGCAGTGGAAGGTGAGCCGCGAGGACCAGGACGCGTTCTCGGTCGAATCGCACCGCAAGGCGCTCGCCGCGCAGCAGGCCGGCGAGTTCGGCGACGAGATCGCCGCGTACACGATCACCGAGCGCTTCCCGAACCTCGCGACCGGCGAAATCGACGTGAAGACGCGCGAGATCAAGCTCGACGAAGGCCCGCGCGCGGACACGACGCTCGAAGGTCTCGCGAAGCTGCGCACGGTGTTCGCGAACAAGGGCTCGGTCACGGCCGGCAACAGCTCGCAAACTTCCGACGGCGCAGGCGCGCTGCTCGTCGTGTCGGAGAAGGTGCTCAAGCAATTCAACCTGACGCCGCTCGCGCGCTTCGTGAGCTTCGCGGTGCGCGGCGTGCCGCCCGAGATCATGGGCATCGGGCCGAAGGAAGCGATTCCGGCCGCGCTGAAGGCCGCGGGCCTGAAGCAGGACGATCTCGACTGGATCGAGCTGAACGAGGCATTCGCCGCGCAGTCGCTGGCGGTGATCCGCGATCTCGGCCTCGACCCGTCGAAGGTCAACCCGGTCGGCGGCGCGATCGCACTCGGCCACCCGCTCGGCGCGACCGGCGCGATCCGCGCGGCGACCGTCGTGCACGGGCTGCGCCGCCGCAACCTGAAGTACGGGATGGTCACGATGTGCGTCGGCACCGGCATGGGTGCGGCGGGCATCATCGAACGCCTGTAAGCGGGACGCGACGAAGAGCGACGACGGTGCGCGGGCCACGAGCTCGCGCACCGTTTTTCATTCCGGTAGGGGCAAGACAAGGAGACGGTGGTGTCCGACATTCAAGTGGAACGCGCCGACGGCGTGATGACGATCACGATCGCGCGGCCGGCGAAGAAGAACGCGCTGACGGCGGCGATGTACCAGACGATGGCCGACGCGCTCGCCGACGCGCAGGAAGACAAGGCGGTCCGCGTCGTCCTGCTGCGCGGCAGCGACGGCAATTTCAGCGCGGGGAACGACCTCGAGGATTTCCTGAAGGCGCCGCCGAAGGACGAGAACGCATCGGTGTTCCAGTTCCTCGCGCGGATCAGCACCGCGAGCAAGCCGATCGTCGCCGCGGTGCCGGGCATCGCGGTGGGGGTCGGCGTGACGATGCTGCTGCATTGCGACCTCGTCTACGCGGCCGACACCGCGACGTTCTCGCTGCCGTTCGCGCAGCTCGGGCTGTGCCCGGAGGCCGCGTCGAGCGTGCTGCTGCCGCGCCTGGCCGGCCATCAGATCGCCGCCGAGAAGCTGCTGCTCGGCGAAGCGTTCGATGCGCTCGAAGCGCACCGGATCGGCATCGTCAATCGCGTGCTGCCGGCGGCCGAACTCGACGCGTTCGCGGCGAAGCAGGCCGCGAAGCTCGCGGCGCTGCCGGCGTCGTCGCTGCGCGTGACGAAGGCGCTGCTGAAGGAGACGGGCGGCGTGGCGGTGGCCGCGCGGATGACCGAGGAAGCCGCGCACTTCTCCGCGATGCTGCGCGCGCCCGAGGCGCGCGAGGCGATGACCGCGTTCTTCGAGAAGCGCAAGCCGGATTTCCGTCAGTTCGACTGACGAAGCGGCCCGCGCCGGCGGTCACGGGTCGCACGCCGGCGCGCCTGCACGGACGGCATCAGGCCGTGCCGTAATCCACGTGGCCGGTCTCGCGGCAGAAGCTGACGAGCCGCAGGCCGGCCGTCTTCGCGATCGCGATCGCGAGCGACGACGGCGCCGAAATGGTCGCGACCAGCGGAATGCCGACCCGTGCGGACTTGCGCACGAGCTCGTAGCTCGCGCGGCTCGACAGGAACACGAAGCCGTCGGTCGCGTCCGCGCGCGCCAGCACGAGCGAGCCGATCAGCTTGTCGAGCGCGTTGTGGCGACCGACGTCCTCGAACGCCATCCGGATCGCGCCTGTTGCATCGCACCACGCGGCCGCGTGCAGGCCGCCGGTGAGCTGCGTGAGCGCCTGGTGCGCCGGCAGCGCATGCGCCGCACGCGCGAGCGCGTCGGGCGCGAGGCGCGCGAGAAAGCCGGTATCCGGCACGCGTTCGGGCGCGAGATCGAGCAGGTCGATGCTTTCGATCCCGCACACGCCGCAGCCGGTGCGTCCGGCCAGCGCGCGGCGCCGGTCCTTCAGCGCGGCGAACGCCTGCTGGACGACTTCCAGATGCACCTCCGCGTGCGGCAGCGGCGTGTCGGCGTGCAGCACCACGTCGATGTCCTTGATGTCGCTGCCGCGCTCGACGATCCCTTCCGAGATCGCGAAGCCGACCGCGAACGCTTCGAGATCGCGCGGCGTGCACATCATCACCGCATGCGAGATGCCGTTGAAGACCAGCGCGACCGGCCACTCCTGGCCGACGTAGTCGTGCGCGGTTTCGACGGCGCCGCCGCGCGTGCGGCGCACGGACAGCTCGATCGCGCCGCGCGGTTCTTCTGTTTCGGTCGGATTCACGAGCACTCCCGTTGATTCGAGACAGCGGCGGCGACGATCGTGTGCGCCGCTCGCGCGCAGAGGTTCTAAAATACCCCAGGCAGGCCGGCCGCGCCGGCATCCGCCACTCAGGTAACGACCATGGGACTCAGCGACGCTCCGCTGCTATTCGATTTCGAACACGATTCGTCGGAAAACCTGACGTACATCCCGATGATCGTGCGTTTCAATCTCGACCGCTTCGGTCTGCGGATTTCGCTCGAGCAGTGGCAGCTGCTGCCGCTCGAGGACCGCAAGCTGCTCGCGCGCTTTCCGGCCGACGACGACACCGCGATCGAGCCCAACTTCGATCACGCGCTGTTCGAAATGCTGCGCACGCACGCGGATCTCGAACCGTCGTGGTTCCAGCCGGACGAACAGCCGAGCTGGCGCGCGACCGACGCGGTGCCGGACGCGCTCGTGCAGCAGAGCGCGCTGGCCGGGTTGCCGGCGCCGGCGCTCGCGCAATGGCAGCGGCTCGCGCCGTTCCAGCGCTACGTGCTGATGAAGCTGTCGCGCAAGCCGACGCTCAATCACGACTTCGTGCCGGCGATGCGCGAGTTCGGGCTCACGGCCACGCACTGACGGGCCCCGGGGAACGCCGCGGGCGGTGCCGGCCCGTTACAGCTGCGGCAGCTGCCGCGGCTTGCGGTCGGGGCCGGTCGCGACGTAGGTGAGCGTCGCTTCGGTGACCTTCACGATCTCGCCGATCAGGCGCATGCGCTGCGCGTACACCTCGACGTCGACCGTCACCGACGTGTTGCCGGTGCGCGTGATGGTCGCGTAGAAGCTCAGCAGGTCGCCGACGAACACCGGCTGCTTGAACACGAACGAATTGACCGCGACCGTCGCGACGCGGCCGTTCGCGCGCTGGCTCGCGGGAATCGAGCCGGCGATGTCGACCTGCGACATGATCCAGCCGCCGAACACGTCGCCGTGGACGTTCGCGTCGTGCGGTTGCGGGACGACGCGCAGCGCGGGCTGCTTGTTCGGGAGTTCGAGGGTCGAATCGGTCATGGCGGGGGCTTTCATCCTGTAATAATTGCGCCGCCGCGCGCAGCCCGGCCGGCGAGGCCGCCGGCAGCGGCGCGTAGCGGCTTCTGCGACAATACAACGTTCGCAAATTGTACGAGAAAGCACGCGAGTCGAGCGCCGCAGCACGCGTCTCGCACCGCCGCCGATCCTTCCCCCATGCGCCGATATTCCGCTTCCGGCGAGCCCGCGCCGGCTCCGACCGGGCCTCGCAACGACTGGCAGACCATCCGGTCGCTGCTGCCGTACCTCGCCACCTACAAATGGCGCGTCGTGCTCGCGCTCGGCTGCCTGATCGGCGCGAAGGTCGCGAACCTCGGCGTGCCGGTCGTGATGAAGCGCATCGTCGACCACCTGTCCGCCGTGCAGCAGCTGACCGCGCTCGGCCGCGCCGAACAGTCGGCCGGGATCGTGCTCGCGGGCGGCGTCGGGCTGCTGGTCGTCGCGTATGCGCTCGTGCGGCTGTCGACGTCGCTCTTCACCGAGCTGCGCGAAATCCTGTTCTCGAAGGTCACCGAGAGCGCGGTGCGTCAGCTCGCGCTGCAGGTGTTCCGGCATCTGCACGGGCTGTCGCTGCGGTTCCATCTCGAACGCCAGACGGGCGGCATGTCGCGCGACATCGAGCGCGGCACGCGCGGCATCCAGCAACTGATCTCCTATTCGCTGTACAGCATCCTGCCGACGCTGGTCGAGGTCGGGCTCGTGCTCGGCTTTTTCGTGGTCAAGTACGAGGCCTACTACGCGTACGTGACGTTCGCGGCGCTCGTCACCTACATCGTGTTCACCGTGAAGGTCACCAACTGGCGCACGCATTTTCGCCGCACGATGAACGAACTCGATTCGCGCGCGAACTCGCGGGCGATCGATTCGCTGATCAACTACGAGACGGTGAAGTACTTCGGCAACGAGGAGTGGGAAGCGCAGCGCTACGACGAGAATCTGAAGCGCTACCGCAAGGCCGCGATCCGCTCGCAGAACTCGCTGTCGGTGCTGAACTTCGGCCAGCAGGCGATCATCGGCACCGGGCTCGTGTTCATCCTGTGGCGCGCGACGCAGGGCGTGCTCGCCGGCAAGCTGACGCTCGGCGATCTCGTGCTGATCAACACGTTCATGCTGCAGCTGTACATTCCGCTGAATTTCCTCGGCGTCGTCTATCGCGAGCTGAAGCAGAGCCTGACCGACATGGACCGGATGTTCGGGTTGCTGTCGTCGACGAAGGAAGTCGCGGATGCGGCCGACGCGCGGCCGCTCGCGGTGGCCGGCGCGCAGGTGCGCTTCGAGCACGTGAATTTCGCGTACGAGGCGTCGCGGCAGATCCTGCACGACGTGACCTTCACGATCGACGCCGGCACGACGACCGCGGTGGTCGGCCACAGCGGCTCGGGCAAGTCGACGCTGTCTCGGCTGCTGTTCCGCTTCTACGACCTCGACCGGCAGACGGGCGGCGCGATCCGGATCGACGGCCAGGACATTCGCGACGTGACGCAGGACTCGCTGCGCGCGTCGATCGGGATCGTGCCGCAGGACACCGTGCTGTTCAACGACTCGATCTACTACAACATCGCGTACGGCCGGCCGACCGCGAGCCGCGACGAAGTGATCGCGGCCGCGCGCGCTGCGCACATCCACGACTTCATCGAGAGCTTGCCGAAGGGCTATGACACGCCGGTCGGCGAGCGCGGGCTGAAGCTGTCGGGCGGCGAGAAGCAGCGCGTCGCGATCGCGCGCACGCTGTTGAAGGATCCGCCGGTGCTGCTGTTCGACGAGGCGACGTCCGCGCTCGATTCGCGCTCGGAGCGCGCGATCCAGCACGAGCTCGACCAGATCGCGCGGCATCGCACGACGCTCGTGATCGCGCACCGGCTGTCGACGGTCGTGCATGCGCAGCAGATTCTCGTGATGGACCACGGGCGGATCGTCGAACGCGGCACGCACGACGCGCTCGTGCGCGCGGACGGGCTGTATGCGCAGATGTGGGCGCTGCAGCAGCAGCGCGCGGCCGCGGGCGGGGAAGCGGCCGAGGCCGCGTGAGGCTGGGTACCGTGCGGCAGGATGTGCGGGGAGGGGCGGCGGTTTGTCGGCTGTCCGGTGACGGATCGCACGGTGGCGGCACGGACGGGCGAGCCGGCGGAGTGCTCGCGGTACTGGCTTCCCGCTCGATAGGTTACTGATCCGCCGAACCGCCATTGGCCCGCCAGATCATCGAGCGCCTTGCCGGCGAACCTGCGCCCGGCCGCTCGACGATCAGCTGGCAGCGGCGCGCAGCCGCGCGTCGAGCTCGCCGAGCTGCGCGGGCGTGCCGACGTTCTCCCAGATACCTTCATACAATTCACCGGTCGCGCGGCCGGCTTCGATCGTCGCCTGGAAATACGGCTTCAGCGCGCGGTGCGTACCGGGCGCGATGTCGCGGAACATCCGCGTGTCGTAGACGCCGATGCTGCCGAACGTGACGCGCGGCGCGCCGGCGAGCGCCAGCCGGCCGTCGTCGCGCAGCACGAAATCGCCGGCCGGATGGAACGGCGGATTCGGCACCATCACGAGATGCATCGCGGGTGCTTCGAGTGCGGCCATCTCCGCGGCGCGCGCGACAAGCGTCCGGTAGTCGAACGCGCAGTACACGTCGCCTGCGACCGCCGCGAACACCGTCGGCTGCCCGTCGCGTTCGAGCAGCGGCAGCGCCTTGGCGATGCCGCCTGCGGTTTCCAGCGCGTCGCCTTCGGCCGAATACGCGAGCCGTACGCCCCAGCGCGAGCCGTCGCCGAGCGTCGCCTCGAGCTGCTCGCCGAGCCACGCGTGGTTGATCACGATCGTCTCGATGCCCGCGCGCGCGAGCGCCTCGATCTGCCAGACGATCAGCGGCTTGCCGCCGGCTTCGAGCAGCGGTTTCGGGCGGGTGTCGGTCAGCGGGCGCATCCGCTCGCCGCGGCCGGCGGCGAAGATCATCGCCGTGGTCAGGGTAGTGCTCATGTTCGGCTGAAGGTGAAGGCGGTCAGAACGTATAGCCGACGTCGGCCGCGCCCTTGCCCTCGAGCTCGTCGAGCAGCTTCGCGAACGGCACGAGCGGGCGGTAGCGCAGCGCGACCTTGCGCGCATACGCGAGGAAGCGCGGCAGGTCGGCGAGGTAATGCGGCTTGCCGTCGCGATAGTTGATGCGCGCGAACAGGCCGAGGATCTTGATGTGACGCTGCAGCCCCATCCATTCGAGCTGCCGGTAGAACTCGCCGAAATCCGGCTCGACCGGCAGGCCGGCCTTCTTCGCCTTTTCCCAGTAGTACGCGAAGCAGTCGAGCTCGAACTCCTCGTCCCAGCTGATGAACGCGTCACGCAGCAGCGACACGACGTCGTACGTCAGCGGCCCGTACACCGCGTCCTGAAAATCGAGCACGCCCGGGTTCGGCTCGCACACCATCAGGTTGCGCGGCATGAAATCGCGCAGCATGAAGCCCTGCGGCTGTGCGTGCGCGCTTGCGACCAGCAGCGCGAACGTGCGGTCGAGCGTGCCGCGCATCGCGTCGGTGACGGGCTTGCCGAGGTGCCGGCCGATGAACCATTCGGGCAGCAGCTCCATTTCGCGGCGCAGGAACGCCTCGTCGAACGGCGGCAGCACGTCGGGCTTCGAGCTCAGCTGGAAGCGGATCAGCGCGTCGAGCGCGGCGCGCATCAGCGGGCGGGCGGCGACCGGATCGGCCGGGTCGAGCACCGAGATGTACGACGTGCGGCCGAGGTCCGTCACGAGCATGAAGCCCGCGTCGAAATCGTGCGCCAGCACGTCCGGTACGTGGTCGCCGGCCGCGGCGAGCAGCTGCGCGACCTGCACGAATTCGCGGCACTTCTCGGGCGGCGGCGCATCGACCGCGACCAGCGAGCCGCCGGGGCTCGTGGCCGACGCGACACGGAAATAGCGGCGGAAACTGGCGTCCGACGACGCGGGCGCGAGGGTCGACAGGTCGAGGGCGTAGCGCTCGGCGAGCGGGCGCAGCCACGCGGTGAGCGCTTCGAGGCGGGCGTCGGGCTGGGATGCGGCGGATGGGGGCGTCATGAAACTCGGCGGAGGGGGGAACGTCTTGCCATATAATACCCCACGACTTTTTTGACGCGCCCCGCGTCAGCTTCCGCCGTGCAGGCCCGTGGCCTGTCGCGCGGTCCGCCCGATCGCCTCCCCGGTTTGCGCAGAGCCGCAGTCGCGGTTCGACGGTGCGGCCCGCCGCACGCGGATGTGCCGTGCAGGTGCGGTTGACAAGGGGCGATTCGCCAAACGATAGATGCCGCCCAAACCGCTATTCCCGAATGTCTTCCCCGCTGACGGGGTGCCGCGCAAACGGCGGCTCGCGCTCGCGCTCCTGGCCGTGCCCGGCCTCGTGCCGGCCGTGTCGCACGCGCAGCTGTCGGGCGCGGCCGCGCAGCCGCAGCCGCTCGACTCGCCGTGGGACCTGCGCCTCGCCCCGCAGCTCGAGGATCATCCGCTGAAGGACGGCGCGAAGCCGGCCGCCTTCGTGATCGCCGACCATACGAGCGGCACGGCCGAGCAGGACCTGGCCGCGAAGGGCTCGGCCGAACTGCGCCGCGGCGACGCGGTCGTGAAGGCCGACGCGATCCACTACGATCAGGATACCGACATGGCCGACGCGTACGGCCAGGTCAGGGTGATCAACGGCGGCACGTCGTTCGCGGGCCCCGAGGCGCATCTGAAGGTCGAGGCGAACCAGGGCTTCATGACGGCGCCGAAGTACCACTTCAACGTGACGGGCGGGTCCGGCAGCGCGGAGCGCGTCGACCTGCTCGACAGCGAGCGCTCGGTGTTCGTCAACGGCACCTACACCGCGTGCCAGTGCTCGACGAACCCCGCGTGGTACATCAAGGGCAGCCGCTTCGACTTCGATACGGGCGCCGACGAAGGCACCGCGCGCAACGGCGTGCTGTTCTTCCAGGGCGTGCCGATCTTCGCGAGCCCGTGGATGACGTTCCCGCTGTCGGGCGAGCGCCGCAGCGGCCTGCTGCCGCCGACGTTCTCGATGAACTCGAACAACGGGTTCGAGCTGTCGCTGCCGTATTACTTCAACATCGCGCCGAACCGCGACCTGACGATCACGCCGCGCATCATCTCGCGGCGCGGCGTGCAGACGGAGGCGACGTTCCGCTACCTGTCGCCGTCGTATTCGGGCACGTTTACGGCCAATTACCTGCCGAGCGACCGGCTCGCGCACCGCGATCGCTACGCGGTCTACTGGCAGCACCAGCAGAACTTCGGCGGCGGTTTCGGCGGCTACGTCTATTACAACAAGGTCTCGGACAACACGTATCCCGAAGATCTTGGGTCGATGAACCAGTTCATCAACGGGACGCAGACGCTGTACCAGCAGGAAGCCGGCCTCACGTACAACAAGGGCCCGTGGTCGGTGCTCGCGCGCTACCAGCACTGGCAGACGCTGCCGCCGTCGATCGCGCCGTACAGCCGCGAGCCGCAGCTGAACGTGAAGTACACGAAGTACAACGTCGGCGGCTTCGACTTCGGCGCGGAAGCCGACTATTCGCGGTTCCGCATCACCACCGCCGATGCGACCGAAGGCGACCGGATCGTCTTCAACCCGTACATCGCATACGGCGTGTACGGCCCCGGCTACTTCGTCGTGCCGAAGGTCCAGTACCACTTCGCGTCGTACGACCTGAACTACCTGTCGTCGACCACGCCGAACAGCCCGAAGCGCTTCACCGAGTCGATCCCGACCGTGAGCTTCGACTCGGGCCTGATCTTCGACCGCTCGGTGCGCCTGTTCGGCCAGGACTTCATCCAGACCCTCGAGCCGCGCCTGTACTACGTGTACACGCCGTATCGCGACCAGTCGAACGCGCCGCTGTTCGACACCGCGGAATCGGACTTCGGGCTCGCGGAGATCTACCAGCCGAACACGTTCGTCGGCAACGACCGGATCGCGGACGCGAACCGGATCACGGCCGGCCTGACGTCGCGCTTCATCGATCCGCGCACCGGCGACGAGCGCGCGCGCTTCGTGGTCGCGCAGCAGTACTATTTCGCCAACCAGCGCGTGACGCTGAACTCGGGGCAGAGCGCGGTGCAGGCGCGCCACTCCGACCTGATCGTCGGCGCCGCGCTGAAGCTCGGCTCCGGCTTCATGTCCGAGACGGCGTTCCAGTACAACCAGAACAACAACCAGCTCGTGAAGTCGAGCATCGGTTTCGGGTTCAGCCCGGGCGAGCGCCGCGTGATCAACGTCGGCTACCGCTACACGCGTGCGAACACGACGCTCGACAACCAGCCGATCAACCAGTTCCTGGTGTCCGCGCAGTGGCCGCTCACGCGCCGCCTGTATGCGATCGGCCGCTTCAACTACGACCTGGCCGCCGACCGGATCGTCGACGGTCTGCTCGGCTTACAATACGACGCGGATTGCTGGGCGCTCGGGGTCGGGGTCCAGCGGTACGCGAACGGCGTGAACACGTCGGGGCAGCAGAATTCGTCGACGCGCTTCATGATGCAGCTGACGCTGAAGGGGCTGTCGAGCGTCGACAACGGTCTCGTCGCCGCATTCCGCGCCGGGGTGCCGGGCTATACGCCGCTGCCGTCCGCGCCGCCGCCGATGTCCCGCTTCAGCAACTACGAGTAACGCCGGCTTTGTCTGCACCGGTCAGCACGATTTCAATGGAGTATCAGTGGCAATGAAGAAAACCCTTCGTTTCGCGGCAGTCGTGTCCAGCCTCGCCGCGTCCGCCGCGCTGCTCGCCGCTGCGCCGGCCGCGGCGCAGGCGCTCGGTTCGCAAGGCGCGCAGCTCGCCGACGAAGTCGTCGCGGTCGTCAACAACGACGTGATCACCGGCCGCGAACTCGACCAGCGCGTCGGCCTGATCTCGCGCCGGCTGCAGCAGCAGAACGCCCCCGTGCCGCCCGTCGACCAGCTGCGCGCGCAGGTGCTGAACCAGATGGTGCTCGAACGCATCCAGGTGCAGAAGGCGAAGGACGACGGGATCCGCGTCGACGACGCGACCGTGCAGGCCACGCTGCAGCGCCTCGCGCAGGCGAACGGGATGACGCTCGACCAGTATCGCGCGCGCATCGTCGCGCAAGGCGTGCCCTGGAGCGTGTTCACGAGCGACGCGCGCACCGAGCTGATGCTGTCGAAGCTGCGCGAGCGCGAGGTCGACGGCAAGATCACCGTGTCGGACGCCGAGGTCGCGAACTACATTGCGAGCCAGCGCGGGCCGAGCGCGTCGCAGCAGCAGGACCTGCGCTTCCAGCACATCTTCATCAAGGCGCCGACCAACGCGCCGCAGGCCGAGATCGAAGCCGCGCAGAAGAAGGCCGAAGCGCTGCTGCAGCAGGCCACGTCGGGCGCCGATTTCGAGAAGCTCGCGAAGAACAATTCGGAAGCGAACGACGCGAAGAAGGGTGGCGACCTCGGCTTCAAGGCGCCGGGCGCGCTGCCGGCCGACGTCGTCGAAGCCGCCTCGAAGCTGCGTCCGGGCCAGGTCAATCCGACGCTGATCCGCGTGCCGGACGGCTTCGAGATCGTGCGTCTCGTCGACCGCCGCCAGAGCCAGGGCGCGACCGCCGCGGCACCGAAGATCGTCCAGACGCACGTGCGCCACATCCTGCTGCGCGTCGGCGAAGGCAAGTCCGAAGGGCAGGCGCGCCAGCAGCTGCAGGACATCCGCCGGCAGGTCGAGGCGGGCGGCGACTTCGCGAAGTTCGCGCGCACCTACTCGCAGGACGGTTCGGCGTCGCAGGGCGGCGATCTCGGCTGGATCAGCCCGGGCGAGACCGTGCCGGAATTCGAGCGGGCGATGAACAACCTGCAGGACGGCCAGATCAGCCAGCCGATTCGTACCGAGTACGGCTACCATCTGATCCAGGTGCTCGAGCGCCGCGAAGCGGAAGGCTCGGTGCAGCAGCAGATGGATATCGCGCGCCAGGCGATCGGCCAGCGCAAGGCCGAGCAGGCGTATGCCGACTGGTTGCGCGAGCTGCGCGACTCGTCGTACGTGCAGTACAAGATCGGCGGCGTCGGCCCGGCGAACTGAGCGAGCTTCACATGACGGCACCCGCGCTGCAGATCGCGATCACGACCGGCGAACCCGCGGGGGTCGGCCCGGAGCTGACCGTGCAGGCGTTGCAGGATGCGGCGCGGCGCTGGCCGGGCGCGCATTTCACCGTGCTCGGCGACGCCGCGCTGATCGACGCGCGCGCGGCCGCCGTCGGCGCCGACCGCGCAGTACTTGCGGGCGGCGGCCCGGTGTCGGTCGAGCATCATCCGCTTGCCGTGCCCGCGCAGGCTGGCAAGCTCGACGCGGCCAACGGCCGCTACGTGCTCGGGCTGCTCGATGCGGCGATCGACGGCGCGGTGGCCGGCCGGTTCGACGCGATCGTCACCGCACCGCTGCAGAAGAGCACGATCAACGATGCCGGCGTGCCGTTTACCGGCCATACCGAATACCTGGCCGAGCGCACGCACACGCCGCGCGTCGTGATGATGCTGGCGGGCACCGGCGAACGGCCGCTGCGCGTCGCGCTCGCGACCACGCACCTGCCGCTGAAGGACGTATCGGCCGCGCTGACGATCGACGGGCTCGTCGACACGCTCGCGATCGTCGACCGCGACCTGCGGCGCGACTTCGGTCTCGCGGCGCCGCGCATCCTCGTGACGGGGCTGAACCCGCACGCGGGCGAGAACGGCTATCTCGGGCGCGAGGAGATCGACGTGATCGCGCCGGCGCTTGCACGCGCGCAAGCGCAGGGCATCGACGCGCGCGGCCCGTATCCGGCCGACACGCTGTTCCAGCCGCGCTATCTCGAGGGCGCCGATTGCGTGCTCGCGATGTTCCACGATCAGGGCCTGCCCGTGCTGAAGTATGCGACCTTCGGCGAGGGCATCAACGTCACGCTCGGGCTGCCGATCATCCGCACGTCGGTCGATCACGGCACCGCGCTCGATCTGGCCGGCAGCGGCCGCGCGGATCCGGGCAGCATGGTCGCCGCGCTCGACACGGCCGTCACGATGGCGCACCATCGCCGCGCGTCCTGACGCACGCAGGCGCAGGCCTGACCTTATTCGTCGCTTTTTTCGTTTTTCTCAGTCGATGTCGAACAGCAGACAGCACCAAGGCCACTTTGCGCGCAAGCGCTTCGGGCAGAACTTCCTCGTCGATCACGGCGTGATCGACTCGATCGTCGCGACGATCGGCCCCGCGCGCGGCCAGCGGATGGTCGAGATCGGCCCCGGCCTCGGCGCGCTGACCGAGCCGCTGATCGCGCGTCTCGCGACACCGGAGTCGCCGCTGCATGCGGTCGAGCTCGACCGCGACCTGATCGGGCGCCTGCAGCAGCGCTTCGGCGCGCTGCTCGAGCTGCATGCCGGCGACGCGCTCGCGTTCGACTTCGGCTCGCTCGCCGCGCCCGGCGACAAGCCGTCGCTGCGCATCGTCGGCAACCTGCCGTACAACATCTCGAGCCCGCTGCTGTTTCACCTGATGACGTTCGCGGGTGTGGTGATCGACCAGCATTTCATGCTGCAGAACGAAGTCGTCGAGCGGATGGTCGCGGAGCCGGGCACGAAGGCGTTCTCGCGGCTGTCGGTGATGCTGCAGTACCGCTACGTGATGGACAAGATGCTCGACGTGCCGCCGGAATCGTTCCAGCCGCCGCCGAAGGTCGATTCGGCGATCGTCCGGATGATCCCGTACGAGCCGCACGAACTGCCCGATGTCGATCCCGTGCTGCTCGGCGAAGTCGTCACGGCCGCGTTCTCGCAGCGCCGCAAGATGCTGCGCAATACGCTCGGCGATTATCGCGAGACGATCGATTTCGACGGGCTCGGCTTCGATCTCGCGCGGCGCGCGGAGGATGTGAGCGTGGCCGAATATGTCGGCGTCGCGCAGGCGCTGGCGAAGGTGCGCAAGGCCGCGCAATAGCGGCAACGCGGGCGCCGGCTCGAGCTCACGAGGCTGCCCTATCGCGGGCAGCCTTTTTGTTTTCGCGAACCGGTTGCGGCGCTTTCGTCGGTTGTGCCGATCCCGGCGCGCGCCCGGCCGACGTTACGCGCGCTGCCGCGGCGGCGCGTTGACGAGTGCGATCCCGAGCAGCACCAGCGCGGCCGCCGACATGAAGCGCCAGCCGACCGATTCGCCGAGCAGCAGCACGCCGAACGCGACGCCGAACAGCGGCGACAGGAACGTGAACACGGACAGCCGCGATGCGCTGTAGCGCGTCAGCAGCCAGAACCACGACAGATAGCTGACGAACGCGACGATCACCGACTGGTACGCGAGGCTCGCAAGCGCGATCGGCGTGACGCGCGCGAACGACATCTGGCCGAGCAGCGCCGCAAGCGCGACCAGCACGGCGGCCGACACCGCGAGCTGATAGAACAGCGTCTTGCTCGCACTCGCGCGTGCGAGCGACGTCGAGCGCACGACGACCGTCGTCGCGGCCCACATCGCGCCGCCGAGGATCCCGAGCGCGTCGCCGGCCAGCCCGGCCAGGATCGATGCACCGGGCGCACGCGGCTTCAGGAAGCCGTCCGCGAACGCGAGCGCGATGCCGGCGAACGCGAGCGCGACGCCGGCCCACTGCACGCGCTGCAGCCGCTCGCCCGGCGCGAACAGGTGCAGGCCGAGCGCGGTGAAGCACGGCGCGGTGTACAGGAAGATCGCCATGTGCGACGCGCTCGTCAGCGTCAGCCCGAAGAACACGCAGATGAATTCGCCGGCGAACAGTGCACCGGCCGCGATGCCCGCGCCGAGCGTGCCGTCCGCGCGGAACAGCGGCGTGCCGCGCGAGCGCGCCCAGCCCCACAGCAGCAGCGCGGCGATCACCGAACGCAGCCCCGCCTGGAACATCGGCGGGATTGCCGCGTTCGTGCTCTTGATCGCGACCTGCTGGAAGCCCCAGATCGCGCACAGCAGCAGCATCACGCCGACGGCGCGCGCGTCGAGCGCACGGCGCACGGGGGATCCGGCGAGCGCGGTCATCGGCGGACCTCGCCGATGCGGCGGGAAGCAGGCAGGAACGCAGCCGGAAGCGTAGGCAGGAACGCAGGCAGGAACATCGGCAGAGGCGCGCGGACGGCGCGTCCGGTACGCTCGAATCGGCGGTTTCGCACGGCAGGCAATGTGGCTGAATGGGGCGGTGGTCGCGTTCCGGCGGCGGGCAGCATGCCCGCTTTTGGTGCGAAGTGGAAGGATGTTACCCAATCGGCACGCGCCGCGGGGGCCGTCCGGCGGGGCGGTGAATGCGACCGGCACGCGCGCCGGCCGGGTCGCGCCGATGCGCGCTGCCGGCAGACCGCCGGCCGGCCGCCGACGGCGAGATTCACGCGACTCCGGTAGAATTTCCGGTTCTGGAAAGTCCCCACAGGAGTACAAAACATGCGTTTGCTGCATACGATGCTGCGAGTCGGCGATCTCGACCGCTCGATCAAGTTCTACACCGAATTGCTCGGCATGAAGCTGCTGCGCCGCGAGGATTATCCGGAAGGCAAGTTCACGCTCGCGTTCGTCGGCTATGAAGCGGAAAGCACGGGCACCGTGATCGAGCTGACCCACAACTGGGATACGCCGTCGTACGATCTCGGCAACGGTTTCGGTCACCTGGCGCTGGAAGTCGACGACGCGTACGCGGCCTGCGAGAAGATCAAGGCGCAAGGCGGCAAGGTCACGCGCGAAGCGGGCCCGATGAAGCACGGCACGACCGTGATCGCGTTTGTCGAGGATCCGGACGGCTACAAGATCGAGTTCATCCAGAAAAAGGCGCACTGAGCGCCGGATGAGCGGCCCGCGGCGCACGGCATGCGCGGTGCGGGCGGAAAAAACGGGCGATGCGGAGTGATCCGCATCGCCCGTTCGTTTTGCCGGCGCGGCCGATTGCGTTACAGCGACGGCAGCAACTCGGGCGGGTGGTGCTTCAGCGTATGCCGCGCTTCGCGGAATTCCGGGAAGATCGATTCGACGGTCTGCCAGAACGCCGGGCTGTGGTTCATTTCGCGCAGGTGCGACAGCTCGTGCGCGACGACGTAGTCGATGATCGACATCGGGAAGTGGATCAGCCGCCAGTTCAGCCGGATCTTGCCGTCGCTCGAGCAGCTGCCCCAGCGCGTCGCGGCCGACGACAGCGCATACGTCGAATACGTGACGCCGAGCTTTTGCGCGTAGACCACGAGGCGTTCGCCGAAGATCCGCTTCGCTTCGCCCTGCAGCCAGCCCTGCACGCGATCCTTGATCTGCTGCATGTCGGCCTGCGCGGGCAGCGGCAGCGACAGCCGTTGCACGTCGGCGTCGAACGCGACGGCGCCCGCGCCGAGCGCGATCGTGATCGTCTTGCCAAGATACGGGAGTTGCGCGCCGTCGCGCCAGTCGATCTGCGGCAGCGCGCGCTGCTCGGTGCGGGTCTTCCATTCCGCGAGCTTCGCGAAGATCCAGCGCTGCTTTTCAGCGATCGCCGCTTCGATGTCGGCGAGCGTGACCCAGCGCGGCGCGGTGATCGCCAGCCCGCTGCCGTCGATCGTGAAGCCGATCGTGCGGCGCGCGGAGCGCTTGAGCCGATACTCGAGCACGCGGCTGTCGACGACGAACGTACGGATGCGCGAACGATCGGGCGCGGGGCCCGGATCGAGCGGCGCCGCGGGGACCGCGGGCGCCGCGGCCGCTTCAGGCGGCGACGGCGGTGCCGCTGGCGCCGGCGATGCCGGCGCGGCTGCTGCCGGCGCGTCGAAGAGCGGCAGGTCCATCTGGCGATGATCGAGGGCCACGACGGCAGGCCGTGGCCGCGGACGCTTTTTCATCTGTTCGCTTCGTTTCGTCGTACGCAACGGCTGCAATCCGGTAATTCAGACGCGCGCGGCATCGCGCGCGCCGGCATTGCCCGGCTGGCGATAGGCATCGGGATCGATACGGCGCATTTCCGCTTCGATCCATGCTTCGACCTGCGAGTTCAATACGTCGGGCGTCTTGCCTTCGACCGGAATCGGCTTGCCGATCGACACGGTGACGACGCCCGGGAATTTCGTAAACGAATTGCGCGGCCACACATGACCTGCATTGTGCGCGATCGGCACGACCGGCGTGCCGGTTTCGATCGCGAAGCGCGCACCGCCCGTCTTGTACTTGCCTTGCTTGCCGACCGGCGTGCGCGTGCCTTCGGGGAACATGATCATCCATGCGCCTTCCGACAGGCGCTTCTTGCCCTGGCGGATCACCGACACGAACGCGTTCTTGCCTTCCTTGCGGTTGATGTTGACCATGTGCAGCATCCCGAGCGCCCAGCCGAAGAACGGCACGTACAGCAGCTCGCGCTTGAACACGTAGCAGAGCGGCTTCGGCATCAGCGCCGGAAACGCGAGCGTCTCCCATGCGGACTGGTGCTTCGACAGCAGCACGGCCGGGCCGTCGGGCAGGTTTTCCATCCCTTCGATCCGGTAGCGGATGCCGTTCAGCCAGCGCACGACCCACAGCGTCGACTTGCACCAGCCGGCCGCCATCCAGTAGCGCGCGTCGGGACGCATGAACGGGAACGCGATGAAGCACGCGGTCGCGTACGGCACCGTGTACAGGATGAAGTAGATCAGCAGCAGCAGGGAGCGGACGAAGCGCATCGGCGTGGGTCTGGCTGTAAGGAGGATGCGCGCGGCGGCTGCATCACTCGTGTTCGTGTGAAAGGAAATCGAGCGCGAATGCGCGCAGGTCGTCGTGCACCTTCGTGCCGTCCGGCAGATTGCCCGCGGCGAGCGTCTTCTTGCCCTTGCCGGTCAGCACGAGATGCGGCTGGAAGCCGACCGCGACGCCGGCCAGCAGGTCGCGCAGCGCATCGCCGACGACCGGCGTGTGCGCCGGATCGATCTCGAAGCGCTCGGCGATCATCTGCATCATGCCGGGTTTCGGCTTGCGGCAGTCGCAGTGATCTTCCGACACGTGCGGGCAGAAGAACACCGCGTCGATGCGCGCGCCGACCGCAGCCGCCGCGCGATGCATCTTCAGGTGCATCGCGTTGAGCGCGGCCATGTCGAACAGCCCGCGGCCGATGCCGGACTGGTTGGTCGCGACGACCACGCGGTAGCCCGCGTGATTGAGCCGCGCGATCGCCTCGAGGCTGCCGGGCAGCGCGATCCACTCGTCGGGCGTCTTGATGAACGCGTCCGAATCGACGTTGATCACGCCGTCCCGGTCGAGGACGACGAGCTTGCGGTTGGGGCTGATCGGCATCGTCCGGCCTTTATGCGGCAAGCTTCGAGATGTCGGCGACGCAGTTCATCTGCTGGTGCAGCGCGGCCAGCAGCGCGAGACGGTTCGCCCGCAGCGCGGGATCCTCCGCGTTGACCATCACGTCGTTGAAGAACGTGTCGACCGGCGCGCGCAGCGCGGCGAGCGCCGACAGCGCGCCCGTGTACGCACGCGCCTCGAGCTGCGACTGCACGTGCGGCGTGACGGCCGCGAGCTGTTCGTGCAGTGCCTTTTCGGCCGCCTCGACGAGCAGCGTCGGCTGCACCGCGCCGTTCGTGCCGCCTTCGGACTTCTTCAGGATGTTCGAGATCCGCTTGTTCGCGGCCGCGAGCGCTTCGGCTTCCGCGAGGCGCGTGAATTCGCGCACCGCGTCGAGGCGTGCGACGAGATCGTCGACACGCGTCGGGTTCAGGCTCAGCACCGCGTCGACTTCGCCGGCCGAGTAGCCGCGTTCGCGCAACAGGCCGCGCAGGCGGTCCATGAAGAACGCGAAGATCGCGTCGGTCGATTCGGCGACGCCCGGCACGCCCGCGAAGCGCGCATGAGCCGTGCGCAGCAGCGACACGAGATCGAGCGGCAGCTGCTTCTCGAGCAGCAGGCGCAGCACGCCGAGCGCGTGACGGCGCAGCGCGAACGGATCCTTCTCGCCGGTCGGCGCGAGGCCGATGCCCCAGATGCCGACGATCGTCTCGAGCTTGTCGGCCAGCGCGACCGCGGTGGAGACCGGCGTGGTCGGCAGCGCGTCGCCGGAGAAGCGCGGCTGGTAGTGCTCGGCGCACGCGAGCGCGACGTCGTCCGGTTCGCCGTCGTGGCGCGCGTAGTACGTGCCCATCGTGCCCTGCAGTTCCGGGAACTCGCCGACCATGTCGGTCAGCAGGTCGGCCTTCGCGAGGCGCGCGGCGCGCTTCGCGTGCGCGGCATCGGCGCCGATCGCGGGCGCGATCTCGCCGGCCAGCGCCTCGAGGCGCTCGACGCGCGCGAGCGCCGAACCGAGCTTGTTGTGATAGACGACGTTCGCGAGCAGCGGCACGCGGTCGGCGAGCGGCTTCTTCTTGTCCTGCTCGAAGAAGAATTTCGCGTCGGCGAGGCGCGGGCGCACGACGCGCTCGTTGCCTTCGACGATCTCGTCCGGCGTCTTCGTGTCGATGTTCGACACGATCAGGAAGCGCGAGCGCAGCTTGCCCGCGACGTCGGTCAGCGCGAAATACTTCTGGTTCGTCTGCATCGTGAGGATCAGGCATTCCTGCGGCACCTGCAGGAATTCGTCCTCGAAGCGGCACGGATAGACGACCGGCCATTCGACCAGCGACGTCACTTCGTCGAGCAGCGCCTCGGGCATCACGACGGTGTCGCCGTTCGCGTGTTCGTTCAGCTGCGTGCGGATCGTTTCGCGGCGATCGGCGAAGTGCGCGATCACGCGACCCTTGTCGCGCAGCGTGTCCGCATACGCGCGCGCATGCTGGATCGCGACGAGGCCGTCGGACAGGAAGCGGTGGCCGAGCGTGGTATCGCCGGCGTCGATGCCGAACGCGGTGACGGGCACGACGCGATCGTCGTGCAGCACGGTCAGGCGGTGCACCGGGCGCACGAACTTCACGTCCGAGCCGTCCGGGCGCTGGTAGGTCATCACCTTCGGGATCGGCAGCTTCTCGAGCGTTTCGTCGAGCGCGGCCTGCAACCCGTCGGCGAGCGTCGCGCCGGCCGCCGAATAGTTGACGAAGAACGCTTCGGCCTTGCCGTCCTGCGCGCGCTCGAGATCGGCGATCGTCAGGTCCGGGTGGCCGAGCGCCGCGAGCTTCTTCGCGAGCGGCGCGGTCGGCTTGCCTTCGGCGTCGAGCGCGACCGATACGGGCAGGACCTTTTCGCGGACCTGTTTTTCGGGCGCGACGGCGCGCACGTTCTGCACGACGACCGCGAGGCGGCGCGGCGTCGCATAGCGTTCGAACACGAGTTCGCCGTCGACGAGGTCGCGCGCCGCGAGGCGTTGCGCGAGACCTTCGGCGAATGCGTCGCCGAGGCGCGCGAGGGCCTTCGGCGGCAGCTCTTCGGTCAGCAGTTCGACGAGCAGGGGGGCGGGATGATTGTGCGTCATGTGTGGAATAAGTCTCGTCTCGTCAGTCCTGATCGATCTTGCGTTCGACCTTCAGCGGCGGCGCCCATGCCGGCTGCGCGGCGTCCTGGGCATCGGTGGTGAGGCCCGGCACGCCCGGCGGATTGCCGAGCATCGGGAAGCCGAGCTTCTCGCGCGAGTCGTAGTAAGCCTGCGCGACGAGACGCGACAGCGCGCGGATGCGGCCGATGTACGCCGCACGTTCGGTGACCGAGATCGCGCCGCGCGCGTCGAGCAGGTTGAACGTGTGGCCGGCCTTCAGCACGAGCTCGTACGCGGGCAGCGCAAGCTGCGCGTCGATCATCTTCTTCGCTTCCGCTTCGTAGCTGTTGAAGAACGTGAACAGCAGGTCGACGTTCGCGTGCTCGAAGTTGTAGGTCGACTGCTCGACCTCGTTCTGGTGGTACACGTCGCCGTACGACAGGCGGCGCAGCTCGGGGCCGTTCGGGCCTTGCTCCTCCCACTCGGTCCACACGAGGTCGTACACGTTCTCGACCTTCTGCAGGTACATCGCGAGGCGCTCGAGGCCGTACGTGATCTCGCCGAGCACCGGCTTGCAGTCGAGGCCGCCGACCTGCTGGAAATACGTGAACTGCGTGACTTCCATCCCGTTCAGCCACACCTCCCAGCCGAGGCCCCACGCGCCGAGCGTCGGGTTTTCCCAGTCGTCCTCGACGAAGCGCACGTCGTTCTGCTTCAGGTCGAAGCCGAGCGCCTCGAGCGAGCCGAGGTACAGGTCGAGGATGTTTTCCGGCGCCGGCTTCAGCACGACCTGGTACTGGTAGTAGTGCTGCAGGCGGTTCGGGTTCTCGCCGTAGCGGCCGTCCTTCGGGCGGCGCGACGGTTGCACGTACGCGGCGCGCCACGGCTCGGGGCCGACCGCGCGCAGGAACGTGTGGACGTGCGACGTGCCCGCGCCGACTTCCATGTCGATGGGCTGGAGCAGAGCGCAACCCTGCTTGTCCCAGTAGGACTGCAGCGTCAGGATGATTTGCTGAAACGTAAGCATGAAGAGCCTTCGTGGCGCTGGCGCTCCGTTGCGGGCGGCGCTCCGGGCAACGCCCGGAGGGTCGGCTCGCGCGGCGGCGCGGCTTGTTAGTGTGCTGAAACGTGCAATTTTACCGGATCGGCGACCGGATGCGGCCTGAACGCGGATGAACGGTCCACCGGAAGCATTTCGACGGTCGGCGCGCGGCTGCGAGATGGCCGTGCGCGAGGGGCCGGCGGGCGCGTCGCATGCGTCGGCGCCGCGCGGCGATGCGCCGGTCGAGCCGCTTGCCGCGTCGCGCGGCGCGGGCGTTAAGATGCGCATATCGCGGTGCGCGCGACGCCTGCCGCGCGACCGCTTGCCCACTCCGGACCGCATGGACGATTCGAACGATTTCCTCATTCCGCTGATGCCGCCGCTGCTTGCATTGCTCGGGCAGGCGGCCGACGCACGCGCGCGCGGCGACCACGATGCGCACGCACTCTGGCTCGCCGCGGCCGGCCATCTGCACGCGGTCGACATGGCCGCGCTCGCGCAGCTCACGGTAACGCTCGTCGCGCGGCAGCGCGCGGCCGACGCGCTCGCGCTCGCCGAATGCGCGGCGCGCGTGCATTCGGGCGCCGATGCCCGTTTCAACCACGGCTACGCGCTGCAGATGCTCGGCCGCCATGCCGATGCGATCGCGCCGTATCGCGCCGCCCATGCGCTCGATCCGGGCTGGCCGTCGCTGCGCAACAACCTCGCGATCGCGCTGCGGCTGTCGGGCGGCGATCGCGGCGAGGAAATCGCGCTGCTGGAGACGGCCGTCGAAGCCGATCCGCACGACGTGCAGGCGTGGATCAACCTCGTCGTCGCACGGCTCGCGACGCACGATCTCGACGGCGCGCTCGTATGTGCGGCGCGGCTCGCGGAGATCGCGCCCGACAACGCGCTTGCGCTCAACAACATCGCGATGGCGATGAAGGAGGCGCAGCGCTGGGACGACGCCGAGCGCTACGCGGCGCGTGCGTGCGAGCTCGCGCCCGACGACGCGTCGTTCCGTTTCAACCTCGCGATCATCCAGCTCGTGCGCGGCAACTACGCGGCCGGCTGGCGCGGCCACGAGGCGCGCTGGGACGGCGCGGGCGAATTGCGCGGCCGCCGGCCGGCGCTGCCGGGGCCGCGCTGGCACGGCGAGCCGCTCGCGGGCAAGACGCTGCTGGTGTGGGGCGAGCAGGGGCTCGGCGACGTGCTGCAGTTCGCGCGCTTCGTCGCGCCGCTCGCCGAGCGCGTGCACCGCGACGGCGGCCGGCTCGCATGGAACACGTTTCCGCAGGTCGGCACGCTGATGCAGCGCAGCCTCGGCGCACATGCCGACGTATTCGGCGCGGGCGGCGATGTCGACGAACTGCCCGCGTTCGACTACGAAGTACCGCTGATCGGCCTGCCGCTGATGCTCGGGATGGAGACGTCGACGCTCGGCGCGTCGGTGCCGTACCTGCATGCCGATCCGGACGCACGCGACGCGTGGCGCGCGCGGCTCGCGGGAGAGAGGCGGCTGAAGGTCGGGCTCGTCTGGACGGGCAGCGCAGGGCACCAGCGCAATCCGTTCCGCCGCGTGGGCCTCGAACGCTATGCCGACGCGTTTCGCGGCGTCGACGACGTCGCGTTCTATTCGCTGCAGCCGGGCGCGGACGCGGACGTCGCCGCGGTGCGCGCGGCCGGTTTCGCGATCGACGACTTCACCGCGGAGCTGCGCAGCTTCGACGATACGGCCGCGTTCGTCGGCGCGCTCGATCTGGTGATCACGGTGTGCACGTCGGTCGCCCACCTGGCGGGCGCGCTCGGCGCGCGCACGTGGGTGCTGCTCGACGTGAATCCGCACTGGCCGTGGCTGCTCGAACGCACGGACAGCCCGTGGTATCCGACCGCGACGCTGTATCGGCAGCCGACGTTCGGCGCATGGGAGCCGGTGATGGAAGCGGTCGCGCGGGACTTGCGCGCTTTGGCCGCCGACGCGCAGCGGACCGCGTGAGCGGCGCGGCGTCGCTCGCGTCATGCGTGCCGGCTGGCCGGCGTGTCGTGCCGACGAAACGCAGTGCGGCGAACGGCGGCACGCGGCACGGCCCGCATGCCGGAACGGCCGCCGCCGCGCGTCGCGCGACAGCGGCCCGATGCGTCACACGTGCCGGTCGTCGCCGGCCTTCGTGCCGTTGCGGCGGCGCAGGCCCGGCCCGAGCGTGAAGCCGAACGCGAGCAGCACCAGCGACACCGCGAGCACGATGCTGTTGCCGCTCGTCACGTACGGCGTGAAGCCGCTCGTGCCTTCGATGCGCACGTCGAGCGAGCCGATCGTGAACGGCTTCAGCTGGCCGAGTACGCGGCCGTGCGCGTCGATCGCGGCGGTCATCCCGGTGTTGGTCGAGCGCAGCATCGGCCGGCCCGTTTCGAGCGCGCGCATCCGCGCGATCTGCAGGTGCTGGTCGAGCGCGATCGTGTCGCCGAACCACGCGAGGTTCGTCACGTTGACGAGCACGCCGGGCGGCTGCGGATTGTCGCGGATGGTCGCGGCGATCTCCTCGCCGAACAAGTCCTCGTAGCAGATGTCGGCCATCACGGGCTGGTTGTGCACGAGGAACGGCTTCTGCACCGGCGCGCCGCGCGCGAAGTCGCCGAGCGGCATCTTCATCAGGTCGACGAACCAGCGAAAGCCCCACGGGATGAATTCGCCGAAGGGCACGAGGTGGTGCTTGTCGTAGTGATAGATGTCGCGCGAGTGCGGCGTCACGCCGTACAGGCTGTTCGTGTAGTCGACGTAACGGCCCTCGGGCGTGACCGACGCGCCGACCGCGCCGAACAGCACGGCCGAGCCCGTCGTGTCGCTGAACTTGCGGATCGCGACCGCGAACGGCTCGGGCAGCTCCTGGATCATCACCGCGATCGCGGTCTCCGGCGTGACGATCAGATCGGCCGGCTTCTCGACGATCATCTGCGTGTACATCTTGATCGCCGCGTCGATGCCTTCCTGTTCGAACTTGATGTCCTGCTTCACGTTGCCCTGCAAGAGCCGCACCGTGAGCGGCGCGTTCGCGGGCACGGTCCACGTGGCCTGCGACAGCGCGACGCCGGCCGCGACGAGCGCGACGGCGATGCCGGCCGGCGCGATCACGCGCACGCGCGCATTGCCCGCGGTGCCGCGGCTGGCCGCGGCCGCCGGCGCGGGCCGCGCGGCGACGAGCGCCTGCACGACCAGCGCGGCGAACAGCGCGAGCACCCACGCGATTCCGTACACGCCGACGACCGGCGCGAAGCCCGCGAACGGCCCGTCGACCTGCGGATAGCCGCTCGCAAGCCACGGAAAGCCGGTAAACACGGTGCCGCGCAGCCATTCGCCGAGCGCCCATGCGCTCGCGAACGCGAATGCGCCGTGCCAGCTCGGCGAGAACGGCCGCGGATCGGGTTCGCGGCGATGCCATGCATGCCCCGCGCAGAACGACCACAGCGCCGCCGAGAACGCCGGGTACAGCGACAGGTACAGCGCAAACAGCACCAGTGCGCCGCCCGCGAGCGGCGCGGCCATCTCGCCGTACACGTGCATGCTGATGTAGAGCCACCAGACGCCGCTGATGAAGTTGCCGAAGCCGAACGCGCCGCCGGTGAGCGCGGCGCCGCGCCAGCTCGACGTGCGCGTCAGCTGCGCGAAAAACCAGACGAATACGGCGAGCTGCAGCCAGCCGCCGTGCGGCGTCGGTGCGAAGCTGAGCGTATTGGCCGCGCCGGCAAGCAGTGCGGCCGGATAGTGCCAGCGCGGCAGCGCGCGGCCGGGCGCCGGCGCGAGAAGACCGCCAGCCGGGCGGGACGGAATCGGTTCGTCCATGTGAAGCGAAAGGGGGCGAGCGGTTGAAGGAGACGCGGCCGGCGCGAGACGGTCAATCCTCGTGCGAGGTTTCGGCGCGGCGGCTCGCGAGCGGGTTGCGGCGCACCAGCAGCACGTGGATCTGGCGCGCATCGCCGCGCTGGATCTCGAACACGAGGTTGTCGAGCTGCAGCTTCTCGCCGCGGTGCGGCACGCGGCCGAAATGATGGGTGATCAGCCCGCCGATCGTGTCGACCTCGTCGTCGGGGAAATCGGTGCCGAACGTCTCGTTGAACTGTTCGATCTCGGTGAGCGCGCGCACGCGATAGCGGCCGTCCGGCCCCGAGATGATGTTGCCGGCTTCCTCGTCGAAGTCGTATTCGTCCTCGATGTCGCCGACGATCTGTTCGAGCACGTCCTCGATCGTGATCAGGCCCGCGACGCCGCCGTATTCGTCGACGACGATCGCGAGATGGTTGCGGTTCACGCGGAAGTCGTGCAGCAGCACGTTCAGGCGCTTCGATTCCGGAATGAACACGGCCGGGCGCAGCATTCCGCGCACGTCGAATTCCTCTTCGGCGTAGAAGCGCAGCAGGTCTTTCGCGAGCAGCACGCCGATCACGTTGTCGCGGTTCTCCTCGTACACGGGGTAGCGCGAGTGCGCCTTCTCGAGGACGAACGGGATGAAGTCTTCGGGCTTGTCGGCGATGTTGATCGCGTCCATCTGCGCGCGCGGCACCATGATGTCGCGGGCGCACAGATCGGACACCTGGAACACGCCCTCGATCATCGACAGCGAGTCGGCGTCGATCAGGTTGCGTTCGTGGGCGTCCTGGAGGATTTCCAGCAGCTCGGTCCGGGATTCCGGCTCGGGCGAGATGAAGTCGGTCAGGCGCTCGAGCAGCGAGCGCTTTTCTTGCGGTTTGTCGGTGAGCTTACGACTGGGATACGAATCGTTCATGGTGGTGCGCCCGGGTCATGCCGGGGCGCGCGGTCACGGAGTAGGCAAGGATACACCAAGGGCATGGCGCGGCCGTGTCACCCCGGCCGTCCGGCCGAGGGCACGCGGCGCGCGCGGGCCCCGCTCGGAAACGGCCGCGCCGGGCGCGGCGGTGTCCTCGGGTCCATCCTATCTCAGAAAGGCGCGCCGGGGCAGCGGCGGCAAAAAAGCGGGGCGCAACGGCGACCGGCCGGCCGGTCGGTCGCCAGCGGCATTTCGTCGCGTGCGGGGCGCGGCGGGCGGTGCTGCGCGCATGGGGCCGGATGTGCGGACGGCCGAAATCGCAGCAATCAGAAGCGCATGCCGGCCGAGCAACCGCCGCCGGCCGCGCCGTTGGTCGCGACACCGCCGCAGCCGAAGATGCCGCAGCCGGACAGCGCAACGCTCGCGGCGACGAGCAGCGCGGCCAATGCACAGCGCGATCTGCGTGACGATTTCATGGGGAGCGGTTCTCCTTCGAAGCCCGCGGCGCGGCGGCCGGCGTCGTGCAAGCATTGCGTTGCGCGGCGGCGCGTCACCGGCATCGCGCGAGCAACCCTTCCAGCGCGCGATCGGGAATGCCGCTCGCGCGCAGCGCGTCGACGGTGCGGCTCACGTAGTCGAGCGTCGTGCCGTAGCGGCCGGCCGCGCAGCTGAACACTTCCTTCACGACCGGGTCGGTCAGCTTGCCGGTGTATGTCGGCGCGTCGCGGCGCATCACGAACGCGAGCGCGGTCACGCGTTCGCCGGTTTCGAGCGAGCACGGCAGCCACGCGGGCCGGTACGAGCCCATCGGCATCTCGCGCTTCCACAGCGTCTCGAGATGCGGCTGCGCGGTCGGGCCTGCGAGCCGGAACGCGATGCCCGAGCACGAACCGCCGCGATCGAGCGCGAGCACGAGGCCCGGACGTTCGGGCGTGCCGCGGTTCACGCGCGACCACAGGTAGAGCCCGCGGTGGTAGCCGTGCACCTTGCCGCGCACGGCGGCGACGGTCGGCAGCCCCGGATTCCAGATCAGCGAGCCATAGCCGAACAGCCAGAGATCCTGCTGGCCGTCCCAGTCGCGCATCGTGTGCGCGAGCGACGCCGCCAGTTCGTCGTCGGTCAGCAGCCGTCCTTCGCCGATCGACGGCGGGTAGGCGGGCGGCAGCATCGCGGCGTGGTGCATGGGGCGGACGGCGCTTACCGGTACGGGTTCGGGAAGCCCAGCTTCGCGAGGATGTCGACTTCGAGCGCTTCCATTTCGGCCGCGTCCTCGTCGCTCGTCTCGTGATCGTAGCCCTGCGCGTGCAGCGCGCCGTGCACCAGCAGGTGCGCGTAATGGGCCGCGAGCGGCTTGCCCTGTTCGTGCGCTTCCTTCTCGACGACCGGACAGCACAGCACGAGGTCGCCGATCACGGTGCCGTCGGGGGCCGGATCGTACGCGAAGGTCAGCACGTTGGTCGGGTAGTCCTTGTGGCGATAGCCGGCGTTCAGCGTGCGGCCTTCCGCCTCGCCGACGAAGCGCACGGTGAGCTGCGCGCTGGCGAACAGCGCCGGCTCGATCCATTCGGCGATCAGCTTGCGCTTGGGCAGCGCCTTGCGCACGTCGGCCGTGATCTCGTCGCCGTACTGCACCGACAGGTCGAGCTCCAGTTCGCGCAGCCCTTCTTCCATTTCCTCGTCGCGCGGCGCGGGTTCGGCGCCGACGTGCAGCGTCACGCTGTCGTAGTGCTCGGGTTGCAGCGCGAGCTTCGCGCGCATCGCCGGATCGTTATGCTGTGCGACGATCGCGACGGCGGCGTCGCCCGAGCTGCCAGACAGGTCGAACATCAGGCTGCGGCCGTCCGGGAAGTCGATTCGCAGGCCCTGCGCGTTGACGGTCCGGGCCTTGCCCTTCGCATCGAACAGCGAAAGACGAGGGGATTCGGGCGCGGCGGATTGCGCGCGCCCGGACTTGCGAGAACGGGAAGATTTCATGACCGGTACGGCGATTGGAACGCGTTGAGGATACACCAAACGGCCGATCGCGCCCGAATTCGGACCGGGCCGCGCGCGGGCAAAAAAGCCCGGCGCGCCGTCGGGCGGGCCGGGCCGTCGGCCGGTGCGGCGCGCGGGGCGCCGCCGGCGGTTCATGCGTGCGGACTCACGCGTCCTTGTGCTGCGCGTGGAAGTCGTCGTATGCCTCGACGATGCGCGCGACGAGCGGATGGCGCACGACGTCCGCGCTCGTGAAGCGCGTGAGCGCGATGCCGCGCACGCCGCCGAGCACCTGCTGCGCCTCGACGAGGCCGCTCTTGTGCCCGCGCGGCAGGTCGACCTGGCTCGTGTCGCCGGTGACGACGGCCTTCGAGCCGAAGCCGATCCGCGTGAGGAACATCTTCATCTGCTCGGGCGTCGTGTTCTGCGCCTCGTCGAGGATGATGAACGCGTGATTCAGCGTGCGGCCGCGCATGTACGCGAGCGGCGCGATCTCGATCATCTGGCGCTCGAACATCTTCGCGGTCTTGTCGAAGCCGAGCAGGTCGTACAGCGCGTCGTACAGCGGCCGCAGGTACGGGTCGACCTTCTGCGCGAGGTCGCCCGGCAGGAAGCCGAGCCGCTCGCCGGCCTCGACGGCCGGACGCGTCAGCACGATCCGCTTGACCTGGTCGCGCTCGAGCGCGTCGACCGCGCATGCGACCGCGAGGTAGGTCTTGCCGGTGCCGGCCGGCCCGATGCCGAACGTCACGTCGTGCGACAGGATCTGCTTCAGGTATTCGCGCTGCGCGGGCGTGCGGCCGCGCAGATCGGCGCGCCGCGTGTAGAGCTTCGGCGCCGGCTCCTCGTCGGGATTCTCGTCGTCGAGCTGCGCGGCCGGCTCGTCGAACGGATGGTCGGGGTCGCCGCGGAAACGCACGTCGAGCGTGTCCTGGCGGCCGTTGCCGGCGGTGTGACGCACTTCGACCAGCGCGAGCTGGATATCGTCGACCGACAGCGGATCGCGCGCGCGGTTGTAGAAGTTTTCGAGCGCCGCGAGCGCGAGCTTCGCGCCGCGCCCGCGGATCGTGATCCGGTGGCCGCGCCGCGCGAGCGTGACGTCGAGCGCCTGTTCGATCTGCCGCAGATTCTCGTCGAGCGGGCCGCAGAGGTTGGCAAGGCGCGCGTTGTCGTCGCGCGGCGCGGTGAATTCCAGTGCTTGGACGGTCTTCAAAGTAGCGTCGGGCTCCTGTTGAGCGTCAGTCGGTCAGTGGGTGGCCGCGCTCGCGTCGTCGCTCACGAGCAGCAGCTCGCCGCGCAGCGAGTGCGGGTACGCGTGGTTGATCTTCACGTCGATCATCTGGCCGATCAGCCGCGGGTGCGACGCGAGCGGCGCCGGGAAATTCACGACCCGGTTGTTCTCGGTGCGGCCCGACAGTTCGTTCGGGTCCTTGCGCGACGGGCCCTCGACGAGGATCCGCTCGACCTTTCCGACCATCGACTGGCTGATGCGCGCGACGTTTTCCTCGATGGTCGCCTGCAGATGTTGCAGGCGTTTGAGCTTCACTTCGCGCGGCGTGTCGTCGTGCAGGTTCGCGGCCGGCGTGCCGGGGCGCGGGCTGTAGATGAACGAGAAGCTGGTGTCGTAGCCCATCTCGTGCACGAGCGCCATCATCTTGTCGAAATCGTCCTCGGTCTCGCCGGGGAAGCCGACGATCATGTCGGTCGACAGCGACAGGTCCGGGCGGATCGCGCGCAGCTTGCGGATCACCGACTTGTATTCGAGCACCGTGTAGCCGCGCTTCATCGCCATCAGGATGCGGTCCGAGCCGTGCTGGACCGGCAGGTGCAGGTGGCTCACGAGCTTCGGCACCTTCGCGTACGTGTCGATCAGGCGCTGCGTGAACTCCTTCGGATGCGACGTCGTGTAGCGGATCCGCTCGATGCCGGGGATGTCGGCGACGTATTCGATCAGCGTCGCGAAATCGGCGATGTCGGCGGAACCGGCCGTCAGCGCGCCGCGGTAGGCGTTCACGTTCTGGCCGAGCAGCGTGACTTCGCGCACGCCCTGATCGGCGAGGCCGGCCACTTCGGTCAGCACGTCGTCGAGCGGACGCGACACTTCATCGCCGCGCGTGTACGGCACGACGCAGTAGCTGCAGTACTTCGAGCAGCCTTCCATGATCGACACGAACGCGCTCGGCCCTTCGACGCGCGCGGGCGGCAGATGGTCGAACTTCTCGATCTCGGGGAACGTGATGTCGACCTGCGCACGGCCGCTTTCGCGGCGCGCGTCGATCATCTGCGGCAGGCGGTGCAAGGTTTGCGGGCCGAACACGAGGTCGACGTACGGCGCGCGCGACACGATCGACGCGCCTTCCTGGCTCGCGACGCAGCCGCCGACGCCGATCAAGAGGCCCGGCTTCGCTTCCTTCAGCTCGCGCACGCGGCCGAGGTCGGAGAACACCTTTTCCTGCGCCTTTTCACGTACCGAGCACGTGTTGAACAGGATGATGTCCGCGTCTTCCGGGGTATCGGTCTTCTCGAGGCCTTCGGCCGCATTGAGCACGTCCACCATCTTGTCCGAGTCGTACTCGTTCATCTGGCAGCCGAAGGTCTTTACGTAAACTTTTTTCGTCATGGGGATTCGCCGTTCGCAGTGGTTGACCTGGGGGCGTCGTCAAGGGTGAATCGGGACGGCCGCTGCCGGTGCAGCGGCGCGGGCCGCAGCCTGCCGGTGCCTCGGTGGCGCAAGGGCCGGCCTGGGCGCGCCGCGCGCGTCGTGCGAGCCGGTCGCAAGCGCGTGAAAAGCCGTCGGGAAAGCCTTCCATTATAGCTTTACGCGGTGTCCACGGCGGCTACCGGGCTGCACACGGGTTGCACGCGCGCGACGGCGCTCGTCGTCTTCCGACCCTGAACGGGGCGAGGCGGCCGCCGTCAGCGGCACGCGTTCAGCAGGTCGTCGAGCGCCGCTTCTTCCCGCGCGAAGCGTTCGGCGAGGAAGTCGAGCAGCACGCGCACGCGCGGCGCCATGTAGCGCTTGCTGTGATAGATCGCATGCAGCGGCGCGTCCTGATGGCGCCAGTCGGGCAGCAGCACGCGCAGCCGGCCGGCGCGCACGTCGTCGGCGATGTCCCACAGCGACTTCAGCGCAATCCCGTGGCCGCGCAGCGTCCATTCGCGGGTCAGGCCGCCGTCGTTGGTCTCGAATGCGGTCGACACGGGCACCGTGTGGGTCTGCACTTCGTCGCCGCGCGTGAAGCGCCACGTGTTCATCGGGCCCGACGCGATCGTGATCACGTTGCAGGGAAAGCGGGCCAGATCGTGCGGGTCGGCCGGCACGCCGTGGCGCTCGACGAACGACGGCGCCGCGCACAGCACGCGCCGGTTCGCGGCGAGCCGCCGCGCGATCAGCGCGCCGTCGGGCGGCGCGGCGAAGCGGATCGCGAGATCGATCTCGTCCTGCCACAGGTTCGACGCCGAATCGGATGCCGTCAGCGAGAACGTGACGCCCGGATGCAGCGTCGTGAATTCGTCGAGCCAGTCGAGCAGCTGGTGGCGGCCGAAATCGGACGTCGACGACAGCCGCACCTTGCCGGCCACCACGTTGCGGCCTTCCTGCAGCACCGCGTGCGCGTCGTCGAGCGCCTGCAGCGCCTGGCGGCAGCAGTTCAGGTAGAGCCGGCCTTCGTCGGTGAGCCGCAGTTGCCGCGTCGAGCGCTCGAACAGCCGCGTCGCGATCTTCGCCTCGAGCTTCGCGAGGCGCGCGCTCGCGGCGGCCGGCGTCAGGTTCAGCTTGCGCCCGGCCGCGGACAGGCTGCCGAGTTCGGCGGCCTCGACGAACAGCCGGATATCGCCCAGTCGATCCATCGGATTTTCCAGAATCTTTTGAAAATGGTTCAAATGCCACGCCAATTATCAAAGATAGGCGTATTCGGGACAATGCGCGCACATCCCGCTTTTTGTGCGGTGCGGCACCGACCGGGCGCCGCGTCCGCCGCCTCCCGGAGAACGTCATGCCCATTCCGCTCCTGGCGCTCGCGATCAGCGCCTTCGCCATCGGCACCACCGAATTCATCATCATGGGGCTGCTGCCCGAGGTCGCACACGACCTCGCCGTGTCGCTGCCGTCGGCCGGGCTGCTGGTCACCGGCTACGCGCTCGGCGTCGCGGTCGGCGCGCCGCTGCTCGCGGTGCTGACGAGCCGCATGCCGCGCAAGGCCGCGCTGCAGCTGCTGATGGCGATCTTCATCGTCGGCAACGTGCTGTGCGCGAGCGCATCCGGCTACGCGATGCTGATGGTCGCGCGCGTCGTCACGTCGTTCGCGCACGGCTCGTTCTTCGGGATCGGCGCGGTGGTCGCCGCGTCGCTCGTGCCGGCCGACAAGCGCGCGAGCGCGATCGCGCTGATGTTCACCGGCCTCACGCTGTCGAACGTGCTCGGCGTGCCGTTCGGCACGTTCGTCGGCCAGTTGCTCGGCTGGCGCGCGTCGTTCTGGATCGTCGCGGCGCTCGGCGTGCTGTCGCTCGGCGGCGTCGCGCTGCTGGTGCCGAACCGCCACGACAGCGGCCCCGTCGGCCTCGGCCACGAGGTGCGCGTGCTGAAGGAGCCGCAGGTCTGGCTCGCGCTGCTGATGACGGTGCTCGGCTTCGGCGGCGTGTTCGTCGTGTTCACGTACATCGCGCCGATTCTCGAAACCGTCACCGGCTATTCGCCGCGCGCGGTCGCGCTGATCCTCGTGCTGTTCGGCGCCGGGCTGACGGTCGGCAACACGCTCGGCGGCAAGCTCGCCGACCGCGCGCTGATGCCGTCGCTGATCGCGATTCTCGTCGCGCTGATGGCCGTGATGGCCATGTTCGCGAGGACGAGCCATCTGCCGGTCGCGGCCGCCGTGACGGTATTCGTGTGGGGGATCGCCGCGTTCGCGACGGTGCCGCCGCTGCAGGCGCGCGTCGTCGAGAAGGCCGCGAGCGCGCCGCATCTCGCGTCGACGCTGAACATCGGCGCGTTCAACGTCGGCAACGCGGGCGGCGCGTGGCTCGGCGGGCTCGCACTGACGCACGGTTTCGCGCTCGATGCGCTGCCGTGGGTCGCCGTCGCGGTTACGTTCGCGGCGCTCGTCGTAACGTTCGTCGCGATGCGGCTCGATGCGCGCGCACCGGCGCGCGGTGCGGCGCCGGCCGCGCATTGATTGCCGCATCGGGCGGCGGGGCGTCGTCGCGCCGTCGCGATAGCGGCACGAAAAGGTTCGCGAGAAACGCATTCCTCCGCGATGCTGATAACGGTGTGAAGATAACTTCGTTTGCCGGCCCGGGGCCAGGTGATAGCGTCTCGATACGCGCCGTTCGTGGCGCAACCCGATTCCGATCCCGGCTTACCCCATTCGCAGGGCCGCATGGCGGCCCGGAGGCCATGCTATGTCTTCACCCCTGGCGCTGGTGCGCGACGTGTCTTCCTTCGAGTCCGGCAATGCCGGCGACGCGCGGACGTCCGCGTCGCTCGACGTCCTCGAGCAGGTCGTCGGCGTGAACCTCGCGCGCCTGCGCGCGGAGCGGCAGCTGTCGCTCGATGCGCTCGCGCGGCTGTCGGGCGTGTCGCGCGCGATGCTCGCGCAGATCGAATCCGCGCGCAGCGTGCCGTCGATCAAGGTGCTCTGCAAGATCGCCGCCGCGCTGAAGGTGTCGGTCGCCGCGTTCCTGCGCCGCCATGCGGTCAACGGCTTCGAGCACCTGGCGGCCGAGCGCGCGGCGCGCGTCGTCAGCTCGAACGGCCGTTTCTCGGCGCGCGCGCTGTACCCGGAAGGCGAGCCGGCCGCGGCCGAATTCCACGAGCTGCGGATCGCGCCGCTGCATACGGAGCCCGGCACGCGCCGCGCGCCGGGCACGACGGTCAATCTGGTCGTCAGCGAGGGCACGCTCGAAGTGAGCGTGCACGATCGCCGCCAGTTGCTCGCGACCGGCGACGCGATCGTGTTCGACGCCGACCAGCCGTACAGCCTGCGCAACCCGGGCGACAGCGAGGCGCGCGCGTTCCGCGTGACGGTGAGCCCGGAAGTGCCGCCGCGCTGGCTCGTCCCCGACGCCGCGCACGCGGCCGGTTGAGCGCGTGCGGCCGGGCCGGCGCCGGTTCCTGCGGGACGGGCGCGCAGGCCCGGTGGGTCGGCCGTTCGGACGATGCCGTTAGACGGTGTCGTCAGTAAGGTTTTAGGTGTGGTTGGCTGCGTCGCGAGCGCAGCTGTTGTATGCTTGGCCCGCCGGTGCCGGGGCAGATCCCCGGCCGGCAATCAGTGCGTCTTCAGGGCGGGGCGAAATTCCCCACCGGCGGTAGGCTGGCGAAAGCCGGCGAGCCCGCGAGCGCCCGCGCATGCGCGCGGGGTCAGCAGATCTGGTCGAATGCCAGAGCCGACGGTCACAGTCCGGATGAGAGAAGATGTGCAGATAGTCATGTCCGTCAGGGCCGCTTCGCGATGCGTGCGAAGCGGGTTGTCGTTCTGTCTGTTTGCAATGCCCTGGAACGTTTTTCGCCCAAATCGTAATCGCGAGGAGCGTTTCACATGTCCTTCAAGTCCGTTTCGTCGGCACCCGCCGACGCCTTTGCCGATCTCCCGTTGCTGGATGCCGAACCGGTGCCGCCGCGCATCGCCGCTGCGCTCGACGCATTGCGCGCGGGCCGCGCGGTCGTGTTGCAGGACGATCACGACCGTGAAAACGAGGCCGACCTGATCGTCGCCGCCGAGCGCATCACGCCCGAGACGATGGCACTCCTGATCCGCGAGTGCAGCGGCATCGTGTGCCTGTGCCTGACCGACGACAAGGTGCGCGCGCTCGAGCTGCCGCCGATGGTGCAGACCAACGAAAGCCGCAACGGTACCGCGTTCACCGTGTCGATCGAAGCGCGCGAGGGCGTGCATACCGGCGTGTCCGCGGCCGACCGCGTGACGACGATCCGCGCGGCGATCGCCGATGACGCGAAGCCGTACGACATCGTGCGCCCCGGCCACGTGTTTCCGCTGCGTGCGCAGCCGGGCGGCGTGCTCGCGCGCCGCGGCCACACCGAAGGGACGGTCGACCTGTCGATCCTCGCGGGGCTGAAGCCGGCCGGCGTGCTATGCGAGCTGATGAATCCGGACGGCACGATGACGCGCGGCGACGACGTCGAGCGTTTCGCGCAGCAGCACGGGCTGCCGATGCTGACGATCGCGGAGCTCGTCGAATTCCGCGAGGCGCTCGCGGCCGCGCGCGAGCGGTGCTGCGAACCGGCCTGACGGTGTGAGCGGCGGGCGCGCCGATGCGCCCGCTGCGCGGCGTGCCTGCGGCATCGCACGCCGGCCGTTCCGGTCTTGTCGATCCTGCGTGGCCCGGCGCCGCGCGGCCGCCGGTCAGGACTGCACGTCGCCGAATTCGCCGCGCAGGCCGGCCGCGACGAGCGCCGGCAGTTCATCCATGTTCCGCATGATCCGCGTGATGCCCATCGCGCGCAGCGCGTCCGCGTAGTTGTCGGGGATGTGGCTCGCGCCGACGAACGCGATCGTCTTCATCCCCGCGGCGCGCGCCGCGTTCAGGCCCGACACGCTGTCCTCGACGACGATGCAGCGCGCCGGCGCGACGCCGAGCGTCTGCGCCGCATGCAGGTAGACGTCGGGGTAGGGCTTCGGCCGTGCGACCTGCTCGGAGCTGAACACGCGATCGCCGAAGATCTCGGTGAGCATTGCACGCTTCAACGAACTGCGCACGCGCACGAGCCGGCTGTTCGATACCACCGCGGCCGGCAGCTCGACCTTCAGCAACGCGTCGCGCACGCCGGTGATCGGCGCGAGCGATTGTGCGAGGCCGGTCTCGATGTTGTGCTCGATGGTCTCGATGAAGTTCTCGGGCATCCGGATGCCGAAATGCGCTTCGAGCCCGGCGAGAAAGCGCGACGTCTGCTGGCCGAACGCGGATTTCGCGGCGTCGGTGAAATCGAGGTGCGGGAAGGTGGCGGACAGCGTTTCGAACAGCACGCGGTCGGCAATGACTTCGCTGTCGACGAGTACGCCGTCGCAGTCGCAGATAAGGTGATCGAGCATGGTGGTGAAGAAGCGGGGTGTCGGCGACGCCGATCGTCCCGCCATGATACGTGCTTTCGCCGCCGCGCCGCGCGACGTTCCGCGAGGCGTTCAACGAGCCGTTCGGCAAGCCATTCGGCGGCCCGTTCCACGGCCCGCTCAAGCCGCCGGGCCGATCCGGCGTATCGGATCCACCCTGGCATCTCGGCACGGCGACGATGACGGCGGCGTGCCGTGATGCCGGCCGCCGCCGCGTCCGTCACACCTCGACCACGCGCCCCGTCCGCCACGACGTCATCGCGGCCTCGGCCAGCTCGAGCGCGGCGAGCCCGTCGTCGATCGTGGTCCTGACCGGCGTGCCGTCGCGCAGCGCATCGACGAAATGCGCGATCTCTGCCGCGTACGCGTGCCGGTAGCGCTCGAGGAAGAACGGCTCCGGCACGTCGGTCGCGATGCCGCTCGCCGACCATGCGGCGACCTCGGTCGGCCGCACGTTGCCGGCCTGCAGCATCCCGTTGCTGCCGAGCAGCTCGAAGCGCTGGTCGTAGCCGTACGCCGCGCGGCGCGACGTGTTGATCTGGCACAGCAGCCCGCGCCGCGTGCGGATCGTCACCGCGGTCGAATCGATGTCGCCCGCGTCGCGCACGGCCGGATCGGTCAGGCAGCTGCCGGTCGCATGCAGCGTCTGCGCGTCGTCGCCGAGGATCCAGCGGAACACGTCGAAGTCGTGGATCAGCATGTCCTTGAAGATGCCGCCCGAGCTGCGGATGTAGTCGACGGGCGGCGCGCCCGGGTCGCGGCTCGTGACGATCAGCATTTCAGGCGTGCCGATGTCGCCGCGCTCGACACGCGCCTTCAGCGCCGCGAAGGTCGGATCGAAGCGGCGCTGGAAGCCGATCATGCAGGTCACGCCGCGGCGGCGCACGACCTCCGCGCATTCGCGCGAGCGCTCGACGGTCAGGTCGACCGGCTTCTCGCAGAACACGGCCTTGCCCGCGTTCGCCGCTGCGACGATCAGGTCCGCGTGCGTATCGGTGCTCGACGCGATCACGACCGCCTTGACGGCCGCGTCGCCGAGCGCGCGCTCGACATCGGCGACCTGCGCGCCGTGCGCGAGCGCGAGCGCGTCGGCCGACGGCGCGTGGCGGTCGATCACGTACTTGAGTTTCGCGCCGGGGTGGCGCGCCAGATTCGCCGCGTGGATCTTCCCGATTCTTCCCGCACCGAACAAAGCGAATTCGATCATGGTGTGCTCCTGTTGACTGCGTTGTGTGTCGACGGCGCGCGGCATGCGTCGGCCGCATGCTGCGCCGTCGGTCAGAACGAATGATTGATGCCGACGTTCACGCCAGTCTGCGAACGGCCCGGCAGCGGATTCGCGAGGTTGTCGTTGTCCGTGCCGGGGTTGTCGTTCGCGACCGAGCAATTCGAGCCGCTCGCGTTGCGCACGTGCGCGACGGTCGCATACAGCAGCGTGCGCTTCGACAGGCTGTACGCGCCGCCGAGCGCGAACATCGACGCGTGGCCGGACGGATCGTGCGTCGCGTCGCCCGCGCCGGAGCCGACGTGCACGTAGTATGCGGCGCCGCCGAGCGACAGCGCGGGCGTCACGCGGTACTGCGCGCCGACCCAGTAGTGGTCGGCATTGCGCGGCGGCGTGCCGGCGCCGCTGCCGCCGCCGCGACGTTCACCGCGCTGCCGGCAGCTCGCCGCAGATGTAGTCGATGCTGGCGCGCAGCCGGTCTTCGATGTCGTCCGCTTCCGCGATTTCGTTCGCGAACGGCTCGAACGACAACGCGCCGCGATATCCGCGCGCGAGCAGCTCGCGCAGCTGCCGGATATTGCCGAGCCGGTCGGCGCGGCCGACCAGCACGCGGTGGCCGTCGCGCATCCGGTCGACCGGCAGGTCGCTTTCGTCGACGCCCGAGATGTGCACGAGGCCCGTCAGGTTCGGGAAGAAGATGTCCTCGCCGGACAGGTGATGGTGGAACGTGTCGTGCACGAGCCGGAATACCTGTTCGCCGGCCGCCGCGTAGATGCCTTTGACCGCGTCCGACTTGCGGCGCAGCGCGCATTCCTCGAAGCCGAGCGGCTCGATGAAGCCGAGCAGGCCGCGCGCAGCGAGGATCGGCTCGAGCGCCTTCAGCGCCTTCACGAGATCGGCATGGCGTGCGTCGGCGTCACGCGTGTCGCCGCGGCTGTTGGTCGGGCACAGTACCAGTGCGCGCGCGCCGCATTGTGCGGCGTAGTCGGCGAGCACGGTTGCTTCGTCCGCGCGCTCGGCATTCCATTGCTCGAAGCGCTGCAGCGCGTTGATCGTCAGGATCGTCACGCCGCCGGCTTCGGCCGTCGCGCGCACCGCCGCCGCAGGCGTGCCGTCGGTGATCTCGACGCCGTCGAGATCGTTGCGGATCTCGATCGTGTCGACGCCGAGCCGGCGGCACAGCGCGACATAGCGGTCGAGCGGCATGCGCGGCGCGCTCATCCGGTTCAGCGAAAAGTGAAAGGCGGGTTGCGTCATCGTTCTTTCCTCGGTTCGGGTGGAGCTGGGCGGGATTACGTGAGCTCGCGCGCAGCGGCCTCGGCCGGCGCAGCCGCCGGTTCCATTGCAAATGCGCGCCATGTGTCGCGCAGCCAGTGCGCGCACGCGACGTTGTTGTCGAAGATCGAATAGCGGGCGCCGCCGCCGTAGTCCGGAAACGGGATGAATTCGCAGCTGATCTGCGCGAGCTGCGCCGGCCGCGCATGCAGCTGCGACCGCAGCAGGCGCCGCAGCGCCGTCTTCCACGGACCGAGCGCCGCTGCATGCCATTCGCCGTGATACGTGCCCGGCGCTGGCGCGACGAACGGGTACTGGATCCCGCGGCCGGGGCGCCCGTCCGCGCGGCGCATCCAGCGGTTCTCCGGATTGTTCGGCATCACGCTGCGCGCATGCGCATGGCGGACCCAGCCGCGCGCGATCCAGTCCGCGTACAGGGCCGAGGGCGACGTCGGGTCGAGCAGGCGCCGCACTTCGTCGGCCGGTTCGCGCAGCTCCGACGCGTCGAGTTCGGCGCGATTGCCGAGCTTGAACAGCAGGTGCGAATGGTCGAGCGTGATCCGGAACGGCACGCCGGCGTGCTCGATCAGTTGCGCGACGCGCGCGACCCGCACGAATGCCTCGCTCCACGTGTCGACGTGCACTTCGAGGCTCGGCAGGCAGCCGGCCGGCTCGCCGAGTTCATACGTGCGCAGGTAGAAGTCGGCGACTTCGCGATCCGACAGCGGATGGCCGTCCGCATGGCGCGCATGCAGCTGACAGTTGAGCACCGTGCTGCCGAAGCGCGCGCCCGCGTCGACGATCTCGGCGACGTGCGCTTCGTCGCGGCCCGCGCACCAGATGCCGCCGATCACGCGAATCGGCAGCGCGTGCCGGTCGACCAGCGCGAAGTACGGCGCCAGATCCTCGCCGCGCACCGGGTTCTTCTCGACGTAGTCGAACACGCCGGCGCCGGCGATCATCCGGAACCGTTCGGCGGGCGTGGGCGGCGGCAGGCCGTCGTGTTCGAGCACGCCGTCGAGGTTCACGCCGATGAGGATCGCTTCAGCCATCGTCTCCGTCCGTTTCTGATTCTGGATGGCTGCCAAATGTACGGACGCGCGGCGCGGCCTGCATGACAAACGTTGACGAAAAATCGCCAATGCGGCGGTCGATTTTTTCGCGGCGTGCGTCTGCGCGCCGCGCGGCGGCCGTCAGGCCTGCAGGTATGCGCTGGTGCGCACGTTGGCCGAGCAGAACACGCGGAATTCCACGGGGTCGGCCAGCGGCGGCTGTTCGACGACGCCGCACGCATGCAGCACGTGCTGCAGTGCGGAAATCGCCTGGCCGTCCGGGTCCTGGTCGATCGCGATGTCCATCGCGCCGGCCTCGATATAGGTGCGGTGCAGGTCGATCATCTCGTGCCCGATCCAGACTACGCGCCCGGCCGCGCCCGCCTTGCGCAGCGCCGCCTCGATGCCGGCCGAACCCGCGCCGCTGTTGTAGATCCCGACGATGTCGTCGTGCGTGCGAAGCGCGTCCATCACTGCGCGGTAGCAACGGTCGTCCTGGTCGAGCGTTTCGACCGGCGCATCGCCGCATTCGAGGCCGGTGAACGCCTCCTTCAGCTGGTCGATGCAGCCGGCCATCCGGTCTGCGTGCGCGCGATAACCCATGCGTCCGCCCAGCAGCAGCACGCGCCCCGCGCGCGCGGCGAGGCGGCCGATGTAGTAGCCGGCCGTGCGGCCGGCGCGGTAGTTGTCGATGCCTGCGTAGTGCACGCGGTCGACACCGCCGATGTCGGTGACCATCGTGACGACGGTCTCGCCGCGCGCGATCGCGCCGGCCAGCGCGTCGCGCACGCGCGGCGTGTCGCGCGCGGTGACGATCAGCGCCGCGCGCCGGTACGCGGGCCGCTCGATCAGCGCGGCCGCGCGTTCGTCGTCCGCGGCGGGCAGGATGGTGCGGTGCACGACCACGCGCCGGTCGAGCATCTGCAGCGAGCGCTGCAGCGCCTGCTGCAGCCGCCGGAAGAACGGCGCGTCGGTGTCCGGCAGCAGCACGTCGACGTGCAGCAGCCCGTGCCGCGTGTCGGGCAGCTGGCGCGGCACGCCGAGCTGGCGCGCGGCCGCGACCACGCGTTCGCGCGCCTGTGCGGACACGCTGCCGCGCTCGTTCAGCACGCGATCGACGGTGGTCGTGCTGACGCCGGCGAGCGCCGCGATCTCGTCGAAGCGCGCGGTGCGTTTGCGCCAGCGCGGACCGGTCGGGTCGGCCATGCTCGTCTCCATGTCGTCGTCGCCATCGGTACGTGGCGCTGTGCGCAACGCTACGGCGATGGCGAAATTTCGTCAACGTTTCGATTGAGCCGGTCATGGCCGTCGCCTAATTTTGGACGCATGCGAAGCGCCCGCCGCGCTTCCCGCGAACGAAACACCAGGAGACACGAGTGGCCCATACGGACGACCAGGCGCACGACCGCACCGCGGCGGCGCGCCGTCAGGAATACCGAATGATCGGCGGCGCCGGCGAGCGGGCACGCGCTGCCGGGCTCGTCAACGCCGACTGGTACCGATGCCCGGTGCCGCGGCCGCTGATGAAGCAGCTGATGCAGCGCGACGATGCGCGGGCGATTCGCGACACGCTGATCTGGTACGCGGCGATCGTCGCGAGCGGCGTGCTCGCGTGGCTCGCATGGTGTGCGCATTCAGCGTGGGCGATTCCGGCGTTCTTCGTGTACGGCACGCTGTACTGCAGCCCGGCCGATTCGCGCTGGCACGAATGCGGGCACGGCACCGCGTTCCGCACGCGCTGGATGAACGACGTGCTGTACCAGGTCGCGTCGTTCCAGGTATTCCGCCGCGCGACCGTCTGGCGCTGGAGTCATGCGCGCCATCACACCGACACGCTCGTCGTCGGCCGCGATCCGGAAATCGCCGCGCCGAAGCCGACCGACTGGCTCGGCCTCGCGCTGAACGTGGTCGCGCTGAAGCACGTCGCGAGCGAGCTGCGCAAGATGATCGTGCTCGCGTTCACCGGCCGGCTCGACGACGAGGAACGCACGTACGTGCCCGAATCGGAATGGCCGAAGGCCGTGCGCGAGGCGCGCGTCCACCTGAGCGTGTATGCGCTCGTGACCGGCGCGTCGCTGTACTGGCACACGATCGTGCCGCTGCTGTACATCGGGCTGCCGAGCCTGTACGGCGCGTGGCTGTACCTGTACTTCGGCCTCACGCAGCACGCGGGCATGCCCGAGAACGTGCTCGATCACCGTCGCAACTGCCGGACCGTGCGGATGAACCCCGTGTTCCGCTTCCTGTACTGGAACATGAACTACCACGTCGAGCACCACATGTTCCCGATGGTGCCGTTCCACGCGCTGCCGAAGCTGCATGAAGCGGTGAAGGCCGACATGCCGCCGCCGTACCGCAGCACGCTGGCCGCGTACGCGGAGATCGTGCCGGCGCTGATGCGGCAGACGCGCGATCCGTCGCACCACGTGGTGCGGCCGGTGCCGGACGCGGCGCGCGCGTGACCGCGCATCGAACATTCCAACGAAGGAGACACGCATCATGACGCAATGGATCGACACCGGCGCGCTCGACGACATCGACGATGAAGACGTCGCGCGCTTCGACCACGACGGCCACACGTACGCGATCTACCGGATCGACGGGAACGTGTATGCGAGCGACGGGCTGTGCACGCACGAGCACGTGCATCTCGCGGACGGGCTCGTGATCGACCACGTGATCGAATGCCCGAAGCACAACGGGCGGTTCGACGTGCGCGACGGCCGCGCGCTGTCGGCGCCCGCGTGCGAGAAGCTGCGCACGTACCGCGCGAAGGTCGAGAACGGCCGCATCCTGATCGAGGTGTGACGCAATGACGACCGACCGGGTGATGGCGATCGTCGGCGCAGGCCAGGCGGGTGGCCGCGCGGCGCAGGTGCTGCGCGAGGGCGGCTGGCGCGGGCGCATCGTGCTGATCGGCGCGGAGGCGCATCTGCCGTACGAACGGCCGCCGCTGTCGAAGGGCGTGCTGACCGGCGAACGCAGTGCCGCGCAATGCGCGTTGCGCGATCCCGATGCGTGGCGCGCGGACGGCATCGAGCCGATCGTCGCGACGGTCGAGCGGATCGATCCGGCGGCGCGCGCGCTTCACGTGTCGGGCGGGCATCGATTCGATTACGACGCGCTGCTGCTCGCGACCGGCGGCCGCGCGCGCCGTCTCGCGATTCCGGGTGCCGAGCTCGACGGCGTATTCGCGTTGCGCACGCTCGACGATGCGGCGGCGCTCGGCGCGCGGCTCGTGCCCGATGCGCGGGTCGTGCTGATCGGCGGCGGCTTCATCGGTCTCGAAGTGGCTGCGTCGGCGCGCTCGCGCGGCTGTCGCGTGACCGTGCTCGATGCGGCGCCGCGGCTGCTCGGCCGCGCGGTGCCGGCGCCGCTCGCGGCCCGCGTGCATGCGCTGCACGTGCAGCGGGGCGTCGAGATCGGCCTGAACCGCCGGCCCGTCGCGATCGAGCGCCTGCACGACGGCGCGCTGGCCGTCGTGCTCGACGATGGCGACACGCTCGTTGCCGATACGGTGGTCGCCGGCATCGGGATCGAACCGGCCGACGAGCTGGCGCGCGATGCGGGCCTTGCCGTCGAGCGCGGAATCGTCGTGAACGAGCGGCTCGAGACGTCCGAGCGCGGCATCTACGCGGCCGGCGATGTCGCGGTGTTCCCGAGTGCGGCGTCCGGGCGGCTCGTGCGCCAGGAAACGTGGCACGGCGCGCAGACGCAGGCACGCGTGGCCGCACGCAACATGCTCGGCGCCGACGAGCCGTATCGCGAGACGCCGTGGTTCTGGTCCGACCAGTACGACGCGCAGCTGCAGGTGGCAGGCGAACCGGCGCTCGGCGAACGGACGGTCGCGCGCGTGCTCGGCGACGACGCGGAGATCCATTTCCATTTCGACGCCCGCGAGCGGCTCGTCGCGGCAAGCGGGTTCGGCCGTGCGTCCGGGTTCGTGAAGGAGATGCGCGTCGCGCGGATGCTGGTCGAGCGCGGGATCGGCGCGACGCCGGCGGCGGTCGCGGATACGGGTGTGAAGTTGAAATCGCTGGTGGCGGCCGCGGGCGATCGCTAGTGGCGATGTGCGGTGCCGGTGCCGGTGCGGCGGCGGCCGCGCGAAGCAAAAGGGGAAGGAGGACGGCAGAAGCGCGCGGCAACCGCTGCCGCGCGCTCGAGCAAGAATCGACGCGCGATCAGCCCATCGCGTGCAGGCGCAGATACAGCCCGGCCGCCGCGGCGCCGCCGAGCAGCGGGCCGATCACCGGCACCCACGCGTAGCGCCAGTCGCTGTCGCGCTTGCCCGGAATCGGCAGCAGCGCATGCATCAGCCGCGGCGACAGGTCGCGCGCCGGGCTCATCGCATAGCCGGTCGGCCCGCCGAGCGAGATGCCGATGCCGAGCACGAGCAGGCCGACGGGCAGCGCGTCGAGCGCACCGAGGCCGACCTGCGGCGACGCGAGATACAGCACGCCGAGGATCAGCACGAACGTGCAGATCGCCTCGGTCAGCACGTTGTGCGTGGTGCTGCGGATCGCGGGCGCCGTGCAGAACACCGCGAGCTTCAGGTCCGCATCGGCTTCCTTCGCGAAGTGCTGGCGATACGCGAGCCACACGAGCAACGCGCCGGCCATCCCGCCGAGCATCTGCGCGAGGATGTAGCCGCCGACCTTCGACCACGCGAACTTGCCCGCGAGCGCGAGACTGATCGTGACGATCGGGTTCAGGTGCGCGCCGCTGAACGACGCGGTCACGTACACGGCGACGAACACGGCCATCGCCCAGCCCATCACGATCACGATCAGGTCCGCGCCCTTGCCCTTGGTCTTCGCAAGGAGCACGTTGGCGACCGCGCCGTTGCCGAGCAGCACGAGAATGGCGGTGCCGATGAATTCTGCAATATAAGGTGACATGTTTGTCTCTCGTAGATCGCGGCGGACTCGCGCGGGTGCGCGGTCCGCCGGTGTTGTTGTATTTCGTTCGGATTGCTTGTGGTTGCTGCGGCGGCGCTTACTGCGCGTCGTCGGCCCACGCCTTCGCCGCGCGCACCGCACGCTGCCAGCCGGCCATGCAGCGCTCGACCTGCTCCTTCGGCATCGACGGCGAGAAGCGGCGATCGAGCTGCCACTGGCTGCGCACTTCGTCGAGGTTCTTCCAGTAGCCGATCGCGAGGCCGGCGAGGTAGGCCGCGCCGAGCGCGGTCGTCTCGGTGATCTGCGGACGCACCGCGTCGACGCCGAGCAGGTCGGCCTGGAACTGCATCAGCAGGTTGTTCGCGCTCGCGCCGCCGTCGACGCGCAACTCGCCGATGCTGATGCCCGAGTCGGCTTCCATCGCGGCCAGCACGTCCAGCGACTGGTACGCGATCGCGTCGAGCGCCGCGCGCGCGAGGTGCGCGGACGTCGTGCCGCGCGTGACGCCGAACACCGACCCGCGTGCGCGTGCATTCCAGTGCGGCGCGCCGAGGCCGGCGAACGCCGGCACGAGATACACGCCGTCGGTATGCGGCACGCTCGCGGCGAGCGCTTCGATTTCCGAGGCCGTCTTGATGATGCCGACGCCGTCGCGCAGCCATTGCACGACCGCGCCCGCGATGAAGATGCTGCCTTCGAGCGCGTACTGCACGTCGTCGCCGATCTGCCATGCGATGGTCGTGACGAGGTTGTTCTTCGACTCGATCGGCTTGTCGCCGGTGTTCATCATCAGGAAGCAGCCGGTGCCGTAGGTGTTCTTCACCATGCCCGACGTCGTGCACATCTGGCCGAACAGCGCCGCGTGCTGGTCGCCGGCGATGCCGGCGAGCGGGATCTTCGACGCGAACACCGTGGTTTTCGTGTGGCCGTAGATTTCCGACGACGCCTTCACGTCCGGCAGCATGCTGCGCGGGATGTCGAGCAGTTCGAGCAGCTCGCTGTCCCATTCGCGCGTGTGGATGTTGAACAGCATCGTGCGCGACGCGTTCGTCACGTCGGTCACGTGCAGCTCGTGCTTCGTGAAGTTCCACACGAGCCAGCTGTCGACGGTGCCGAACGCGAGCTTGCCCTGCCGCGCCTTGTCGCGCGCGCCCGGCACGTTGTCGAGGATCCAGCGGATCTTCGTCGCGGAGAAGTACGAGTCGATCGGCAGGCCGGTCTTCGCGCGCACCTTCGCTTCGAGGCCCTGCTTCTTCAGCGAATCGCAGAAGTCGGCGGTGCGGCGGTCCTGCCACACGATCGCGTTGTAGACGGGCTGGCCCGTCTCGCGATCCCAGACGATCGTCGTCTCGCGCTGGTTGGTGATGCCGATCGCGGCGATCGACGTGCCGTTCAGTCCGGTGCGCGTGACGGCTTCGGCGGCGACGCCCGCTTGCGTCGACCAGATTTCCTGCGGGTCGTGCTCGACCCAGCCGGGTTGCGGGTAGATCTGTTCGAATTCCTTCTGGGCGATCGACACGATGTTGCCCTGGCGATCGAACAGCATTGCGCGGGAGCTCGTCGTGCCCTGGTCAAGCGCGAGGATGTACTGGTCCTGCATGTCTCTCATCTCCATCCGTGGATTGGCGTAGTTGTGATGCGCGCCGCATGTCGCGCAGCGCGTCGGTGAATCAACGTCGGTCAGGCAACTGCAACAGCAACTGAAAACGGATCACGCATGCGGCGCATGCGCGGCGGCGAACCACGCGTCGACCGCGGCGGTCACCGCGTCGAGCGTGCCGGGCGCGACGTGCAGCCCGAGCTTCGAGCGGCGCCACAGCACGTCCTGCGCGCAGGTCGCCCATTCGACGTCGCGCAGGTAGCGCAGTTCGGCGTCGAAGAGGCCGGGCGCGACTTCGGTGCCGAGATCGGCGAGCGACGCCGCGCCGTCGACCACGCGTTCCGCACGCGTGCCGTATGCGCGGGCATAGCGGCGTGCGAGCGCGGCGGGCAGCCACGGGTGACGTTTGGCGAATGCGTCGGCGAACACGTCGAACTTCGCGTTCGCGATGTCGCCGCCGGGCAGCGGCGCGCCGGCCGTCCACGCGTGCGCGTCGCGCCCGAGCGCGCGGCACAGCAGGTCGCCGGCTTCTTCCGCGAGCTTGCGGAACGTCGTGATCTTGCCGCCGAACACCGACAGCAGCGGCGCGCCGGCGCCGTCGTCCATCTCGAGGCGGTAGTCGCGCGTGACCGCCGACGCGTTCGCCGCGTTTTCGTCCTCGAGCAGCGGGCGCACGCCCGAATAGGTCCAGTGCACGTCGGCCGGCGAGATCTTGCGCTTGAAGTAGCGGTTGATCGACTCGCACAGATACTGCGTCTCGTCGCGATCGATCGCGACCTTCGCGGGATCGTTCGTGTATTCGACGTCGGTCGTGCCGATCAGCGTGAAGTCGTGCTCGTACGGAATCGCGAAGATGATCCGCTTGTCCGGGTTCTGGAAGATGTACGCGTGATCGTGCTCGAACAGGCGCCGCGTGATGATGTGGCTGCCTTTCACGAGCCGCACGCTGTGCTGCGCGCCACGGCCGAGCGCGCCGTGCAGCACGTCGCCGACCCACGGGCCCGCCGCATTCGCGACCGCCCGCGCGTGCACGACGCGAATCGAACCGTCCGCGTGCTGCAGCCGTGCTTCCCATTCGTCGCCGCGGCGTTCGGCCGACACGAGCTTCGTGCGCGTGAGGATCTCGGCGCCGCGTTCCTTCGCGTCGAGCGCATTGAGCACGACGAGGCGCGCGTCGTCGACCCAGCCGTCCGAATACACGAAGCCGCGCTTGATCGAGTCGATCAGCGGCTTGCCGGCCGCATGGCGGCGCATGTCGATGCCGCGCGAGCCGGGCAGCAGTTCGCGTTTCGCGAGGTGATCGTAGAGGAACAGCCCGATGCGGATCAGCCACGCCGGTCGCAGGTTCGGCATGTGCGGCATCACGAAGCGCAGCGGCCACATGATGTGCGGCGCCGCGCGCAGCAGCGTCTCGCGCTCCTGCAGCGCCTTGCGCACCAGGCCGAATTCGTTGTACTCGAGGTAGCGCAGGCCGCCGTGAATCAGCTTCGTGCTGGACGACGACGTGTGCGACGCGAGGTCGTCCTGCTCGCAGAGCAGGACCGACAGGCCGCGGCCGGCCGCATCGCGCGCGATGCCTGCGCCGTTGATGCCGCCGCCGACGACGAGCAGATCGTAGCGATTCGGTTGGGTCACCCTGCTGTCCTTATCGTCTGATGGAAATAGGCGAACAAGAAATGTTCGAATTCGAAATTTAACGAACGGATTCGAAAAAGTAAAGTTCGAAAAAGCGGGGCCAGTAGCGCGCCGCGCGATCCCGGACGATACTGGCGGAATCGACCGTTTCGCGAGGTGCATCATGCGTATTGGGATGTGGGCCGGCGCGTGCGCCGTCGTGCTGGCAGCGTGCAGCGCCGGCACGCCGCCGCTGGCGGGCAACTGGCGCGCGCCGTCGTTCGTCGACCTGCAGACGGCGTGCGGCGGCGCCGCGCGCGACTGGGGCGCGGACGCGCAGCCGGTCTATTCGACGCTGTACGACGCGTACGTCGCGAAACGGTATCGCGGGCTCACGCAAGCGAACTATTGTGCGTTCGTAAACGAACTTTCGACGCGCTACGCGGCGCCGGATGCGGCCGGGCGCGCCGGCTGGATCGCCTATTTCAACGGCGCGCGCGCACAGGCCATCAGCTGGCGGGCCGCGGTCGATCCGACGCTGCGCGGCGGCTGACGCGGGGAAGCTGCGGGAGGCGGGAAAGGCGTGACGGGCGGAGGAAGCGGCGCGGCCGGGAATCCGGCCGGCGCGCTCGGGTCAGGCACGGTGGAAGTTCACGAATAGCGGTATTTGATGGATCGCAGTGCGGCGTCGCCGGTCTCGGTCACGCAGTACTTGCGCCCCGATCCCAGCCCTTCCAGGCGGACTAGCTGCTGTTCGAGCAGCGCGTCGAGTTCATCCCTGTCCATGTCGCCCTGATCCGGGGCGTCCTTCACAAGCAATAGCGTGGCGAATTCATGCGGACTCAGCATCGTTCTCTCCATGGCAATCGGTCTGCCCGCGCAGCCGGCGCGAACGCCGGCGCGCGATACCCCGCGGGGTATGGCTTGGGGGGAAAGCTGTATTCGCCGGCCTTCGGATTCGCCCACGCCTTGGCACGGGCGGGTCGAGCAAACGGGCCGGGGAACTGGAGTCTAGTCGAGCCCGCGAGCAACGACAAATCGCGCCCCGTTAATTTTCAGTTTGACAGGGATGCATCCCGCAAGCGGTTCGGCCGGCGCGTCAACTTCTTGATTTCACTTGAAGTTTCGGGTGCGGTGCAGCATCGGGGCGGTCATTCCGCCACGTACACCTGGGTGCCGGCGGCGGCGACCGCATCGGCCATGTCGGGCGGCAGCGGCTTGTCGGTGAAAAGCGCGTGCACCTGGCTCAGGTGCCCCTGGCGCACCAGCGCCGGGCGGCCGACCTTCGAATGGTCGGCGACGAGATAGACCGTGCGCGCATGCTGCATGATCGCCTCGGCCACGCGCACCTCGCGCGTGTCGAAGTCGCGCAGCGTGCCGTCGGCCTCGATCGCCGACGTGCCGATGATCGCGTAGTCGACCTTGAACTGGCGGATGAAATCGATCGCGAGTTCGCCGACGATGCCCTTGTCCCACGGCCGCACGATGCCGCCCGTGATCAGCACCTCGCAGTCGGGATAGCCGCTCATCATCGACGCGACGTTCAGGTTGTTCGTGATCACGTGCAGCCCGTGATGACGGTTCAGCGCGCGCGCGACTTCCTCGGTCGTCGTGCCGAGGTTGATGAACAGCGACGCCTGGTCGGGGATGTGCGACGCCGCGAGCGCCGCGATGCGCCGCTTCTCGTCGTGGAACATCCGCTGGCGCGCGGTGTACGACACGTTCTCCGAGCTGGTCGGCAGGCTCGCGCCGCCATGGTAGCGGCGCAGCAGGTTCAGGTCGGCCAGCCAATTCACGTCGCGGCGGATCGTCTGCGGCGTGACCGCGAAGTGCGCGGCGAGATCGTCGACGGTCACGAAGCCGTCGCGCTGCACCCATTCGAGCAATTCCTGCTGGCGCGCGTTCAGGGTGAGGCGGGGATCTCGGGTCATGGCTCGGCGGTCGGATCGTGAGGCGAAGCGGGTATTGTAAGGGCGGGAAGGGCGTGTGACCGGCGCGCGGCGCAAGCACGCCGGGTATTCATGCGCACGCCGCATGGATTCATGTGATAAATGAATTTGTGCGATCGCGTGGATCGCGCTGCAATGGCGGACTGTCCGCGCGCGCGGATCGTGCGTCCCGCGCGTTCATTCAGCTTTCGACGAGGTGGAACCGATGACTGGCTTCAACTGGCACAACCCGTATCCGACGACCCGCATTCCGGTGTTCGCGCGCAACGTCGTGTCGACGTCGCACCCGCTCGCCGCGCAGGCCGGGCTGCGGATGCTGTGGAAGGGCGGCAACGCCGTCGATGCGGCGCTGGCCGCCGCGGCCGCGATCACGGTGGTCGAGCCCGTATCGTGCGGGCTCGGCGGCGATGCGTTCGCGCTCGTGTGGGACGGCGAGCGGCTGTCGGGGCTGAACGCGTCGGGCGTCGCGCCGGCCGCGTGGAACCCCGACTACTTCCGCAAGCGCCACGGCGAGAACGCGCACGGGATCGCGAACAAGCCGACCCGCGGCTGGGACACCGTCACGGTGCCCGGCGTGATCGCGGGCTGGGAAGCGCTGCATGCGAAGTTCGGTTCGCTGCCGTTCGCGGACCTGCTCGAACCGGCGATCGACATCGCCGAGCGCGGCTATTCGGTGTCGCCGATCGTCGCGCACAAATGGGCGGCCGCGGTGCCCGAACTGCAGGGGCTGCCGGGCTTCGCCGACACCTTCATGCCGCGCGGTCGCGCGCCGCTCGTCGGCGAACGCATGTGCCTGCTGGGCCACGCGCAGACGCTGCGCACGCTCGCGAAGGACGGCCCGCGCGCGTTCTACGAGGGCGCGCTCGCCGCGCAGCTCGCGGCGTTCGCACGCGAAGGCGGCGGCGCGCTGACCGAAGCCGACCTGCGCGCGTACCGGCCGGAATGGGTCGAGCCGATCGGCAAGCGCTTCGGCCGTCACACGATTCACGAGATCCCGCCGAACGGGCAGGGTATCGCCGCGCTGATCGCGCTCGGCATCGCCGAGCATGCGGGCGTGACCGAGTGGCCGGTCGATTCGGTCGACTCGCAGCATCTGCAGATCGAGGCGATGAAGCTCGCGTTCGCGGACGTCTACCGCTACGTCGCCGATCCGCGCGCGATGGACGTGACGGCCGAGCAGATGCTCGACGACGCGTATCTCGCGGAACGCGCGAAGCTGATCGACCGCACGCGCGCGACGCACTTCGCGGCCGGCCGGCCGCATTCGGGCGGCACCATCTATCTGTCCGCGGCGGACGAACGCGGGATGATGGTGAGCTTCATTCAGTCCAACTACATGGGTTTCGGTTCGGGGCTCGTCGTGCCCGGCACGGGCATTGCATTGCAGAACCGCGGGCACGGCTTCTCGATGGACCCGGCGTCGCCGAACGTCGTCGCGGGCGGCAAGCGGCCGTTCCATACGATCATTCCGGCGTTCGTCACCGAGCAGGCGAACGGCCGCACCGAGGCCGTGATGAGTTTCGGCGTGATGGGCGGCGACATGCAGCCGCAGGGCCATCTGCAGACCATCGTGCGGATGCTCGGCTACGGACAGCAGCCGCAGGCCGCGTGCTGCGCGCCGCGCTGGAAGGTCAACCGCGACTTCACGCTCGACGTCGAGGCGACGATGAACCGCGAGACGGTCGACGCGCTCGCCGCGCGCGGCCATACGATCAAGTCGATCGACGATCCTTACATGGATTTCGGCTCGGGGCAGTTCGTGTGGCGGCTCGACCCCGACGATCCGGAGCGCGGCTACGTGGCCGCGAGCGACAGCCGCCGCGACGGCCTGGCGGCCGGTTTCTGACGGAACGCTTCCAGTGTGGTGCCCCGACGGGCGGCCGAACGGCCGCCCGTCTTGCTTGATGCCGCGCATTCCGTCGAATGCGCGCAGCCGGTTCGAATGACCCGTCTAACGGACCGCAATATCGCCGGTGGAACTGCGCGTGCCGGGTACGGTCAGTGCTTGAAGCACGAACATAAAAGTCCGGCTAAGATGCCAGGATGGTTCGGCCGGACCAATTCACTATAAATGCAAGCAAAACGTCGCCTGCGGGCGCCGGGCCAGTGCGACACGCATGGGCCGGACGGCCGCGCGACGACTGGGAGCGCATCACCATGCATACCGAAACGACGCATGTCATGCCGTGGCGTATCGAGGACATCGACCTGAACCGGATCGATCGTCAGCGCGCCGCCGCGAACGAGGATCTGCTGCTGCTGCTGTGCGCGTCGTCGTTCATCGAGAGCGGCTCGGATCTCTACACGAGCAACCTGAGCGAGTTCTTCAACGACGATCCGGAAGTCTCCGCGTGGCTCAACAATGCGTGGGAGCACGAAGAATTGCAGCACGGCCGCGCGCTGAAGGCGTATATCGCGCACGTGTGGCCGGAGTTCGACTGGGACACCGCGTTCGCGAACTTCTTCGCCGAGTATTCGAAGACCTGCTCGGTCGACGCATTCGAGAAGACCCGCGCGCTCGAGATGGTCGCGCGCTGCGTCGTCGAGACGGGCACGGCCACGCTGTACCGCGCGATCAACGAATGCTCGGACGAGCCGGTGCTGAAGGAAATCACCGACAACATCCGCTCGGACGAAGTGCGCCACTACAAGCACTTCTTCAAGTTCTTCAAGAAGTACAACAAGCTCGAAGGCAACGGCCGGCTCGCGGTGCTCGGCGCGCTGATGCGCCGCGTGATGGAAATCAAGAACGAGGATTCCGAGATCGCGCTGCGTCACGTGTTCGCGGTCCGCTATCCGGATCGCGTCGGCGACGATCAATACAACCGCGAGCGTGCGGCCCGCATCAGCTCGCTCGTGCGGCGCAACCTGTCGGCCGACATGTGCGTGAAGATGCTGCTCAAGCCGCTCGACCTGCCCGCGAAGATCCAGCCGAGCGTCCACTATCCGCTGACGAAGATCACGCGGCACGTGTTCATGCGCTGAGCGTCACCGCGCGGCCCGTCGAGCGTATGCTGCGGCATCGCCATTCGTTTTTCACCGGGCCGCCATCATGACCGAATCCCATCGCCACGCACTCGAACAATGGACGTTCGACGCGTGGCCGCCGGCCGTCGTCGCGCTGTTCGACGGCACCGCGCTCGAACGCCATGCCGACTTCGCCGCATCGCTGATCGTCGCGACCGGCGACGGCCAGTTGCGCACGACGCTGCTAAGCGTCGGCGAGATCCTCGCGCACGACGCGCGCACGCTGCTGCTCGCGCTGTGGCCGCAATCGCGCGCGGCGCGCGCGCTCGCGCAACGGCGCACGGCCGCGCTGACGCTCGTCGCGGACGGTGCGTTCTTTCAGGCACAACTGACGATCGAGCCGCTCGAAGGGGACGTCGGCGGACTGGCCGGATTCGCTGCGACGATCGCGCACGGCGATGCGCAGCGGGTCGGCTATGCGCATCTCGCGACGGGTGTCACGTTCGCGCTGGAAGGGCAGGGGCGCGCCGAGGTGCTCGCGCGCTGGCAGCGCCAGGTCGAGCACCTGCGGCGCGCGGCCGCGCGGCTTCAGTGACCGCGCTGGCCGCTGCGCGACGAGCGGTTGCGGTTCGGGTGCGCGGCGTTGCCGTTCGCGGGACGCGCGCCGGTGCCGCCGCCGGACGGGCGGCCGCCGGCGTTCGCGTTACCGCTCGCGCCGCCGCCCGTGCGCGGCTTGGCCGGCTTCGCGGCCTTCGGCTGCGCGTTGCCGTCGCGCTTCGCGGCCGGCTGGCCTGAGCCGCCTGCACGCGGCTGGCGATTCCCGCCGCCGCCACCGCCGTTGCCGCCGCGCGGCTGCTGGCCGCGCCGCTGCTGGATCGGCTCCGGCTTCGCATTCGGATCGGGTTCGAAGCCCGCGATCACTTCCTGCGGAATCTCGCGCTTGATCAGCCGCTCGATGTCGCGCAGCAGCTGCTTCTCGTCGACGCACACGAGCGACACGGCTTCGCCGGTCGCGCCCGCGCGGCCCGTGCGGCCGATCCGGTGCACGTAGTCTTCCGGCACGTTCGGCAGGTCGAAGTTGACGACGTGCGGCAACTGGTCGATGTCGATCCCGCGTGCGGCGATGTCGGTCGCGACCAGCACCTGCAGCGTGCTGTTCTTGAATTCCGCGAGCGCGCGCGTGCGGGCCGACTGGCTCTTGTTGCCGTGGATCGCCATCGCGCTGATGCCGTCCTTCGTCAGCTGTTCGGCGAGCCGGTTCGCGCCGTGCTTGGTGCGCGTGAACACGAGCACCTGGAACCAGTTGTGTTCGCGGATCAGGTGCGTGAGCAGCTCGCGCTTGCGATCGCGGTCGACCGGGTGGATCTTCTGCGCGACGCTCTCTGCGGTGGTGTTGCGGCGCGCGACCTCGATCAGCGCCGGCGAATCGAGCAGGCTGTCGGCGAGCGCCTTGATCTCGTCGGAGAACGTGGCCGAGAACAGCAGGTTCTGGCGCTGCGGCGGCAGCTTCGCGAGCACGCGCTTGATGTCGTGGATGAAGCCCATGTCGAGCATCCGGTCGGCTTCGTCGAGCACGAGGATGTCGAGATCCGACAGGTCGATCGTCTTCTGCTGCATGTGATCGAGCAGACGGCCCGGCGTCGCGACGACGATGTCGACGCCGCGCTTGAGCGCATCGATCTGCGGATTGATGCTGACGCCGCCGAACATCACGGTCGAGCGCAGCTTCAGGTACTTGCTGTACGCACGCACGCTTTCCTCGACCTGTGCGGCGAGCTCGCGCGTCGGCGTGAGGATCAGCGCGCGCACCGCGCGCTTCGCGCCGCGGTGCTCGGCGTAGAACGTGTGCAGGCGCTGCAGGATCGGCAGCGTGAAGCCGGCGGTCTTGCCGGTGCCGGTCTGTGCGCCGGCGAGCAGGTCGCCGCCGCCGAGGACGGCGGGGATGGCCTGCTGCTGGATGGGAGTCGGCGACGTGTAGCCGAGCTCGTTGACCGCCTTGACGAGCGGTTCGGCCAGGCCGAGAGATTCGAAAGACATAGATACCACTCTTGAGTTTTATGATCGGCGACACCTCGCGCGG
>NZ_JAULUC010000026.1:0-97392 GCF_052851275.1 Burkholderia sp. SR8
CGGCCCGCACCGCGTCGAGCAGAAGCAGGCGAAGCCACACTTCAATCCGTTCGATCCGACCGGGCGATTCGTGATCGTGCCGGACAAGGGGCTCGACCGCGTGTTCTCGTTCCGCTTCGCCGATGGTCGGCTCACGCCGGCCGATCCGTCATTCGTCGTCACGCGCGAGACGGCCGGCCCGCGTCACGTCGCGTTCCATCCTGACGGCGCGCATGCGTACGTCGTCAACGAGCTCGACTCGACCGTCACGACCTATCGGTACACGTCGTCGAGCGGCGCGCTGACGCCGGTGCAGATTGTGTCTTCGCTGCCCGACACGTATACCGGCAACAGCCGTGCATCGGAGATCGAGGTCGATCCGGCAGGGCGCTTCGTGTACGCATCGAACCGCGGCGACGACAGCATCGCCGTGTTCCGCATCGATCCGGCGAGCGGCCATCTCGCGTTCGTCGCGGCCGAGCCGAGCGGCGGCCGCACGCCGCGCTTCATGACCGGCACGCCGGACGGCCGCTTCATGTATGCGCTGAACGAAGACAGCGACAGCATCGTCGCGTTCGCGATCGATGCCGCGTCGGGCCGCCTCAAGCCGACCGGCTTCTCGGTCGCGTCGGGCAGCCCGGTCTGCATGGTGTTCTCCGAACGCCGCGCGTAATCCTACCCATCAGGAGAGATCCGGCGGCCGGCCCACCGGAACACATCTATGAATTCAGCAGTTCCCATCGACGACCACGCGGACGAACGCGCGCTGGTGCGCAAGATCGCGTGGCGTATCATCCCGTTCGTGTTCGTTCTCTACATCGTGTCGTATCTCGACCGCGCGAACATCGGCTACGCGGCGTTGCAGATGAACAAGGATCTCGCACTGTCGAGCGAGGCGTTCGGCTTCGCGTCGGGCATCTTCTTCATCGGTTACTTCCTGTTCGAAGTGCCCAGCAACGTGATGCTCAACAAGTTCGGCGCACGCGTGTGGATCGCGCGGATCCTCGTGACGTGGGGCATCGTGTCGGTGATCTCCGCATTCGTGCACGACGCGACGCAGCTCTACGTGCTGCGCTTCCTGCTAGGCGTGGCGGAGGCGGGCTTCTTCCCCGGCATCATCGTGTACCTGACCTACTGGTTCCGCGCGAAGGAACTCGCGACGACCGTCGCGCTGTTTACTGCGGCGATTCCGGTGTCGTACATCATCGGCGCACCGCTGTCGACGTGGATCATGGATCACGTCCACTGGCTCCAATGGAGCGGCTGGCGCTGGATGCTCGTGCTCGAAGGCGCGCCCGCGCTGATCGGCGGCGTCCTGTGCTTCCTGTTCCTGACGGATCGGCCGGCCGATGCGAAGTGGCTGACGCCCGCCGAGCGCACGTGGCTGCTGAACGAACTCGACAGCGACCGCAAGGCGCGGCCGCGTGCGCAGCACCTGAGCTCGCTGAAGACGATGACGAACCCGAAGGTGCTGTACCTGTCGTTCATCTACTTCGTGTACCAGTGCGGCAGTCTCGGCGTCGGCTACTGGATGCCGCAGATCATCAGGGGCTTTTCGACGAAGCTCACGCACACCGAGATCGGGCTCATCGCGACGGTGCCTTACGTGGTCGCGACGGTCGCGATGGTGATGTGGTCGCGCCGCTCGGACCGGCGCAGCGAGCGGCGCCTGCATTCTGCGATCCCGCTGGCGGTGGTCGCCGCGGCGTTGCTCGGCGCGGGGCTTGCGACGAATTCGTGTGTGTCGATTGCGATGATCAGCGTGAGCCTCGTGGGCCTCTATGCGTTCAAATCGCCGTTCTGGGCGCTGCCGACACTGTTCCTCAGCCGCTCGACCGCGGCCGTATCGATCGCGGTGATCAACTCGATCGGCAACCTCGGCGGCTTCGTCGGACCGTTCATGATCGGCTTCGTGAAGGCTGCGGGGCAGAGCGCGACGCCGGGGCTGCTGTTTCTCGCGGCATTGCTCGTCGTGTCGTTCCTGATGACATTTTTCATTCGCGCTCACGAACGGTCGGTGGATGATACGCCGCCGCATGTCGTGAAGCAGGGACATTGACGGGAATGCCCGGCAGTCGGCAGGGTGCGCGACCGGGGGATCGCAGGGCGGGGCGGGACTCGCGCACCGGCGCCGACGGGAGAGACGACTAGAGCGACGCGTGTCGGTCTATTTTCGGCGGGCCGCACGTGAAACGGGTCGGGCTATTTGCCCGACCCGTTTTTACTGACGCGGATTACTTCACCGCGACTTCCGTATGTACGACCTGAGGTGGGCTCTTGAAGAACGGCCCGGCGAGTTGCCGCCATGCCTGGAAGTCTTCCGACTGCCGGAAATGCACCATGTGATCGTCGACGGTGTCCCATTTGACGACGAGCAGGTAGCCGCCGCTTCGCTCAATCACGCGGTGCAGCTCGGCGCCGCCGCAGCCGCGCGCACGGGGGAACAGCGGAAGTGCCTGACGAACCGCGGCCTCGAACTGCTCGGCCTGCGACGGATCGATTTCGAGCGATGCCACTTCAAAAATCATGAATGCTCCATGTGGGGTGATTGATGCGAACGGATCGTGAGGTGGCGCACGCCGGCGGTGGTGCATCCGACAACGATACCGGAAGTCGGTGTCGCGGTGGCCGCATGTGGCTCCCGCGACGCCGGTGAGGGCGTCACGCTTTCCTGATCAGCAGCTTCAGCGACACGGACAGCGTGGCGGACACCGCGAGAATCGCCGCCATCGCCCAGATTCCGGCTGAAAACGATCCCGTCGACTGCTTCAGGAAACCGACGAGGTAGGGGCCGGCGAAACCGCCGAGTGTCCCGATCGAGTTGATGAACGCGAGGCCGCCGGCAGCCGCGACGCCGGTCAGGAAGCGTGTCGGAATCGTCCAGAAGATCGCGCGTGCCGAGCTGACCGCGACGACCGCGAGACTGAGCCCGATCATCTCGAGCACCACGCCATGCGCGATGGCGGACACGGCGAGGCCCAGCCCGCCCAGCAGACATGCGCTGCACAGATGGAAGATCTTGCGGCCGCTGCGGTCCACCGCGCGGGCCCAGAGCATCATCCCGGCCACCGCGGCGAGATACGGCACGGTGGACAGCAAGCCGATCGATCCAAGACCGAGTCCGTGGCTCTTCAGGATGATTGGCAGCCAGATGCCGACGCCGTACGAGCCGAGCACGAAGCCGAACTGGATCGCGGCGAGCAGCAGCACGCGGGCGTCCTTCAGCGCGGCGAACAGCGCCTTCTTCGGTTTCTCGCGCGGCTCCTCGGCAAGCATCGCTACGAGTTCGCTGCGTTCTTCGGGCGTGAGCCAGTACGCGTCTTTCGGATCGTCGCGAAGCCAGACGAGCACCGCGACGCCGATGAGTACCGCCGGCAGGCCCTGCACGATGAACATCCACTGCCAGCCGTGCAGCCCGGCGAGGCCGTTGAGGCTCAGCAGCGCTGCCGACATCGGCCCACCGACGACCGACGATAGCGGCACGCCGAGCATGAACATCGCCAGCACGCGCACGCGGTACTGCGCCGGGAACCAACATGCGAGGAAGAACGTGACGCCGGGGAAGAAGCCAGCCTCAGCGATACCGAGCAGCAGGCGCAGCACGTAGAAGCTGGCCGGCCCTTGCGCAAGCGCCGTCGCGGTCGCCGCGAAGCCCCACGTGATCATGATCCGTGCGAGCCAGCGCCGTGCGCCGTACCGGTACAGCGCGAGGTTGCTCGGAATCTCGAACAGACAGTAGCTGGAAAACAGGATGCCCGCGCCCCAGCCGAACTGCGCCGGGGTGAGCCCGAGGTCGTGGTTCATCGTGAGCGCGGCGAAGCCGACGCTGGTCCGGTCGATGTAGTTGAAAACGAACGCGAGCGTCAGCAGCGGCAGCAGGCGCCACGCGTTCTTGCGCAGCGCGCGCTGGCGGATGGCTTGCCGATTCGCGTCCGGAACGGGCGCCGTATCCATCGTCATTGATTCGGAATGCATGATCGATTCTTCGATGATCCCCGCGTGCGCGGGCCACCGCGCTGCCGGGGCGAGGTGCGGCACGGCATGCGCGTTGGCCCGGCCGCGGCGATCGTCGAATGTGTCTCCGGTTTGTTGTCCTGACAGGGCGGCGGCAGCGCGCCGCCGGCTCGGCGTGCGGTCGGCTCAGGCGGCGCGCAGGGCGTCGGCCACCTGCTTGCCGAACGCGATGCAGCCCATCGTGCCGCCGAGGTCGGCGGTACGCGTGGCGGGATTCGCGAGCACCGTGTCGACGGCCGCGTCGATCGCGTCGGCGGCGGCGATGAAGGCCGGCTTGCTGCGATGCTCGCCGATCCACCGCATCAGCATGCCGACTGACAGGATCATCGACGTCGGGTTCGCCTTGTCCTGGTTCTGAATGTCCGGTGCCGAGCCGTGTTGCGACTGCGCGCAGCACAGCGTGTCGCCGGCCATGATCGAGCCACCGAGGCCGAGGCTGCCAGACAGTTCCGCTGCTAGATCGCTGATGATGTCGCCGTAGAAGTTCGTCGCGACGAGCACGTCGAAGCGCTCGGGTGCACGCACCAGGTGGGCGGTAGATGCATCCACCAGCAGGTCATTGAGTTCGACTTCGGGGAAGTCCTTCGCTACCTGTCGCACGCATTCGAGGAACAGGCCGTCAGTCATGTGGAAGCTGTTCGCCTTATGGATCGCCGTGACCTTTCTCTTGCGCTTCATCGCGAGCTCGAACGCGCGGCGCGCGATCCGCTCGCTGCAGTGGCGCGTGATCTTGCGTACCGACAGCGCCATGTCCGGCGATGGCATCATCTCGCCCCAGCCGAGGTGCATGTTGCGGTCCGGATAGAACCCTTCGGTCGCCTCGCGCATGATCACGAGGTCCATCTGCTTGCCTTCACGCATGTTCGACGTGAGGAACGGCCGCGTGCGCGATGGACGCACGTTCGCGTACAGGTCGAGATCGCAGCGGAACGCGGCGGACACGTTGCGGCCGCCCTGCGCGGGCGGCGGATAGTCGGCGTGCGAGATCGTGCCGAGGATCAGGCCGTCGTAGTCGCGCGCCTTGTCCAGCACGTCGGGGCGCAGCGTCGTGCCGTGCTTGTCGAGGCTGGCGAAGCCGACGTCTTCATAGTCGTATTGCAAGCCGAGATCGAACAGGCGGTCGGCCTGTTCGAGGACGCCGATCGACGCCGCGATGATTTCGGGGCCGATGCCGTCGCCGGGGAGAACGAGAATGCGCATGATGATGTGCTCGGGTTATTTCGGGGAAGTCTGGTGTTCGGCCGATACGGCCCGCGTCTCGCCGCTGTCGGCGAGCGTGCGCGTGGCGTCGGGGCGTGCGTAGATCCATAGGATCTTCATTGGCGCCATCTTCGACACGTTGCGAAAGCGATGTGGCACGTTCGGCGGGATGAACGTCGCGTCGAGCGGCTTGAGTCGATATTCGAGCCCGTCGATGTCGAGGATCGCGTCGCCTTCGACGAGCACGACGCTTTCCTGGCAGTTGTGGCTGTGGAACGGAATCTCGACGCCGGGCGCGAACGACGTATAGCCGGTGATGAAACTGTCCGAACCGACGGACTTGCCGACCAGCGGCATCGTGCTCGCGCCGCCGCCTCGGTCGTAGGTCGGCAGGTTGTCAGGCTGCAGCAGCGCCGCGCCCGAAGGGGTCGTGATCGTCATGAAATGCTCCTTGATCGTGAAGTCGTGAAATCAGCGGGCCGGACCGAACCAGACCGTCTTGATGTTGGTGAATTCGCGAATGCCGGCCGCGCCGAGCTCGCGGCCGTAGCCCGACTGCTTGATCCCGCCGAACGGCAGCCGTGCATCGGACGCGACCAGGCCGTTGACGAACACCGCGCCCGCTTCGATCCGGCGCACCAGCTGCTTCGCGCCGTCGAGATTGGTGGTCCACAGCGCGGCGCCGAGCCCGAATTCCGTCGCGTTCGCAAGCGAGACAGCGTGCTCGATGCCGTCGACGCGCAGGATCGCGGCCACCGGGCCGAATGTCTCCTCGCACGCGGCGGCCATGTCCGGCGCGACGTGGTCGAGCACCGTTGGTGCATAGAAGAAACCGGGGCCCGGCAGCGGCTTCCCGCCTGCCTTCAGCACCGCGCCGGCCTCGACGGTTCGCTCCACCTGCCGGTGCAGCTCGTCGCGCAGGTTCGCGCGTGCCATCGGGCCGACCGTCGTGTCGCGCTGCATCGGATCGCCGACCTTCAGTTGCGCGACGCCCGCGCAGAACAGTTCGACGAAGCGATCGGCGATCTTCTCGTCGACGATGAAACGCTTCGACGAGATGCAGCTTTGGCCGGTGTTCGAGAAACGGGCCTTCACCGCAGCCGCCGCTGCCGCTTCGACGTCTGCATCGGCGAGCACGATGAACGGATCGGAGCCGCCGAGTTCGAGCACCTGCTTTTTCATCGCACGCCCGGCCTGCGCGGCGACCAGCTTGCCGACCGCAGTCGAACCCGTCAGCGTGACCGCCGCGATGCGCGGATCGTCGATCAGTTGTGCGACATGGTCCGGCTCGATCAGCAGTGACGCGACCAGTCCGGACGGCACGTCGGCGTCGGCGAACACCGAATTAATCGCCCGTGCGCATTGCGGCACGTTGCCCGCATGCTTCAGGATCGCGCCGTTGCCTGCGCACAGCGCCGGCGCCGCGAAGCGGATGAACTGCCACAGCGGGTAGTTCCACGGCATGATCGCGAGCACGACGCCGAGCGGGTCGTACACGACAAAGCTTTCGCTTGCGTTGCTCGCGATGGCTTCGTCGCAGAGATACTGCGCCGCATGTTCGGCGTAGAAGCGGCACGTCCACGCGGACTTGTCGACTTCGGCTTCCGCTTCGGCAATCGGCTTGCCCATTTCCAGCGTAATCAGCTCGGCCAGTTCGGCCTTGCGACGCAGCAGCACGTCGCCGATGCGCGCGACGGCGGCCGTGCGCACGGCAAGCGGTTCGCGCGCCCAGCGGCGCTGCGCAGCGCTCGCGTCGGCCAGCGCCTGCTCGACCCGCGTGGGCGAGTCGGCGTCGAAGGTGGCCACGATGGTTTCCGTGGCGGGATTCAAGGTGCGAAACATGGTGGTCGTGTCCGGGTTCGTGTTCGTGGTGAACGGGGTTTCAGGTAGCCGGTTGTCCGGCGAATCGATAGAGCCGCGCTGGGTTGTCGACGAGGATCCGCCGACGCAGCGCCGCGTCGTTTGTCCATTCCAGCAGCTGGTTCAGCGCAGCGCCGGCGTCTTCGCGGCGGAACGGCTCGATGCGGGATAGATCGCCGTCGCGGTTCCCCGCGCTGCCTGTGTGCGGCCAGTCCGACGCCCACAGCATGCGGTCGGGGCGGGCATCGATCAGCGCGCGTGCGATGGGCGAGAGGTCGTCGAACCGCGGCGCCTGGCGCGACGCGCGGTACGGCGCCGACAGCTTCACGTACGCGTTGCCGTGCTTCACGAGATCGACGACGGTCGCGAACGGGGCCGCCTGGTCTGTCAGCGTGTCGGCGCGCGCACCCGCGAAGTGATCGAGCACGACCGGAGCCTGGAGCCGGGCGATGTCCGGCGCGAGGCCCGCGACGACGTCCAGGTCTGCATAAATCTGGACGGCCCATCCGAACGGCGCGATCGCGTCGGACGCGCGCTGCAGCTGGGCCGTGGCCACCGACAGGTTGCGCTCGCCGCGTACCTGCAGATTCAGCCGGATCCCACGCACCCCCTCGTCGTGCAGCGCCTGCAGCTCCGCGTGCGTCGCGGTGCGCGGATCGATGACCGCGACACCGCGGGCGCGGTCAAGTCCGAGTTCGCGCAGACCCGCGAGCAGCGCCGCGTTGTCGGTGCCGTACACGCTCGGCTGGACCAACACGATTCGCTCGATGCCGAGCCGCGCCTCGAACGCGAGCAGATCGGCGACGCGTGCGCGCCCCGGCGTATACGAGCGGTTCGGTGCAAACGGGAAGCGCGCGGCATCGAACAGGTGCACGTGACAGTCACAACTGCCCGGCGGAAGTGCGGCGAGCGGGCGGGTCGGGTAGTCCTGCGGATCGACGTTCATCGCTGCTCCCGCGGCGTCGAGTGAAGAAGCGGCCGTACCTGCGCGTGGCAGCGCAAGGCCGCCGATGGCCGCGAGACTTGCGCCGAGTAGATGCCTGCGCTGCACATGAGTCTCCTTGATCGAGGTGCTGGTTGAAGTTTGGTATTTTACGAACTCAAAAGACCATGTAAAGTGTTTTTTGATGTTCCAAAGTACCAGCCAGGGTAAACGACGATTCTCATGGATGTTCGAAGTAAAAAAGAGGATTTCTCGCGAGCGGCGAGTATTCAGCAGGTTGATCACTCGCTTTGATGCTTCGGATATGCCTGATGTAGTGGTTCTGTATGGCTTTATAGAACCAAAAGATGGATGTGGTACGATGCGCTCGTCCTTCGTGATCCAATCTGCCTTTCCATGACCCGCGCCCTCGCCGACGTGCTCGCGTCGAACATTCATCAGCACATTTCCACGTCCGGCATGGCGCCCGGCACGCGTCTGCCGGAGCGTGCGCTGGCGGAGCAATTCAACGTGTCGCGTTCGCCGGTGCGCGAGGCGCTGAAGCGGCTGGCCGCGCGCGCGGTCGTGGCGCCGCATCCAGACGGCGGCTACGCGGTTGCCGACCAAGCGACATCGCTGGACCCGGCCGATTCACCTGAGCTGGCGGACACCGTTGCCGATGAAGACACGTACCTGTCGATCGCCGAGGACCGCCTCGCCGGAAAGTTGCCCGACCGCGTAACGGAGAACGAGTTGATGCGCCGCTACGGCGTGACGCGTGCGCAGCTGAATGCGATCTTGCGGCGGATGGTGCAGGAGGGGTGGATCGAACGACGGCCGGGGCATGGCTGGATGTTCCAGTCGGTGCTGACGTCCGCGGAGACGTACCGCCAGGGTTACCGGTACCGGTTGCTAATCGAGGCGTCCGGGATACTGGAACCGACGTTCCGGCTCGACCGCGATGCGCTGATGCGCTGCCGTGCCGAACAGGAGGCGCTCGCGAACGGCGGCGCGCGTACCGCGTCGCCGGCCGCGCTGTTCGACGCGAACAGCCGGCTGCACGAAACGATCGCCGCGTGTTCGGGCAACGTTTTCATTCTTGACGGCCTGCGCCGTCTCGACCGGTTGCGCCGGCTGATGGAGTACCGCAAGGCGGTCGATCGCGACCAGGCCGAACGGCGTTGCCGCGAGCACGTGACGCTGATCGATCTGCTGCTCGCCGAGCAGCGCGAAGCGGCAGCCGATTTCATGAAGCTTCATCTGCACAACGCGGTGCGGGAGAAGACGAGCGACTGAGTTGAGCGCATCGACGGCGCGACGTTGCGCCGCTATGCCACCTACCGTTCGACCCGCGGCGTCGCGACGAACTGGGCGCTCGCCTTCGTGTCGGACGCCGCCTGCTCATTCTCGTCCGCCGTTTCCGTACAATCGCTGCCGCGATGAAGCGCCGCACGCATCCTTTCCGGATCGAACGCATGTTCCCATTTCGCGACGATCACCGCGGCCACCGCATTGCCGATGATCGACGTGACGGCCCGAGCTTCGCCCATGAACCGGTCGATGCCGACCAGCAGCGCGATCGCGCTGAGCGGCAGCACGTGCACGCTGGACAGCGTCGCGGCCAGCGCGACGAAGCCTCCGCCCGGCACGCCGCTCATCCCTTTCGACGTGACGAGCCCCATCGCGAGAATCGTCAGTTCCTGGCCGGTGGTGAGCGGCGTGTTCGTCGCCTGCGCGATGAACAGCACGGCCATCGTCAGGTAGATGCATACACCGTCGAGATTGAATGCGTAGCCGGTCGGTACGACGAGCCCGACGACCGATTTCTCGCAACCCATGCGCTCCAGCTTGTCGAGCAGGCGCGGTAGCGCGGGTTCGGCGCTCGCGGTGCCGAGCGTGATCAGGATTTCGGTCTTCAGGTAGCCGAGGAAGCGGAATATGTTGATTCCGCACAGCTTCAGGATCGCCCCGAGCACGACGAACACGAACAACAGGCAAGTAGCGTAAAACGCGAACATCAGGTGGCCGAGCGCGAGCAGGCTGCCGGGCCCGTACTTGCCGACCGTATAGGCGATCGCGCCGAACGCGCCGACCGGCGCGAATTTCATCACGTAGCCGATCACGTCGAACATCACGTGCAGGAACTGATCGACGGCACCTACGAGGATTGCCGCGCGTGAGCCGGCATGCGCGAGCGCGAGGCCGAACAGCACCGCGATGAAGACGACCGGCAGGATGTCGCCGTGGACGAACGCGCCGACGAAGCTCTCCGGAATGATGTGCATGAAGAAATCGCGCAGCGACTGCTCCTGTGCCACCTTGGCATAGCCCGCCACCGACGCGAGGCTCAGCGAATGCGGGTCGACGTTCATGCCGCCGCCCGGATTGACCACGTGGGCGACGACGAGGCCGATCGCCAGCGCGGCGCTCGTCACAACCTCGAAGTATGCGAGGGCCTTCAGCCCCACGCGGCCGACGGCCTTCACGTTGCCCATCTTCGCGATGCCGGTGACAACAGTCGCGAACACGATCGGCGCGACGAGCATCTTCACGAGCTTGATGAACGCATCGCCGAGCACCTTCATGTCGGTGCCGAGCGAAGGCTCGATCGCGCCGAACGCGATGCCCAGCAGCACGCCGATCAGCACCTGCACGTAGAGCGGCCTGATGGCCTTGCGCATTGAAATTCGCACGACTGTCTCCTTGGTCTGCGACGGGGCGGGTCTGGCCGCTCGACTCGCGCGGACGGCTCGCTGGCCGCCGCACCGGTCGTCAGCGGGAAAGCTGCGACTTGAGCAATCGGACTGCGCTGTCCGGCGTCGTCAGCACGGGCGCGCCGACGCGGCTGGCCGTGTCGCGGCGAGCGCTCGTCATCGAAAACTGCGCAAAGCAGAACACGTCCGCGTCCGCGTGCTCGGCGCAAGTCTGAGCAATGAGCTGGTCGTGTCGCGCGGTGTCGCCGTGGCGCAGAGCGTCCATCGCGAGCGGCACCGCGCACGACTCGAGCTCGATCTCACGTCCGAGCTCCGAGGCGCGCGCGTGGAACTCCGTCGATATCGGCGCGAGCGCCGGCTCGAAGGTTGCGACGAGGCAGATCCTGCGTCCGTGCCCGAGCGCGTCGTCGATCATCGCTTCGTTCGGCTTGAGAACCGGTACGGCGAGGTCCGGGCGGATCGCGTCGATCGCGGGTCCGAATGCCGAGCACGTGAACAGCACCGCCGCCGCGCCGGCATCCACTGCGTAGCGTGCGAGCGACATCAGGCGCGGTGCCATCGCTTCGATTCGTCCGCCTGCCGCCGCCAGATCGGCGGTCAGCGCATCGTCGAGCAGATTGTGAATCTGCGCGTCAGGCCAATGCGTCGCGAAGCTTTCTGCGATGGGCGTTACGGCAAGCGGCGTCGCATGAACGAGACCGATCCTGGTGACCGAGGGCATCACGAATGGCATCCTTGATTTGTACTATAATGCAATATAGTACATTTGTGATGAGCCGATCGTCAGGGATGACCCGTATCGGACGAGCATCTCAATGCGAGACGTGCATGCCGATTTTTCCACATACCCGAGGGCCTCTGGTGTGCAATGTCGTAATGAACGACAATCCGCTGGTTTCCCTTCACCGCGATACGGCAACAGTATGAAAAACGAATCGAGCGGCGTGCTGGCCGAGCAGGTGGCCGCCAAGATCATCGATATCGCCCGCGCGCGCGCCTGGCCGGCCGGCGAGCACCTGCGCGAGGAGGCGCTGGCGGCCGAGCTCGGTCTGTCGCGATCGCCGGTGCGCCGCGGCCTGGCGCTGCTGCAGCAGCACGGGATGGCGATCAAGGAACCGAACCGGGGAATCTTTCTTGCCGTCGAGGCGCGCGGCATCGATCCCGGCGCGCTGCCGTTCGGCGACGATCCGCTCGAGGAGCTTTACCTGCGCGTCGCGGACGACTGCCTGAGCGGCGAGATCCCGGAAGAATTCTACGAGGCGGAATTGCTGCGCCGGTTCGACATCCCGCGCGGACAGTTGATCAAGGTACTGAATCGGCTAGCGGCCGAAGGGATGATTGCGCGCAAGCCCGGTCAGGGCTGGCGTTTCAACCCGTTCCTGCATGATCGCGAAGCCCATATCCAGAGCTATCGCTTCCGGATGGCCATCGAGCCCGCCGCGTTGCTCGAACCGGGATTCCGGATCGACAAGGCCGCGTTCGCGCAGGCGCGGCGGATCCAGAACGAAATGCTCGAAGGCGACATCTTCCGGCTGCCGCGCTCGGTGCTGTTCAAGAATGGTTCGCAGTTCCACGAAATGCTCGCGCGCTGCTCCGGCAACCGGTTCTTCATCGAGGCGCTCGAGCGGCAGAATCAGTTGCGGCGTTTCATGGAATATCGAGCGGCGACGGACCGCACGCGCCTGATCCGCCAGTGCAAGGAACACCTCGAACTGCTCGACATGATCGAAAGCGGCGAGCGCGAGCACGCGGCCGCGTTCATGCGGCGTCACCTCGACGTGGTGAGCCGGCTCAAGACGGGCGGCCTGCCGGCAAACGATCCGCAGCAGGTGCTGCCCGTGCCCGAAGCCCACCTCTGATCCCGGCGCTTGCCCGCGTTCCTCGTCGTACGGCGTGGCGCCGGCGCAGAGGAACGCTCTGCCGCGCTGCTCCGGCGCCCGTTCCTTAGGTGTATGTCCGGCCGATTTCGGCTCTGCTCCCCGATCCGTCGCACCGCGTGGCGTCTCGGTGGCGCTCACTCGTCGATTCCGTTCGACCGTCTCAGCTTGCCGGGTTTACAGGGGTGTCCAATCGCCATCACGTCGCTTAAATTGTATTTGTTCGCAATAAAAAACATTAGGCGCGCCACGGTAGTCGACACGCCGCCGGCGTGATCGCATTCGACCGACGCGACGCCGTGCATGGCGAACCCAGCATGCGATTGATTGTATTTAATCGACATATTGTACAAAAAGAGGGTGTGGAGGACGGAGATGCGGCAATTGGTAGTGGCGGCCGGTGTGGCCGCGGGCTGTCTGGCAGCGGGCGCGGTGCACGCGCAGAGCAGCGTGACGCTGTACGGGATCATCGACATCGGCGTGATGTATACGAGCAATGTCGGCGGGCACGTGCAGACGCAGGAGCAGAGCGGGATGGCCAACGGCAACCGGTTCGGGCTGAAGGGTGACGAGGATCTCGGCGGCAACTGGCACGCACTGTTCCAGCTCGAAAACGGCTTCAACGGCAACAACGGTACGTTCGCGCAGGGCACGAGTGCGTCGGGCTCCACGGCCGCGGTGACGCGGCTGTTCGGACGTATGGCATGGGTCGGACTGAAATCGCCGTGGGCGACCGTCAGCCTCGGTCGCCAGTATGACTTCATGTACGACTTCGCGCCGATCGCGGCATCGAACTACATCGGCTCGTACATGCATCGGCCCGGGACCGCGAATGTGCTGCTGGGCAACAACGGGAGCACGACCGATTTCGACCGGATCGGCGGTGCACGCGTCGACAACTCGGCGAAGGTCACCAGTGCTTCGATCGGCGGTTTCACGTTCGGCGGGCTCTACGGTTTCGGCGGACAGGCCGGCGCCTTCTCGAACGGCAGCACGCAGAGCGTCGGGGTGAAATTCGCGAACGGCGGACTGCTCGCGAACGCGGCGTGGACCAATCTGAAGGAAGCCAATGCCGCGAGCAGCTTTCGCACCTATGGCATCGGCGCGCGTTACCAGTTCGGCGCATTGCGGCTTTCCGGGCTCTATACGCGTTCGACTTGGACGCTCACCGGCGATCGCGTCGACTCGCTCGAGGCCGGCGCGCAGTACCGGCTGACGCCGGCGTTCGCGGTATCGGCCGCGTATTTCTACGCGAAGCCGAACGATGAGAAGAAGAACGTGATCATGCAGGGCACGCGCAACCAGGTCGGCGTGAGCGCCGACTATCTGTTCTCCAAATCCACCGATCTCTACGCGATGTGCGTGTATCAGCGCGCGAAGTACGGCCACGCGGCGCAGATCTACAACCTGTCGGCGACGGACGCCGGGACGAACCACCAGACGATGGTCGGCATCGGCCTGCAGCACTTCTTCTGAGACACACGGCGCACGACATACGGCCGGCCGCGCCGGCCGACACAAATCATCCTGGGAGGCAGACATCGATGAAACCCAAAATCCATCAGCGGACGATGCGCAAGGTATCGGCGCGGCTCATACCGTTCATGATCCTAATGTTCCTCATCAATTTCCTGGATCGCGTGAACATCGGCTTTGCCGCGCTCGATATGAACAAGGATCTGGGCCTGTCGCCGAGCGTCTACGGTTTTGCGGCGGGGATCCTGTTCGTCGGCTACGTCGCCTTCGAGGTGCCGAGCAACCTGATCCTGCAGCGGGTCGGAGCGCGCGTGTGGCTTGCACGCATCATGATCACGTGGGGCATCCTGGCCGCGATGATGGCGTTCGTATTCAATACCACGTCGCTGTTTACGCTGCGAGCGCTGATCGGCGTCGCGGAAGCGGGCTTCTTTCCCGGGCTCGTGTTCTACATGATGCGCTGGTTTCCGGCCGAGGAGCGCGCGAAGGCGATTACGGTGTTCATGCTCGGCAATCCGATCTCCGTGATCATCGGCGGCCCGTTGTCGACCGCGATCCTGCACTTCGGCAATCACGTGGGCGGGCTCGCCGGCTGGCAATGGCTGTTCATCATCGAGGGGGTGCCCGCCATCGCGATCGGCATCGTGACGCTCTACTGGCTGACCGAACGGCCCGAGGAAGCCGCGTGGCTCGAGCCCGACGAACGCGCATGGCTGGTCGCGAAGATCGAGGACGAGACGCGCGCCAAGCAGGCGAGCGGCCGCAGCCCGGTGCGCGTGCGCGACGTGTTCGTGCACGGGCCGACGCTCGCGTTCGCATTCTCGAAGTTCTGCGTGCTGCTCGCGTTCTTCGGCATCACGCTGTGGCTGCCGCAGATCATCAAGAGTCTCGGGCATCTGAGCACGTTCGAGGTTGGCGCGGCATCTGCGGTGCCGTATGTATTCGCCGCGCTCGCGAGCATCGTGATCGGCCGGCATTCGGACCGTACCGGCGAACGCAAGTGGCATATCGCGGTGCCGGCCTTCGTTGGGGCGCTGGGATTCGTCGCGGCCAGTGTGTCGGCGAACCCGTGGCTCGCAATGGCCGCATTGTGCGTGGCGGCTACCGGACTGTGGGTGGCCAACACGGTGTTCTGGACGCTGCCGGCCAGCCTCCTGTCGGGCACGACGGCGGCCGCGGGCATTGCGTTCATCAACGCGTTTGGCAACCTCGGCGGGTTCGCCGGCCCGTACCTGACCGGCTGGATTCGGCAAACGACGCACTCGTACTTCTGGGCGTTGACCATGCTCGGCGCGTTCCTCGCGCTTAGCGGCGTCGTCGTGCTGATCGTCGCCCGCTCGGCCGCAGGCGGCGGGCGCGACAGTCGTCGCACGCAGGGCGCCGCGTTGACGAAGCCCTGAGATCAACGCCCCGGTGGATTCAGAACAAACCCTATAATTGTATTTCTATGCTATATAGTACAATTTTGTCGTGGACGTCTGCGGACGTGAAGACCATATCCTTTACGGAGAGTAAGAATGCGTATCCTGGTTTTGCCGTGCGACGGCATCGGTCCTGAAATCACCTCGGCCGCGATGGCCGCCCTGACGGCCGCCGACCGCAAGTTCGGCCTTAACCTGTCGTTCGACTACGACGACGTCGGCTTCGTGAGCCTCGAGAAATACGGCACAACATTGCGCGACGAAGTGTTGGAGAAGGCGAAGACCTACGACGGCATCATTCTCGGCACGCAGTCTCATGCCGACTATCCGGCGCCGGAGAAGGGCGGCCGCAACGTGTCTGCCGGATTCCGAATCGGCCTCGACCTGTATGCGAACGTCCGTCCGGCCCGCACGCGGCCGTTCCTGACGTCGAACATGCGCGAGGGACGCACGATGGATCTCGTAATCATGCGCGAGGCGACTGAAGGCTTCTATCCCGATCGCAACATGACGAAGGGCTGGGCGGAACTGATGCCGAGCCCCGACATGGCGATTTCGATGCGCAAGATCACGCGCCATTGCAGCGAGCGGATCGCGCGCCGCGCGTTCGAACTCGCGATGAAGCGCCAGAGGAAGGTCACGGCGATCCACAAGGCGAACAGCTTTCACATGACCGACGGCCTGTTTCTCGAATGCGTGCGGCAAGTCGCGAAGGAATTCCCCGACGTGCAGCTCGACGACCTGCTCGTCGATGCGTCGACCGCGCATCTCGTGCGTTCGCCAGAACGTTTCGACGTGCTCGTCGCGACGAACTTCTACGGCGACATCATCAGTGACCTCGCGAGCGAGCTGTCCGGTAGCCTCGGGCTTGCCGGCTCCATGATGGCGAGCGACACGCATTGCTGTGCGCAGGCGCAGCATGGGTCGGCCCCCGACATCGCCGGTCAGGACAAGGCGAATCCGGTATCGATGATCCTCTCGGTCGCGATGCTGATCCGGTGGATGGGGGAACACCACGGAAACCCGTCGTTCGTCGCGGCCGGCGATGCGATTGAGGCGGCCGTCGACACTGTGCTCGCAAACCCCGAGACGCGCACGCCGGATCTCGGCGGTCGGTTCGGCTGCAAGGCGTTCGGCGACGAAGTCGCGCGCGTCGTTGCGGGCTGAGTGGGTCCGGCACGGGTGCCGGTGGCGCCCGCGCGGTCCGGCTTCACGCATTTCATTCAAGACATACAAGAACCTGGAGACATGCTGTGGTCAATCGCCGTCAAATGCTCGTCGCGACGGGCGCCGCAATCGGCGCGTCGTCATTCATCGGGATCGACAAGGTCATGGGCAAGGAACTGGGACAGATGTCCGCGATTGAATTCGCGGTGCCTTCCGGGGTAATCGATTCGCATTGCCATATATTCGACCCGGAGCGCTTTCCGTATGCGCCGAAACGGAAGTACACGCCGCCGCCGGCCACGGTGCAGGACCTGCGGCGCTTTCACGAGGCGATCCACGTCGAACAAGCGGTGCTCGTGCAGCCGAGCGTCTACGGCACCGACAACGCGTGTCTCGTCGATGCGCTGCGGCAGCTGGGCGCGAACGCGCGTGGCATCGCCGTGATCGACCACACTTTTTCGGCCCAACAGCTCGACGACCTGGCGGGTGCGGGCGTCGTCGGCGTGCGCATCAACCTCGAGGTCGGCAAGGACCGCAACTTCAACAGCGCGATCACGCGGCTCGAGCAGACGGTCGACACGTTGCGCGGCAAGCCGTTGATCATCCAGATCTTCGCGGCGCTGCCGATCCTCAACGAGCTGGCACGCCGCATCCAGGTTCAGCCTCATCGGGTCGTGATCGACCATTTCGGGCTCGCGAAGGCTGCATACGGGCCGGAGCAGCCGGGCATGTCGGCGCTCGTTGGGATGATGCAGTCCGGCAAGGTGTTCGTGAAGCTGTCCGGGCCATACCAGATTTCGTTGCAGAAGCCGGCGTACGCCGACACCGTCGCGATCGGCAGGACGCTTGCCGACGCGGCGCCGGCGCAGGTGATCTGGGGAAGCGACTGGCCGCATACGGGCGGCGCCGAGCGCCCCGCGGATGCGCTTCCGACAGATATCGAGCCGTTCCGCGACGAGGACGAAGGGCGGAATTTCTCGCTCGTGAAGCGCTGGGTGCCGGAACCGACGCGGCGGCACGAGATGCTCGTCGACAATCCGGCACGGCTGTTCGGTTTTCAGCGGCAGGTTGCGTGATGCGGAGCCGGCCACTGCTCGGCTGCATCGCCGACGATTTCACCGGCGGGACCGATCTCGCCAGCACGCTCGTGCGCGGCGGGATGCGCACGGTACAGACGATAGGTGTGCCATCGCACGGCGAGGTGCCGGACGCGGACGCGATTGTGATCGCGCTGAAGACGCGTACCGCCGAGCCGCGCGACGCCGTGCGTCAGTCGCGCGCGGCGCTCGACTGGCTGCAGCGTGCCGGCTGCGAGCAGTTCTTTTTCAAGTACTGCTCGACTTTCGATTCGACGCCGGCCGGCAATATCGGCCCGGTGGCGGACGCGTTGTGCGATTCGCTGGGCATCGGTTTCGCGGTCGCATGCCCGGCGTTTCCGGAAAACGGCCGTACGCTGTACCGCGGCTGCCTGTTCGTCGGCGACGGGCTGCTGCACGAATCGGGGATGCGCGATCATCCGCTTACGCCGATGACCGATTCGAACCTCGTTCGCGTGCTGCAGGCGCAGACGCGGCGGCCGGTTGGTGCGATCGGGCTCGCGACGGTCGAGCAAGGCGCAGTAGCGATCCGGTCTGCTTGTGACCGACTCGGGCGCGAAGGCATCCGGTATGCGATCGTCGACGCTGTGACCGACCGGAACTTATCGACGATCGGCGCGGCTGTCGCCGGCCACCGTCTCGTCACCGGCGGGTCCGGCGTTGCTGCGGGCCTTCCCGCGAATTTCCGCGCAGCAGGCAAGCTTGGCAACACGGTTGCACAGACGTCGGCGTTGCCGGCGATCGCGGGTAACGCCGTCGTGCTTTCCGGGAGTTGCTCGTCGGCTACCCAGGCGCAGGTCGAGCGGTGGCAGGCCGCGCGTCTCGCGTTCCGGCTCGATGTGCTGGAGCTCGCCGACAGCGACCGGCTGATCGAAGATGCGATCGAGTGGGCGTCGGCGCGCGTGTCCGACGGCCCCGTGCTGATCTACGGCAGCGCATCACCCGATGCGGTCAGGAAGGCCCAGGAGGCGCTCGGCGCCGACATGGCCAGCAGCTTGATGGAACGCGCGCTCGCGACGATCGCGGCTTGCCTTGTCGCGCATGCCGGTGTCAGGAAACTCGTGGTCGCGGGCGGGGAAACGTCGGGCGCTATCGTCCAAGCACTGGACCTGTCGATCTTGCACATCGGCGCCCCGATCGCACCGGGCGTGCCGTGGGCCGTCGGCATCGGAAGAAACGGTATCCAACTGGCGCTCGCGCTGAAATCTGGTAATTTCGGGACGATCGATTTCTTCGAGCAGGCACTGGCGTTGGCGCCGTAGCGTGGCGGGTGTCAGGTGGCGCGGCCGCCGATGCACGGGACGCGCCAAAGGCCGGATCAGTCCTTTTTTTCTCCGATGTGGACGCGCGCCGAGCCACCGTCGCGCGACCCGGCGTGGCGACGTTCTGGCGTCGCGTGCCGGCGTGGACGGCTTCGGGGGCACGATTCGTGCGAGCACCCGAATGCTGCGCCGACACGCACCGAAGTGGCCGACACGGCGAACGAACGCTGACCGGGTTCCGTTCAACGCGACGCCATCACAGCCGCGCCACGATTCGGACATCGCTGCGCGGCATCCGGGCAGGCGGCATCGATATCGGGCGCGATTGTTCCGTGACGGATCGATGAACATTTCGACCGTGCCGCGGGCGCATTGCGGGCCGCGATGCCGGCGCATCTTCGCCGTGCATTCGGCGACCGGCTTCGCGATGAAGCGGGCACGGCCCGGTCGCGCGCACGCTCAGCGGCGATCCAGCAATGCCTCGCTCAGCACGCTGAACGCCGCGCCTGGCAGCTCGTTTAGCTGCTCGACCACGACGCTGATCGGATAAAACGACTCAACCGAATCGTCGAGAATCCCGACGCCGATCAATTCGACGCGCTGTTCACTAAGCGCATCGACGCGTGCCCGCAAATCGGTGCGCAGGATCGCGGGGTTGCCGTCGCCGGTGGCCGGATACCCGTCGGACAGCACCATCAGGATCCGTCGGCGCGCGCGCTTTGCGAGCAGCCGGTCGGCGGCCCAGCTCAGCGCTTCGCCGTCCGGGTTCTCGTGCCCGCATTCGATGCAGGCGAGGCCGATCGGGTTGTCCGAATCGAAGCGCTTGTACACACGCAGGTCGAGCCGTTCGACGAAACGGTTGTAGCCGAATGCGCCGTTGCCGCCGTCGATCCAGCGCTGGTAGTGTGCGCGCATCGCGGCATCTTCGACCGAACTGTAGCCGAGCACTTCGCATGCGAAGCCGAGCTGCATCAGCGCGTCGCACAACGCGGCCGCGCAAAGCGCGGCGAGTTCGATCTTCCGGCCCGCCATCGAGCCGCTGCAGTCGAGCAGCAGGGTCACCGCCGCGTCGCGTCCCGGTGCCGCGCGCGTGACGCGAAACGGCGTCCGATAGCCGGGCGTGGTCGCGACGCGTGCGAGCGACGCGCGATCGAGCTGTCCGCGCTCCCGTTCACGGTTCCAGTGCGTCTGCTCCTCGACCTTCAACGCGCGCTCGAGACGCATCCGCAACGGTTCCGTCTGTGCGCGTGCGGCGCTGCGCAGACGATGCCAGCGTGCCGGTTCGCCTTTGCCCGTGAAGTCGGTCACCGTGTCGAATGCCGTGGTCAGCGGGATGGAGCACAGCGGCCGGTTCTCCTCGGACAGGCGGACCGTGCCGCGCGTCGCGTCGCCGTGCGACGGTACTTCCGGTGACGATGCCGTTTCGGCGATCGCGGCAGCGCTGGACTCGGCTGCTGCTGCCGCACGCGTGTCGTCCGAGGTGCCGGGCTCGTCTGCGTCGAATTCCATGGCGATCGTGTCGCGGTCGAGCGTGCTGCCAGGATCGGCGGTGAACATCATGTTGTTCGCACCGGCCGAGGCCAGCGCGCGAACGCGTGCTACGATCCGCTGCGCGGTGTGGATGCTGTCGGAGGTCGACGCCGCCGCGAGTGCTTCATCGATGAGGTCGGCGGCTGCCTCGACGGTCGCGTCGAGCGACGGCAGATGCTCGATGGTCGTCGGCGGTTCGCGCCACAGCGCGCGTTCGATGCGCCACAGCAGTTTGTCGCGCCACGTGCGTTGCGGCCAGCCTCGCAACGTGTCGGTGGCCAGCGTTGCACGCATCCGTGCGAGGAAGCGCTGCGCGCCCGGATAAAGCGCGACGAGCTGCGCGGCCGCGCGTCGGTCCTCGATCGCCTGCCCGACGGCGCGTACGACCGGTGACTTCAGTGCGGTCAGGGTGTCGATCGCGCTGAAGCGCATGCGTGCCGCATGGAGATCGACGAAGCCGGTGATCGCTTCGTCGTCGATGTCGCCGGCGAGCCGTGTCTCTGGCAGGACCAGCCGATCGCGCTGCACGACCGGGCCGTAACGCGCGAAGCGCACGTCGATCCCGTGCCGCCGCGCGAGCGTGCGAGCCAGGCGCGTCAGGTGAGCCGAGCGCGCGTCGTCGTCCCGATCCATCGCGCTACACCTCCAGAGCGATGTAATGGTGCACGATGCTGCGGATCAACGCCGCGTCTTCCGGGCCGACCTTTGCATAGATCGTCGGGCCTGCGGCCGATTCGGGATCGCCGGTTCGCAGCGTCAGTTCGGCCCAGTCGAGCAGACGTCGCGTCGAGAACGCGCTCGCCAGATCCTCGCGGACGAACGCGACGCGGCAGTCGGCGGCGATTGCCGCGAACGTGTCGGCCATCGCAGCCGACATGCGCGGGCCGAAGGTGCGTTGCAGTACCTGCGCCTCGTCGTGCGGCGGCAGATAGTCGAGGTGGTACACGCGCCAGCGGTCGAGGAACGCCTCGTTCATCAGGTTCGCGCCCTGGTAAAGGTGGCGGAACTGGCCCATCGCGCCGACGGCGTTTGCGGTCGCGAACAGCCGGAACGACGAGTGCGGCACGACGATCTCGTTACCTTTCTCCTTGAGCAGCAGCCGTCCGGCCGGTTCGAGCACGGCGGTCAGCACCGCGAGGATCGCTGGTTCCGCGAAGTCGATCTCGTCGACGATCAGCCACAGTCCTGCGCGCATGGCGGTCGGCAATACGCCGTCGACCCAGATCGTCTCGCCGCCCTTGACGGTCCAGAAGCCGACGAAATCGCCGACCGTGGTCTGGCCGTTCATGTTCGAGCGCAGCACGCCGTGGTCCGTGCGCGCGGCGGCCTGTTCGATCAGGCTCGTCTTGCCGGTGCCCGTGTGACCGATCAGTAGGATGCGGCGGTTCTCGACGATGTCTTCCAGCACGTTGGCCGCGCGTGCGGTGAACAGGTATGCGGGGTTGTGCGGCGGCACGAGCGGGCCGCCGGCGCCGCGCGGCATCGGCACGCCGCCCACAGGCACGGCGTCGGCCGCGTCGCCCCGGGCGGCCGGCTGGGGCGCGAGTGCACGCCGCAGGTCCTGCATGAACCTTTCACGGCGCGCGGGCGACGGGCGATTTCCGGCTGCGTCGTCGCGCCGCGCGAAACCCTCCTGATGCCACTTGCGCAGCTTCGCATCGAGGTTGTCCGCATCGACGACCGTATCGACGGATGTGCTGCCGTCCGGTCGGTGGTGCTGGATCCGGTACATGTGCGCGCGCTCGGAGCGGCTGACGATCCATTGTCCGGCGGACGGATCCGCCAGTTGCCGATAGACGCCGAGGACCGACGGAGCCGAAGATGCGTTGTCAGTGGGTGCGTTCATGGTCAAAAAACGAAATGGGCCGTCGGGATCGACGACGGGAAGTCGGATGCTCGACGTGACCGGGGCATCGACGCGGCCGGAACTGCCACGGCGGTTGGCATGCGCGCGGCGCTCGGGCTCCGGCTCATCATCTGTACTTTATCGCATCGTGCGGGTGCGCAGTGCGGGGCGCGAAGATGATCGGTGATGCGCGGCGACGGCCGAGAAGCGCAGATTGAAATGGCTCCTGGCGGTTGAATGATCGGAGCGCGGAACGCGCGGGGAAGAACGGGGCGGATGCCGCCGAGGCAGGGCCGGTGTCCTCGTTCATCACCGGCATCTTCTTGCCGGTCGATGGCGGTAGGCAGGCGGTTTGACAAAATCCCCGCCATGAGGGAGGCCTTCAAAGGCGGGACCGAAAGAAAGATTCACAAGACTGGCGGGCGCCTCGGCACGTCAGAACTTGTGACGCATGCCCAGCTGAACAAATGTCTGGCGATTCGTCGCTGACGCCGTCAGCGCGTTGAGCGTCGCGCGCGTGGCGTGTCCGGTGGAATCGGTCCCGCTTGCGAGTTGCATGCTGCTGATCACATAGACGTCCGTGCGCTTCGAAAGGTAATAATCGAGCGACAAAGACACGGTGTTGTAGCTCGACGAACCTATCGTGCCCACGCCCGAGCCGTGCGTATAACTATAGACGAGCTCGCTCGCTAGGGCAGAAGTCCAGAAGTACGTGAGATTGAACTCGCCCGTATTGAATCTCGCCGTTCCCGTTAGCCGGAGAGGATTCGAACCGGACGAAGTATCGCCGAGGTTCTTGAACTGCACGTTGCTATAGACGAACCCGACGGTCGCCGGCCCGATCGTATAGCGTCCGGCCGCAGCGATGGCCTGATACGTGCGCGCAGATGCATAGCCGCTATAGACAGGGCTTGCGGTCATGTTGTTCAGATTCGTGCCCGATACGTTTGTCGGCGTGGCGGTGAAGAACGACTGGTTCGGATTGCGCACGTTCATGTACGCGACGCCCGCCGAGAAGTTGCCATAGTCGTAACCGATACCGGTGGACCATATCCGGTTGCGCGAAAAATCGCCCGCCTGTCCACCGAATCCATAGACGCCACCGAACGTGAATCCGCCCAGACTCGGGCTCATGTATTTGATCGAGTTGTTGACGCGCTTGCTGTTGTTCAGATTGTCGAGATCGCCCGGATGCGCGGTGGTGCCGCCGCCGTAATTCGAAGAATTTATGCGCGTTTCGACGAATGTGACGAGTGAATCGTATTGACGTCCGAGCGTGAGCGTACCGTACGCGTTGCTGGAGAGGCCGAGCCACGCTTGCCGTCCGAACTGCGCGCCGCCCTGCAGTGATCTCCCGTTGCCGACATCGAAGCCGTTCTCGAGCTGGAAGATGGCCGCGAGACCGCCGCCCAAGTCCTCATTGCCCTTGAAGCCCCAGCGCGAGCCCTGCATGATGCCGCTCGATCCTCCGATCAAGCGGCCGCCGCCACTGTTACTCTGATAGTTCACACCGTAGTCGATGAGACCGTACAACGTGACGGACGCGGCATGAGCTTGCCCGATATTACATGCAGCGAGAAACGCAGCGAAGGAGAGCGATTTTCTGTTCATTTGCATAACGAATGATGAGTGATTTTCGGTATTCGCAAGCTCAAACGGAATGCAGTGTCGGTTCCGTCACGTAACCTTACCGAGCCATATTCACTCGTGTATTCGCAATTTATCAATGCGGGTTTGCAGGAACCGCAAGGCTCGTGCAGCGTTCATGCGCCCATGTAGAAAGCGCGCTGCCCGATGGACAGCGCGCTTTCTACGATCAAGTTCGATGATGCTTCAGACGGCCTTGCCTTCGCTCGATTCCCAATTGCGCATCAGCGTATTGGTCGGCAACGTTTCATCGATCATCTTCTTGGCTGTCTGAATGCCGGCGACGGGTAGACCGGTTGGATTCAGCACGCCGATCTGCACGAGCACGGAAGCCTGATCCCAGTAGATGTGCTCGTTGTAGAGCTTGTCGCCGCGAAAGCAGACAACCGCGAGCATCGGCACTTCGAAGTACTTGCCCGTAGGTTCGAGTCCCGGCAAGAGCCAGTCGATCTCGCGATCATGCGTGGCGCAGAACACGAATTCATCGACGATGCGGTCCGCGCCGATCGTGCGCGAGACCGGAATGAGCTTCGTGTCCTCGGGATTCGCATTCACGAAGTGATGCTTGTAGAACCGCTTCAACTGATCGTGACCGACGCCGCCGGTCATCGTCGGGACGTGGTTGACGTAGGGCTCAGCGACCATCGTCGGCATGATCGCATCGACGTCTCGCGTGGCGAACTCGTAATAGCAGTGGCGTTCCCACAGCGCGTTCAGATCGTGAATCGGACCGAGCACGTTGCGCAGCAGCGCGACCGTGCGCGAGTACGCCATGGTCGCGGCAGGCTTGTCGTAATGGGGCCGCTCGGGCGTGGCGAACGCATGATCGCAGTCCGGATACACGTGGGCCGCGATGCGCGGATTGGCTGCAAACGCTTCCTGCAGACGCTCGCGTGTTTCCGGCGGGCAGAATGCGTCGTTGCCCGCGAAGTGAAAAAGCATCGGATAGCGAATATTCGGTATCTCGTCGATATACGCATCGAGTCCGACGCCGTAATAGCTCGTCGCGCAATCTAACTCCAGACGTGCGGCCGCAAGCATCGCGAGCTTGCCGCCGAGGCAATAGCCGATCGCGCCGACCTTGCCCGCCTGCATCGGCAATGCGCGCAATGCGGCGATGGTCGAGCCGATATCTGCGATGGCGAGATCGATGTCGAGCCGCTCGTTATAGCCTAGTGCCTCGTTGAAATCCGCTTCGCCGTAGCCGAGTTCGACGCCCGGCTTCATCCGCCAGAAAAGGTCGGGAACGAGCACGACGTACCCCTCTTCAGCGAAGCGGTCGGCCATGGTGCGCATATAGCCGTTGATGCCGAAAATCTCCTGCAGCAGCACGAGGCCCGGCCCCGAGCCCTGCGCAGGCACGGCCTGATACGCGCGAAAGCGCTGGCCATCATGACTGTCGATGTCGATGTAGGAACCCAATGTCGTCTCCGTCGATGAACGCGGCTAAAAAGTCGAATGAAGCTGGGCCTGTGTCGCGGCGCGGTCCGTGGCGAGACCCGCAGCAAGCTCCTGCGCCATGGAGCCGATAGGGATTTCGCTGGCGTTGCCCGATAGCGCGTCGAGCGCGGCATCGGCGACTTCGGCAGGGGAGAGTTTGGGGCCAGCGAAATCGCGGCTCATGTCCGTATCGATCGCGCCGGGAAGCGCCGCGATGACGCGCACGCGATGAGGCGCGAGTTCGGCGCGCAGCGATTCGCTCAGGCGCAGCGCCGCTGCCTTCGATGCGCACAGCGAGCCCATTGCGGGAAGCGCCGTCCGCGCGAGGATCGAGAGCACGTTGATGATCGCGCCTTCGTTTGTCTTCAGGGCAGACGCAAACGAGCGGGCCATGCGAAGTATGCCGAAGTAATTGACTTCGAGTTCGGCGCGTGCATGGCCGATTGCATCGTCGGCGAAGAACCCCGCTTGCCGATTGACGCCCGCGTTGTTGATGAGCAGAGTCGTATCCGCGGCGAGGCTCGCGGCGCGCGCGACGCTGGCGTCGTCAGTCACATCGAGTGCGATGGGAATAACGCGGGTATCGTGAATCGCAGTATCGCCCGTACGCGACGCGGCGTACACCTTGCCCGCGCCGCGTGCGAGCAGGCGCGCAACGAATTGCGCGCCGAGTCCGCGATTGGCGCCCGATACGAAAGCGACGGTCGTGTGATCGATCATGGACATTGTCATTTCGATAAGCTCAGGCTAGCGAGAAGTCCGCAGGCAAGGTCACTTCCAGCAGTTCGAGGTCGGCGCTGCAGTTGCCGAACGCGTAGCGGAGCTGGCCAGGAATCGCGATGCTGTCGTCTGCTTCCAGATGCCATTGCCGATCGTTTGCGCTCACGTCCACGCTACCCGCGAGCACGAAGAAGAAGCAGAACTCAGTGTCGTGCATGCGCGCGACTTGCTGGCCGGCGCTCGCCGGACGCACCACACGCACGCCTGCAAGACCCTTCGTCGCGTGGCCGATGCCCGTATCGGTCGCGATGAAGCCTGGCGATTTCCACGGCGTCCACGTCGCCTGCTTCGCGACATGGCGCACGAAGCTTTGACCGTTGAAATCGTGATCTGCATCGTAAAGCGTGTTCGGCAGGCGCATGTCGTGATCGGCCATCGTGATGTGCTCGGCGGGGCTGCCGAGTTCGATCACTTCGGCGCCCGCTGAGCTTTCCAGCACGCGATGACGAATCTCCGGCGGCTGCAACACGCAATCGCCCGCTTCCAGCAGAAAGGGCTCGCCCTGTCCTTCGTATGCAAGACGCACCCAGCCTTTGCGGCAGAAGATGGCCTGAAAGCGGATCTTGTGAAAGTGCACATAATCGGGCACCGGGCCGCCATCGAGAATACGGATATGCGATGCAATGAACGCACCGCCATGACGCTCGGGCAGCAGATCGCGATAACGCATGCCCGCGCGGCCAATGCTCCAGTGCGCGGCATCGCCCGCATGGGAAAGCACGAGTTGCTGGCGCGTCTCCGGCAGATGCATCGGCGGATTGGCGTGCACGAGCCGCACGGTCACGCCGTTGGGCGCGACGAGTTCGCGCGTTTCGCCGGGCGTTTGAGAGGGATCGTCGCAGAGCACCTGCAGCGTTTGCAGGCCGTCTTTTACGTCGAGGCCGAGGCGTATTTTGAAGGTGCCGCGCGAAAGGATCGCGGTGCGCGGACCGTCGGCGGGGAAGATCGCGTCGAGACGAAAGCCGAGGCGCGCGATGAAGAACTGCATCGTCGCGGGAAGGTCCGTGCAGCTCATCGGAACGATGAAGCCTTGCACGCCTTCGATCGCGGCGTCAGCGAGAATGGATGCGGATACGGTCGGGTTCATAAGGAGTCACTTGAATGATAAGGTTGGACAGCGGCGCGTGATACACGGCGCCAGCCGGCGGACCTGTCAGCACACAAGCGATTCCGATTCGTCGCGGTGAACGCGAACGGACCATCGTGGTCTTCATGCCGGAAGGCATTGGGCGAGCCGGTCGATACCGTCGCGCGTCGTGCAGACGCCGGGCGAGAAGCGCAGCGTGCGGCCTCGTGAATCGACGAACACGCCTGCTTCCTTCAGTTGCACGACGAGCTTTGCGGCGTCGAGATGCGCGGGCGCTTCGGCCATGATGCTGCCACCGCGCTCGTCGTCGTTGCGCGGAGAGAGCAGGCGATAGCCTTTGTCGTCGACCATCGCGATGAGTTCATGCGCGAGCGACAGATTGTGCGCACGAACGCTTCCCGCAGGCTGCGCGCGCAGCCACGTCATGCCGGGCTGCGATGCGACGAAGGGCAGCACGGAGGGCGTTCCCGTATGGAACCGGCGCGCGTCGCTTGCGTACGAAAACGAATCGATGTCCCAGTTGAACGGGTCTTCTTGACTGAACCATCCGCGCACGGCCGGGCTTGCGTTCCCTTGCAACGCTTTCGGCGCGATATAGCCGAGGCCGGTGCCCGGCGCGCCGCATAGCCATTTCAGCGTCGAACCGCATACGAAGTCGAAGGGCGTATCGTTCAGATCGAGCGGCAGGATGCCGATGCCTTGCGTCACGTCGAGCGCAACGAGACTGCCACGGCGTCGTGCGTGCTCGCATATCGCAGTGAGATTCATACGCTTCGACGTCAGCGACGATACCCACGTGACCAAACCCAGCGCGACGTCGTCGGTCCATGCTTCAATGAAGTCTTCGTCGCGCACGTAGGTTTCGCCCTCGCGTACGCGCACCGTGCGTAGGTCGAAGCCGCGTCGCTGCGCGAGACCCGACAGCAGGAAGTGCAGGCTCGGGAAACAATCGGCGGCGACGAGCACGGTGCGATTCTTCAGCGTCGCATCGGCGAGGCCGTCGAGATAGCGCGCGAAGGCATCGGTGACGTTCTGCGCGCCGAACACGTCGGCATCATTGGCGCCGATGAGCGAGGCCCAGTCGCCGAGCAGGCGGGCGCGCGCGGCGAGGGCGGCGTCCCAGCGCGTATCGTCGGCGGCGCACCATGTGTCGGCGAAAGAAGCGAGAGCATCGCGCATGGCCTCACGATGGCCCGGATAGACGCCGACCGAGTGATACATGAGCCAGCCGCTGAAGTCGCCGGTCTGATTGCGAGGATCCTGATTCATGGTCATCGTTTAAATATGCTTCACGAGTTTGAAGTGATAGACCGCTATGCAAGCAAGGCTCAACACGGCGCACGCCATCAGATAGAACGCCGGGGAGAGGGGATTGTGCGTCGCGCCGATCATCGCGGTGACGAGCCAGGGCGTGAAGCCGCCGAAAAGCATCACGCCGATGTTGTAGCTGAAGCCGAGGCCGGTGCTGCGAACCGAAGTGGGGAACAGCGATGAGAGCACAGCGGCAAGCGGGCCGAAGTAGATCGCTTTCAGTGCGCCGGCGATCACCATGATCGCCATGAGCACGGCAAACGACGGACTCGACAGCAGCCACGCGAAGCACGGATAGATCGTCACGAACGTCACGATCGCGGAGACCACCATCATCCGGCTGCGGCCATAACGATCCGCGAGATGGCCCATCAGCGGCGTGAACAGCATGAGGATGGTCCCGGTGACGACCGTCGCCGCGAAGCCCGTCGATGCCGGCAAGTGCAGTTGCTTCACCGCATACGTCGGCATATAGAGGATCATCAGATAGCTTGCCGCCGTCGACACAGCCATGATGCCCGCCGCCAGAAAGATGCGACCCTTGTGATGCGCGAGCAGGTCGCGAATGGGCGCGGCGTTCTGCGTGTGTTGCGTCGAAGCGGGCAGCGTGTCGTCGATATGCTTGCGGATATAAAGCCCCACGGGCGCGACGAGCAGACCGAAAACGAACGGCGTGCGCCATCCCCACGATTCGATCTGATCCGGCGAAAGCATCGTGCTCAATGCAAGCCCGGCGAATGACGCAAGCACGGTGCTCATGCCCTGACTCGAGAACTGCCAGCTCGCGAGAAACGCCTTGCGCTTGCTCTTCTGCTCGATCATCAACGCGGTGCCGCTGCCGAACTCGCCGCCCGTCGAAAACGAGATCAGAATGCGCGCGGTCATCAGGCCGATGGGCGCGGCAACGCCGATTGCCGCATACGTCGGGATCAATGCGCAGATGAGCGTGCCGACCGTGGTGAGGGCGAGCGAGACCAGCAACGCGGCCTTGCGCCCGCGCCGGTCGCCATAACGTCCGAGAACCAGCGCGCCCAGCGGGCGAAAGACATACGAGAGGCCGAAGGTGCCGAAGGTCATCAATAGCGACACGGTCTCGTCGTGCGCGGGAAAAAAGAGCTTTGAAAGCGTGACCGCGAAAAAGCCATATGCGGCAAAATCGAACCATTCCAGCGCATTGCCGATACTCGTCGCCACGATGAGCCGGCGCAACGGCTTGGCGCTTTGCGGCCGCGAGCGATCTTCGATCACAGTGGAATTCATGGTGTGCGTTCCGAAGTTTCGTTGTGGAGTTAGCGCGTGACAGGGACGTCGGACTCGCCGAGGTCCCAGAACACGCCCGTCATCAATTGCAGCGCTTCTCGGATTACGGGTGCGAGCACGTGTTCGTCCGGCGCATGCTGACGGCAGCCGGGGTACGAGTGCGGAATCCAGATGGTCGCGAGATTCAGCGTATCGGCGAAGCATTCGTTGGGAATGGTGCCGCCGAGGTTAGGCAGAAGCGTCACGGGCTTGCCCGTCGACGCCTCAATGGATCGCTCGGTGAATGCGACCCACGGATCGGTCGGATCGAGGCGCGTCGCGGCGCCCGATGCTTCGATCGACACTTCGATGCCGTCGAAACCTTCGCGCGCCAAATGTTGCTCGATGAGTTCTTTAGCGCGCAGCCATTCGGTGCCGACGACGAAGCGCAACTGGCATGCCGCTTCAGCCGAACGCGGAATCGCGCTGACGGGGTTCGTCACATTGCCCGCGTTCATCGCAAGCACTTCGAGCGTGTTCCATGCAAACACGCGCTCGGCGGGCGTGAGTCCGGGTTCACCCCAGTTCGATGACAACGCCGGATCGCCTTCGTCCGCGCCCACTTCGAGTTGTGCGACGCGTGCGCGCACTTGCGGCGGAATCGGCGGCGGCAAGAGCCCGTTGATGCGGATGCGGCCGTTGCCATCGACGAGACTTGCGAGCGCGTTGGCAAGGACCGTCGCGGGATTTGCGAGCACGCCGCCCCAGTTGCCCGAGTGACGCGCGCCGGCGGGGTTGTTCACGCGCAAGCGAAAATGCAGTGCGCCGCGCGAGCCGAGGAAGATCGTCGGCGATGAAGCGCGCTGGCGCGGACCATCGGATGCGATCAAAAGATCAGCCGAGAGCCGATCGCGCATGTTTTCGCACATTGCATTGAGGCCGGGCGAGCCGACTTCCTCGCCCATTTCGAAAATGATCTTCGCGTTGAAGCCGAGTTCGCCGCGCTCGGCAAAGACAGCCGCGAGCGCGGCGAGATTGATCGAGTGTTGGGCCTTGTTATCCGCGATGCCGCGTCCATACCAGCGATCGCCTTCCGCACGCACCTGCCATGGCGAACGATCGTTCGTCCAATTCGATGCATCGCCACCGATCACGTCACCGTGTCCATAGAGCAGCACGGTCGGCCGGTCGGGCGTCTCGACGCGTTCGCCGACGAGAAACGGGGGCATGCCCGCCACGGGATTATCGATGATCTCGCAAGTGAAGCCGAGCTTCACGAGCGAATCTTCGATTTCTTCAGTGAGGTAACGGCGCAGAAGCGGCGCTGCGTCGGCGCGCTGGCTTTCTGTTGCGAGCGCCACGCGGTGGCTCAGCGTAGCAAGGAAATCGCCGCTGTCGAAGTGTGAACGGGCGAGGGCAAGAGCGCGTTGTCGGGACATGTCGTGTGGTGTTTGGGTCAGCCGGGATTCAGGTTAGCCCTGTCGAAGTATTTTTGTATTCGCAATCAAACAAGGTACATTTGCGTTTTAGTCAAACGTCTGGCTTTACCGGTACTCTGCCATGCGCAAGCTGCTCGAACCGTCTCTTTACTATTTTTCGGTGGTGGCGCAGGCCGGGTCACTGAGTTCGGCAACAGACAAGCTCGGCCTGACCGTATCGGCTTTGAGCCGTCATATCGCCAAACTGGAGGGCGATCTCGGCGTGCCGTTATTTGAGCGTCATGCGCGCGGCATGGTGTTATCGCATGCGGGAAGGCTTTTGCTGCGCCATGCGCAGCGGACGTTAGCCGATGCGGAAGCGGTATTCGAAGAGATTCGGGGCGAGGAGCGGCGGCGTGCACAAACGTTGACCATTGCCTGCACCGAAGGCTTCGCGTTCGATTTCTTGCCGGTGTCGCTAGCTGCGTTCTGCGCGAAACATGCGGATGTTGCGATTCAATTAGAAGTGGTGCAATCAGATCGCGCGAGCCAGATGCTGTTGTCGGGCGAGGCGTCGATTGCGCTCGCGTTCAGCTTCAAACCGGAAGCCGGTGTCGTCGTGGAGTTCACGCAGCTCGCGCCGGTTATGGCGCTGATGCATCGCGCGCATCCACTCGCGCGGCGCTCGAAGATCGCTCTCAGGAATCTGACTGCCTTTCCCGTACTGCTGCAGGACAAGGGGACAACCAATCGTCAGTTGTTCGACATCGCGTGCGATGTCGAAGGCATCGAGATACTGCCGATGATGACGAGTCGCTACGTGGCGGCGCTATACCGCTTCGCGCAGGCGATCCCGGATGCAATCATGCCGTCGGGATATGTGTCCGTTGCCAAGCGACTCGCCGGCGACGAATTGACCGCTATTCCATTCGACAATCCCTTACTCACGCAGCGACGGTTGCAGGTAATGTCGCTTGCCGGAAGACAACTCGCTCCGCTTGCCGAAGAATGTCTGCGTTGGATCATTGCCGATTTGGAGCGGACTTCCTCGGAACTGCAGGGCCGCTGAGCTACACGTCGCTTCACGCACACGTGTCGCGCGGCGAGGCGCTGGACGATGCAGTGACCAACCCATTTAACGAGCGGATCCAACTTGACATAATTAACACACTCTCGTCGGATCGCATGCCAGCGTCGTGGCGGCTTGTCGAGAGCGCCCCGAACGTAACCGAGCCCGTGAGGGCAACTTTGGGGTGCATTTTGGCGGGAAGCTGTTCGGCGTCCCTTTGCCTTCAGGGCATTGCGGCCGGTGTCGGATTGCCGCTGAGCCCAATATGGGTAGGATTGTGGGTAGGAGGCTATCTGCAACTGCGGGAGTCTTACCTGGCGGGTCTGTGCGAGCAGTGGTTGGAGTCGGCTGCCTTCCGCCAGTCAAGGCTTCCCGGGCATTCCGCTATCTTCCGCTGACGTCCTGTAGTGCGCCGGGTTTGACGCGATCCATGGCTATCGGCATTGCGACGTGCGTCCGCTCAGTCTGGGTCGGCTTTCAGCCCGCCTTCGATCCAGCGCGCTTCCGACGCGCGAAGATGCGCGCGCATGGCCGTCTGCGCCGCAATCGGGTCGCCGGCCTGCAGTGCGAGCAGCACGTCCTCGTGCTCGCACACGGCGGCGGTCCAGGTCTGGGGATTTTCCGCGTGACCGCGCATGGCGGTCGCGATCGGATCGTGGCGGCTGTCGAACAGCTCGCCGACGAAGCGGGTGAGCACCGAATTGCCGGCGGCTTCCGCGATCAGCATGTGGAATTGCCGGTCGGCTTCGACGGGTGATTTGCCTGCGTCCGCGAGCCGCTTCATGCGCTGAACCGTGCGACGCAGGCGCTCGAGCATCGCGGCCGTCATTCGCGCGGCGGCCAGCGCGGCGACGCAGCCTTCGATGGCCGCGCGGGCCTGCATCAACTCCGACGGACTGTCGCCGAGCGTGGCCATCGTGCCGACTTCGTCGGCGGCCGCGTCGCGGACATAGACACCGGAGCCCATCCGGATTTCGATCTGCCCGCCGATTTCCAATGCGATCAATGCCTCGCGCAGCGACGGACGCGATACGCCGAGCGTCAGTGCCAGCTCGCGCTCCGGTGGCAACCGCTCGCCGATCGCGAATTCGCCCTGACGAATCAACGCGACGATCTGGGCCGCGACGGATTGGTAAAGCCGCTTGGGTTCTGTCGATTTCATCCGAGGAATTGAGGTCAGTGCGCTTTCGCCGCAAGCGCGTGTCGCGGAGTCTATCACGCCCATCGCATCGCCCTTTGTGGCGGCGGGTCCATCCCGATGTCCGGGTTTTCACCATTGGTAAGATAGGATGTGAATATATAAATTGGCTTGACCAAATTCGGCTTGATTGGTGTAATTCATCGAAATTGGACTGACCGCATGAAGCCGAGGTCGATCCGCCCCAAGGAGACGGAATGGCAATGCCCCGCACTCTGCCTGGTCACGCCCCGCAGCACGAAGCGGACGGGGAGATCCTGCGCCTCGAAGGGATCCGCAAGCGCTTCCCGGGCGTCCTGGCGCTGGACGGTATTCGACTCGACCTGCGCTGTGGCGAAGTGCATGCGGTGTGTGGCGAAAACGGCGCGGGGAAATCCACGCTGATGAAGATCATCAGCGGCCAGTACCTGCCGGACGAGGGCGTCGTTCACTATCGCGGCGCGCCGGTTAGATTCGGTTCGGCCTCCGAAGCGCAGGCGGCGGGCATCTCGATCATTCATCAGGAGCTCAATCTCGTCCCGCACCTGAGCGTGGCGGAGAACCTGTTTCTCGCGCGCGAGCCGCGGCGCGGGCCGTTCGTCGATACGAAACGCATGAACGCGGATGCGGCGCGCTGCATTGCGCGAATCGGCCTGAACGTCGCACCGACCACGAAGGTTGGCGTGCTGTCCATCGCGCAGCAGCAAATGGTCGAGATCGCGAAGGCGCTGTCGCACGATGCGCGCGTGCTGATCATGGACGAGCCCACGTCGTCGCTGACGGAAGCGGAAACGGTGCAGCTCTTTCGCATCATCGAGGAACTGCGTGCCGACGGCGTCGCGATTCTGTATATCTCGCACCGGCTCGACGAAATGGCGCAGATCGTCGATCGCGTGACCGTGCTGCGCGACGGACGTCATATCTCGACGGACGTTTTCGCCGACGTCAGCATCGACGACATCGTCGCGCGCATGGTCGGACGCACGCTCGACGACGCATATCCGTCACGCCAATCGGTGCCGACGGACGAAGTGCTGCTCGACGTTCGTGACCTGCGGCGGGACGGCGTGTTCGGGCCGGTGTCGTTCGCGTTGCGGCGCGGCGAGATCCTCGGCTTTGCGGGATTGATGGGCGCCGGGCGCACCGAGATCGCACGCGCGATCTTCGGCGCGGATCGTCCGGACGGCGGCACGATCGCGCTGCACGGCCAGCCCGTGACGATCCGCTCACCGCGCGAGGCGATCCGGCACGGCATCGCGTACCTGTCGGAGGACCGCAAGAAGGAGGGGCTCGCGCTGCCGATGCCGGTCGCGGCGAACCTCACGCTGGCGAACGTGCGCGGCATCGCATCACGATTCGGATTCCTTCGCTTCGACGACGAGCTCGACGTGGCGCGCCGCTACGTGCAGGACCTCGCGATTCGCACGCCGTCCGTGCACCAGCGCGTGCGCAACCTGTCCGGCGGCAATCAGCAGAAGGTCGTCATCGGCAAATGGCTCTATCGCGGCTCGAAGATCCTGTTCTTCGACGAACCGACGCGCGGGATCGACGTCGGCGCGAAATTCGCGATCTACGGGCTGATGGACAGGCTCGCCGCCGACGGCGTCGGCGTGGTGCTGATCAGTTCGGAATTGCCGGAACTGCTTGGCATGACCGACCGGATCGCCGTATTTCACGAAGGTCGATTGACCGCGGTTGTCGACACGAAACACACCAGTCAGGAGGAGATCATGCACTACGCGTCGGGGCGTTCCCATGCTTGAAATGACATCCGATCGAAGCCAGGCAGATGAACGGGCGGCGCGACAGCGGCGGCGCGACCTGATCCAGAAGTTCGCGGCGCTGGGCAGTCTCGTCGTGCTGATATTCGCGTTCTCGATATCGAGCGCGGCGTTCTTTTCGGTCGACAACCTGATGACCGTCGGCCTGCAGGTGACGTCCATTGCCTATCTGGGCGTGGCCGAGACCTGCGTGATCATCACGGGCGGCATCGACCTGTCGGTCGGCTCGGTGCTCGCGCTGGCCGGCGTCTGTGCCGCGCTGCTGGCCAAGACGGGCGTGCCGGTGCCCGCGGCCATGCTGGCCGGCATCCTGGTCGGCGCGTTGTGCGGGTTCGTCAACGGCATCTGCGTGACACGCATGGGCTTGCCGCCGTTCATCGCGACGCTTGGCATGATGCTCGTCGCGCGAGGCCTCGCGCTCCAGATCACGGGCGCCCGGCCGGTATCGGATCTCGGCGACGCGTTTGGCGCGCTCGGCAACGGCGCGTTGCTGCGGATCTCGCACATCGGTGCGGACGGGTTCCCCGACACGACGTTTCCCGGCATTCCGTATCCGGTCGTGATCATGGTCGTGCTGTTCGTCGTGGTGTCCATACTGCTGTCGAGAACGTCGCTCGGCCGCCACATCTACGCAGTCGGATCGAACGCGGAGGCGGCCCGGCTGTCGGGCGTGAACGTGCAGGACGTGAAGCTGTTCACCTACGTGCTGTCCGGCGCGCTCGCGGGCGTGACCGGCTGCGTGCTGATGTCGAGGCTTGTCACCGGGCAGCCGAACGAAGGCGTGATGTACGAGCTCGACGCCATCGCGAGTTCGGTCATCGGCGGCACGTCGCTGATGGGCGGCGTCGGCACGATTTCGGGCACGGTGATCGGCGCGTTCGTGATCGGCGTGCTGCGCAACGGCCTGAACATGAACGGCGTGTCGAGTTTCATCCAGCAGATCATCATCGGCATCGTGATCCTGGGCACGGTCTGGATCGACCAGTTGCGCAATCGCCGGACCTGACCGGCAGCAAGCAGTCCCTACCAACGAGAAGCGGAGCGAGACATGAACAAATCCATCCTGCTGGCGGCATCGGCGTGCGTGTTCTCGGTATGCAGCAGCGGCGCGTATGCGGCGGGCGGCGAAATCGCCGTGATCGTCAAGACGGTCAATTCGAATTACTGGCAGAACGTGCAGAAGGGCGCGAAGGCGGCGCTCGACGGCGCCAAGGGCTACACGATGACGTTCCAGGGGCCGGCGGCCGAGTCGGACATCAGCGGGCAGGTCAACATGGTCGACAACGCGGTCACGCGTCATGTGGCGGGCATCGTACTCGCGCCGTCCGATCCCGATGCGCTCGTACCCGCGATCAAGAAGGCGTGGGAAGCGCATATTCCCGTCGTGTTGATCGACTCGGCGATCGCGGATGGCGGCAAGCCGTACTACCAGGCGTTCCTGTCGACCGACAACGAGAAGGCGGGCGCGTTGTGCGCGAAGGCGCTGATCGATCGCGTCGGACAGTCCGGCAAGATCGCGATCATGTCGTACGTGCCGGGCGCCGGGTCCGAGGTGAGCCGCGTCGGCGGATTCCGCAAGTACATCGAGAGCCATTCGAAACTGCAGATCGTCGGCCCGTACTACTCGCAATCGCAAATGGCGACCGCGCTGAACCAGACGACCGACGTGCTGTCGTCCAACCCCGACCTGAAGGGCATCTTCGGTGCGAACGAGCCGACCGCGGTCGGGATGGGTCGTGCACTGAAGCAGTCGGGCAAGGCGGGCAAGGTGGTGGCGATCGGATTCGACGGCAACGAGGATCTGCAGGGCTTCGTGCGCGACGGCACCGTGCAGGCGATCGCCGTGCAGGGCTCGTGGCAGATGGGCAACCAGGGCGTGCGCACGGCGCTCGACGTCATCGAGCGTAAGCCTGCGCCGAAGCTGATCGATACCGGCGTCGTGATGGTCGATAAGCAGAACCTCGATTCGCAGGCGGCGAAGAATGTCCTGTACTGATTGCCCGTGCCACTTTCCCGCATCCAGTCGCGCCTCATGAACGCAACCGATACACGCACATTGCCGCGCAGCGGGCTGACGGTGTCCGCGCTCGGTCTTGGCTGCTCGCAGCTCGGCGGCCTTTATCGGCCGATGTCGGCCGCCGACGCAGCCTCTCTCGTCGACGCTGCGTGGTCGGCGGGCCTGCGCTATTTCGACACCGCGCCCTATTACGGGTACACGCTGTCCGAGCGGCGCGTGGGTGCGGGGCTCGGCCCGCGCGCACGCGACACATTCACGCTCAGCACGAAGGTCGGACGGCTGATGCGCGCCGACGCGAGCGTGCGGCCGGGCGACGACGGCTGGGCCGAGCCGCTGCCGTTCCGGCCGGTCTACGACTACAGCTACGACGGCATCATGCGCTCGCACGACGACAGCCGGCAACGGCTCGGACTCGCGCGGATCGACATGCTGTACGTGCACGACATCGGCGCGATGACCCATGGCGATCGTCACGCGCATCACTGGGAGCAGCTGACCCGTGGCGGCGGGTTCCGTGCGCTGGAGGCGCTGCGCGCGGGCGGCGAGATCGGCGCGTTCGGTCTCGGCGTAAACGAGTGGGAAGTCGCGGTCGATGCGCTGAACGAAGCGGCACTCGACGCCGTGCTGCTGGCCGGCCGCTACACCCTGCTCGAGCAGACGGCGCTCGAACCGCTGCTCGACGCGTGCGCCCGTGTCGGGACGGGGGTCGTGATCGGCGGCGTGTTCAATTCCGGCGTGCTCGCCGGCAACGGCAAATTCAACTATTCGGAAGCGAGTGCCGACGTGATCGACAAGGCGACGCGGCTCGGCGCGCTGTGCAACCGCTTCGACGTGCCGCTTCCCGCCGCCGCATTGCAGTTTCCGTCCGGCCATCCGGCGGTCGTGTCGTGTGTGATCGGCGCGCGCAGCGTGGCCCAGCTGAAGCAGAACATCGACTGGTTCGGGCGTCCGTTGCCGGCCGGACTGTGGGATGCGCTGCGCGACGAAGGCCTGATCGATGCGCGCGCGCCGGTTCCGGGAGCACGCGCATGACCGCGCGCATCGACGCTCATCAACACTACTGGAGAATCGGCGCACGGGTCGGATGCTGGCCGCCGGCAGAGCTCGACGCGATTCACCGCGATTTTGGACCCACCGATCTGGCGCCGCTGCTCGACGCCGCGCGCATCGATACCACCGTACTCGTGCAGTCGCTGCCGAGCGAAGCCGACACGCGCTTTCTGCTGGATCTCGCGGCCGAAACGCCGACGGTCGGCGCGGTGGTCGGATGGGTCGACATGAAGGTCGACGACGCACCGGCGCGGATCGCGGCGTTCGCGTCCGCGCCGAAGGCGCGCGGCTTGCGACCGATGCTGCAGGACTTGCCCGACGACGCGTGGATCGACGATCCACGGCTGGATTGCGCGGTCGCGGCGATGCGCGAGCATGCGCTGGGTTTCGATGCACTGGTGATGCCGCGTCATCTCGATGCGTTGCACGCGTTCGCGCGACGCCATCCGGATCTGCCGATCGTGATCGATCACGCTGCGAAGCCGTTCGTCGAACGCGGCGAGCTGCAGCCGTGGATATCGTCGATGAGCAGGCTGGCGAGCCTGCCGAACGTTCATTGCAAGCTGTCCGGTCTCTGGACGGAGGCCGGACCGTCGGCCGGCCCGGCCGCGGTGCGAGCGCGCACGCGACCGTATGTTCACGCGCTGGCCGACCTGTTCGGGCCGGCGCGAATGATGTGGGGCAGCGACTGGCCGGTGCTGCGGTTGGCGTCGGCATGCGGCGGCTACGCCGAATGGCTGGCCGCGTGTGAGGAAGACTGCGCGCAGTTGCTCGGCTCCGCGGCGCTGCCCGGCCTCTTCGGCGGCAATGCGCGCCGCTTCTATCGGATCGACACCGCACGCCACGACGAATGAACCCGATCGAAAGGAAACCCGACATGCTCAGCGTGATTTGCGAATCCCCCGGCGTGCTGCGCGTGCAGCAGCGCGACCTGCCCGTGCGCGGCAGCGGCGAAGTGCTGTTGCGCGTCCAACGCGTCGGTATCTGCGGCACCGACCTGCACATCTTCACCGGCAACCAGCCGTACCTCGAATATCCGCGCGTGATGGGTCATGAGCTTTCCGCGGTCGTCGTCGAGGCCGAGCCCGAGTCGGGGCTCGGCGCCGGCGACGTGGTCTACGTGATGCCGTATCTGTCGTGCGGACACTGCGTCGCATGCCGTCGCGGCAACACGAACTGCTGCGTCAACATCAAGGTGCTCGGCGTGCATCGCGACGGCGCGCTCGCCGAATACCTGAGTGTGCCCGCGCAGTTCGTGCACAAGGCCGACGGCATTTCGCTCGACCAGGCGGCGATGCTGGAATTCCTTGCGATCGGCGCGCATGCGGTGCGGCGCGCGGACGTCCGCGCCGGGCAGCGGACGCTGGTCGTCGGCGCCGGGCCGATCGGCATGGCCGCGATGATCTTCGCGAAGCTGCGCGGTGCGGACGTCACGTGCCTCGACACGCGGGCGGATCGTCTGGCGTTTTGCCGCCGGCACCTGGCGGTCGATGCGACGGTCGAGGCCGGTGCGGACGACGCGGCGCGTCTCGCGTCGTTGACGAACGGCGAGTATTTCGATGCGGTGTTCGACGCGACGGGCAACCTCGATGCGATGAACCGCGGCTTCGAGTTCGTCGCGCACGGCGGCAAATACACGTTGATCTCGATCGTGCGCGGGCACGTCGCGTTTTCGGATCCGGAATTCCACAAGCGGGAAACCACGTTGCTCGCGAGCCGCAACGCGACCGCCGAGGACTTCGCGACGGTGCTCGACGCGATGCGCGCCGGGCGCATTCCGGACCGCGCGCTGAACACGCACCGGATGCGGCTCGAGGACGTACCGGATGCGCTTCCGCGTCTGCTGGAAGCGGGGCAGACCGTCGTGAAGGCGCTCGTCGAATGCTGAGCGATCGAATCCTGGACGCGGAGCGCCCGCGATGACGCCGCCGATCCTGCAGTTCGGCACGAGCCGCTTCCTGTTGGCGCACGTCGACCTGTTCGTGTCTCAGGCACTGGACGACGGCGACGCGATAGGCGGCATCGGTATCGTCCAGACCACCGGCAATGCGGCCAGCCGCGCGCGAATCGACGCGTTGCGCACAACCGGTCGCTATCCGGTGCGGATTCGCGGGCGCGATCGCGGCGGCGTCGTGGACGAAGTCGTCGAGTGTCGCGCCGTGCATCGCGCGTGGGACGCCGAGCGCGACTGGCCGGAGATACGCCGTGCCGCGATCGATGCGGTGCGCGTGATCGTGTCGAACACCGGCGACGCAGGCTATCGTGCCGATCCGCGCGACGCCGCGGACCTGCTGGGCCAGCCGGCGCAGGTGCCGCGCGGCTTTCCGGCGAAGCTGCTCGTGCTGCTTCATGCGCGCTGGCAGGTGCGGCCCGACGATGGCGTCTCCATCCTGCCTTGCGAACTGGTCACGAACAACGGCGACACGCTGCACGACATCGTGCTGGGCCTCGCGCGCGAATGGCGGTTGCCCGACGCGTTCGTCGACTATCTGTGCAACCGGTGCGTGTGGGTCAACTCGCTCGTCGACCGCATCGTGTCCGAGCCGCTTCATCCGGTCGGTGCGATCGCGGAGCCCTACGCGCTATGGGCGATCGAACGACGTGCGGGCATGGCATTGCCGTGCCGGCACGCGCAGATCGTCGTCACCGACGATTTGCGCAGCCACGAACGGCTGAAGCTGTTCTTCCTCAATCTCGGCCACAGCTGGCTCGCGGAGCAGTGGCTCGCGGCGGGGCGCGACGCATCGGAAACGGTGCTCGACGCGATGAACGACGCGCGGCTGCGCGACGGTCTCGAGGCCGTGTGGCGCGATGAAGTGGCGCCGGTGTTCGTGGCGCTCGGCCTGCGCGAAACGGCCGAGCGCTACGTCGACAGCGTGCGCGAACGCTTTCTCAATCCATTTCTCGCGCATCGCGTGGCCGATATCGCGGTCAACCATCGCGAGAAGGTGGCGCGGCGCATCGAGCCGTTGCTCGCGCTCGCGGATTCGCTGGCGGTGCCGGCCGAACAACCGCGGTTGCGGCAACTCGTCGCCCGCTACGAAGCGGCAGGCGAGGCAGCAACGACAGGGGAATATACAGAGTGAAGCAACCGGCAATCGTAATCCTTCACGGCAACGACAACGTTGCGGTCGCACTCGACGCACTGGCGCCGGACGGGCCGGTCGACGTGCACGGCGCGCCGTTGCGTCCGGCGGCCGCGGTGCCGGCCGGCCACAAGGTGGCCGCCGCACCGATCGCGCGCGGCGCCGCGATCGTCAAATGCGGCCAGCCGATCGGCATCGCACTGCGCGACATCGCCGCAGGCGAGCACGTGCACGTGCACAACGTCGGAATGCCCGAGCGGCATGCGCACGACGACGAGGCTGACGGCGACGCGTGCGACGTTGCGGCGGACCTGGGCGATACCTTCGACGGATTCGTGCGGCCGGACGGCAGCGTGGGCACCCGCAACTACGTTGGCGTGATCGCGAGCGTCAACTGTTCGGCGAGTGTCTGTCATGCGATCGCCGACGCATACCGGCACGGCGCGCTCGATGCATTCGGTCACGTCGACGGCGTCGTCGCGATCACCCATCAGAGCGGCTGCGGGATGTCGGCAACCGGGGACGGCGTCGAACTGCTGCGGCGCACGCTCGTCGGCTACGCGCGCAACCCGAATTTCGCCGGCGTGCTGCTCGTCGGCCTCGGCTGCGAGGTCAATCAGGTCGGCGCGCTTGCGGAACGGCTCGATGTGGCAGCGCCCGGCACCGTCCGCACGCTGGTCATCCAGGACGAGGGCGGGGTGCGCGAAACCGTTGCGCGAGGCGTGTCGATCGTGCGCGAATTGCTGGAGGTGGCCGATCGAGCACGTCGCAGCACCGTGCCGGCATCGCGGCTGACGGTCGGCCTGCAATGCGGCGGGTCTGACGGTTACTCGGGGATCACCGCAAATCCGGCGCTTGGCGCGGCCGTCGACCTGCTGGTCCGTAACGGCGGCACGGCGATCCTGTCCGAGACGCCCGAGATCTACGGCGCGGAGCATCTGCTGATCGCACGGGCGGCGTCGCGCGACGTCGCTGAGCGACTGCTCGGCAAGTTGCAGTGGTGGGAGCGCTACGTCGCCGACAACGGCGGCGAGATGAACAACAACCCGTCGCCCGGCAACATCGCCGGCGGCATCACCACGATTCTCGAGAAGTCGCTCGGCGCGGTGTCGAAGGGCGGCCGCTCGCCGCTTCGCGCGGTCTACGACTATGCGGAGCCGGTGCGGCAAGCCGGGCTCGTGTTCATGGATACGCCCGGTTACGACCCGGTGTCGGCGACGGGGCAAGTCGCCGGCGGTGCGAATCTCGTGTGCTTCACCACGGGCCGCGGGTCGGTGTTCGGCTCGAAGCCGGTGCCGACGATCAAGATCGCGACGACGACCGGCCTGTTCGAGCGGATGCGGTCGGACATGGATTTCGACAGCGGCGGGATCGTCGCCGGTTCGCTCTCGGTCGACGAAGCGGGCGCGCGGCTGTTTCGGCTGATGCTCGACGTCGCATCTGGACGAAGGTCCCGAAGCGAGGACAACGGTATCGGCGAACGCGAGTTCGTACCGTGGCTGCGCGGTGCGATCATGTGATGTCAGGGCCGACCCGCTGGAAGGCGGTGCCGAAACGAGGCGCGGCTTACAGATGTACGGACGGCCTTACCGCATCGAATCCCGCGGTGCGCGCATCATTGAAACGGTTTCCGTGGGCTTGCAGACGAATCGCGACGTCCGTGCTTCGCGATGCAGGCAGCAGCGCCGGCCGTCCTGCCCGCAATCAGCACGCCGCCGCTCGTCGTGCCGCTCCGCACGAAGCGTTGGCAACCGCGCGTGATGCGTCCGGCTTCGTGCGACCCATCAAACAAAACGGACGATCCATCAAACATTGGTTTGATCTCTCCCCATTAGCATGATTGCCGGGTAGTCGATCGTCAGGATTGCGTGTCGAGTGCCGCGACCGCGCCACAAAACCTGATCCATGCCGCCGTTCCAGGGTGGTTGACGCGGTGTTTCTTGGCCGATTCGTCGGGGCCGCATGTGCAATCGAACATGACGGAATTCTCAAGCAAAATCGAATAAAAAATGAATTGGCATCGATATATGGATGCCGGTAATGTGAGGAAACACTGGCACCGCCCGCGGTGGCCGTGCATATTCACGACAAGAAATTCGTCTGGTGGGGTGGGGGTATGACGCACGGTGCGCAAAAGGCCAATACAAGGGTACTGCTCCTGCGAGCGCGATGGGCCGGCGAATGGCCACGTCAGGCTTGTTCCACACACTCGTCAGCGCCCTCCGATTCGCCGCGGAGGTCTGCTCGACGACTTTCGACTCAGTTGCCGCAGACGAGCCCCGTACGCGGGAACGACAGGCCGTTTTGCCGCGCTTGACGAGTGTCGCGGCCAGCAGTCGCTCGCGTCCGAATACTTGCGATGGCGCATTCTTCGCCGCAGCTGGTTTGCGGCCACGCAATGTCCTTTCAGCGAAACGGTCGTCGGCGTGCCGCCTGTCGCTGCCTTGGAAAGACCAGAAGCGCGACGACAAGCAATGGGCAAAGAGGCTTTTCGGCATGGAATTCGCGTGAATCGTCTTTGCAGGCCCCCACGGAATCCGAAAAGCGGCATTCGCAATCGTTTTTGAAAATACTCGAAAAATGCGTTTATTCGATGCGCGTCGCGTAGCCGCGAACATCGCCGCGACACATCGATGGACGTATTGCATGTCCGATCCCGGTGGCGCAGCGAGGCGCCACGTAGAACGCCCTTGAACCGCTCACATACCGACAGGAAAACAACAATGAACCGCATGTTCCGCATTATCTGGTCCAAGGCGCTGGGCACGTGGGTGGTCGCCTCGGAGCTGACCGCGCAGGGAGGCAAGAGCGGCGGCGACTGCGGTCGATGTCACGCGCTGGTGGCGGGCGCCGGCCTGAGTCTGCTCGCTCTCTGCTGCGGGTCCTCGCCAGCCGATGCGCAGGTATGGAAAGGCACCACCAGCGGCGACTGGACGGCTGGAAGCAACTGGTCAACGGGGACGGCACCGGCCGGCGCCGGGACGGTGACGATCAACACGAACTCGCCCAGTCCGACGGTGCTCGGCGTCACCGGCCCCGCGACCGCCACGATAGGTACGCTGTATATGAGCGGCGTCGCAGCCGGGACGCCTAACACTTTCACCAGCGCGCTGACCATTCAGAACGGCAGCACGTTGTCGTCTGGCGCAGCGAACATTGGTTATTGGGACGCTGGTTCGTCCGTCACGGGATCTGCCACTGCCACGGTGACGGGCCCGGGATCATCCTGGTCCGCCACCACCATGGCGCTTGGCACTGGCGGCACCAACGGCATCACGGGCACCTCCGCTCCGGGTACGCTAAACATAACCAATGGCGCCACGGTCAAGGTGGCGGGCATCATGAGCTTTGGGCAGAGCGGCGGTAACGGGACGCTGAACATAACAAGCGGCGGTACGCTCGCCACGGGCAACGCAACGATGTCGAATCAAGAACCAGCCGCCAGCACTGCCGCCAACATTGCCAACATTTCTGGAGCCGGGTCGAAATGGACGGTGGCTGGAACTCTGCTGGTCGGCACCCGTGGCACCAACATTGCCAACGCCAGCATGCTGAACGTGGCAAACGGTGGCGCCGTGGTCGCCACGGGCGATATCAATGTGGGGGGAACCACGCTCAGCACCGCAGGAATCGGGATTGTCACGGTGGCCGGTGCAGGTTCGCAGTTGAGCACCAGTGGTGCGCTCAACATCGGCCTTTACATGAAAGGCGCGCTGACGGTTTCCGACGGTGCGCTGGCAACCGCCAACACGGTGACGATGACCTCCGCCAACACGAACTCGAACGCCACGCTCAACCTCACGAGCGGCGGCACGCTGGCGACGCAGGCGCTGACCGCCGGAGCCGGTCAGGCGCAGGCGAACTTCGACGGCGGCACCTTGCGTGCGACCGCCAGCAATACGGCCTTTGTCAGCGGCTTTACCGGCACCGAACTCAACATTGCCGCCGGCGGGTTGACGGTCGACACCGGGAGTTTCAATGTCACGGCAGCCGCACCGTTCAGCGGTGTAGGCGGGTTGACGAAGGTCGGGGCCGGCACGGCAACGCTGACCGGAGCCAACGCGTACACGGGCGTCACGACGATTTCCGCCGGGACGCTGCAACTCGGCAATGGCGGTACGTCGGGCAGCATCGTCGGAGATGTGACGAACAACGGCGCGCTGGCCTTCGATCGCTCCGATACGAGTACCTACGGTGGTGCGATTTCAGGCAGCGGTGCAGTGAACCAGATCGGCACGGGCACAACGATCTTGGCCGGCAACAACACCTATGCTGGCGGCACGACGATTTCGGCGGGGACTCTTCAACTGGGCAATGGCGGGACGTCGGGGTCGGTCACGGGTGATGTGACGAACAACGGCACGCTGGCGTTCGATCGCTCTGATACGAGCGCCTTCGGCGGCACGATCTCGGGCAGTGGCACGGTGAACCAGGTCGGCACCGGCACGACGGTGCTGACCGGCAACAACACCTACACGGGCGGCACGGCAATCAATGGCGGTACGCTTCAGGTAGCCGCCGATACCAGCCTGGGCGACGCAAGCGGCACGCTGTCGTTCAACGGCGGCACGCTGCAGAATGCGGCGAGCTTCGCATCCGCGCGGGCAATCACGCTCAACGCAGGGGGCGGGACATTTCAGACGACTGGCAAGCTGACACTGACGGGCACGATCGGGGGTGCCGGTGCACTGACCAAGACGGATAGCGGTACGTTGCTACTCGGCGCCAACAACACGTACACGGGCGGCACGACGATCTCGGCCGGCACGCTGCAGCTGGGCAGCGGCGGTACATCGGGCAGCATCGTGGGTGACGTGACGAACAACGGCACGCTGGCCTTCGATCGTTCCGATACCAGTACGTATGGCGGCACGATTTCCGGCAGCGGCGCGGTCAACCAGATCGGCACGGGCACGACGGTGCTGACGGGCAACAACACCTATGCCGGCGGTACGACGATCGTTGCGGGCGAGCTGCAGCTCGGCAATGGCGGGACGTCGGGTTCGATTACGGGCGACGTAACGAACGACGGGATGCTCACGTTCAACCGATCCGATACCTCCGGCTATGGAGGTCGAATTTCCGGCAACGGCGCGGTCACGCAGATCGGTACCGGCACGACCGTGCTGACCGGCAACAACAGCTACACCGGCGGTACGACGATTTCGGCGGGGGTGCTGCAACTGGGCAACGGCGGCTCGTCCGGTTCGATCACGGGCAACGTGACGAACGATGGCACGCTGGCCTTCGACCGTTCCGATACCGCGATCTATGGCGGCCAGGTTTCCGGCAACGGCGCGGTCACGCAGCTTGGTACCGGCACGACCGTACTGACCGGCAACAACACTTATACGGGCGGCACGACCATTTCGGGCGGTACGCTGCAACTGGGCAACGGCGGTACATCGGGCAGTATCGTCGGCGATGTGGTGAACAACGGCACGCTGACGTTCAACCGTTCCGATACGGTCTCTTATGCTGGCACGATTTCCGGCAGCGGCGCGCTGCGTCAAAGCGGTACCGGCACGACGATTCTCGTCGGCGACAACCGCTACACCGGCGGCACGGCGATCGCCGGCGGCGCGCTGGCGGTCGGCGACGCGTCGCATCCGCTGGCGACGAGCGGTTCGGGAGACGTCGCCGTTGCTTCGGGCGCTTCGCTTGGCGGGTACGGACAGATCGCGGGCTCGGTGCATAACGTCGGCACGCTTGCACCCGCCAATGCGTTGCCGGTCTTTTCCGCAGGTCCGACCGGCACGCTGCAGATCGGCGGCTCGCTGATCAACACCGGTACGCTGCAACTCGCTGCCGCGAGCGGCCGGCCGGGTAACGTGCTGCAAGTCGGAGGCAACTACGCCGGTGGCGGCCGGCTGCTCCTGAACACGTTGCTCAACGAGGGCGGCGCGGCATCGCAAACCGACCGGCTCGTCGTCCAGGGCCACGCAAGCGGTCAAACCGCTATCGCAATCAGCGCGAGCGGGGCCGGTGCGAAGACGGTGGGAGACGGGATCCTCGTCGTCCAGGTCGGCCCGCAGTCGAGCGCGACCAGCGTTCAACAGGCGGCTTCCGCGGCAGGCCGCGTGCTTCAGCGGAACGTCTATCAAGGCGTGCAATCCGCGTCCGGCAGCTTCCAGCTCGCCGGCCCGGTCCAGGCCGGCGCATACCAATACCTGCTTTACCAAGGCGGTGCTCAGTCGGCGCAAGACTGGTATCTCCGCTCGACGATCGTCGATTCCGGTATCCCGGGCGCGGGTACGCCGGGTTCAAGCGCGCCGGGATCCAGCGCACCCGTTCAGGGCGAGCAGCCGGCGCCGCTTTATCGACCGGCCGTCGCCGGCTATGCGCTGATGCCGGCGCTGAACGTCGACTACGGTTTCTCGGTGCTCGGACGTCTGCACGAGCGCGTCGGCGATGTCGCCGCGCTGGAAGCGGCGCAAGGCACGCATGGCGATGCCGTATGGGGGCGCGTGGGCGGCAACGGGCTCGACGCGAGTGCGGGGCGCTTCTCCGCGGACTCGCGGACGTACCTTGCGCAGTTCGGCAAGGACTGGACGCTGCGCTCGAACGCATCGAGCGGCAGCACGCACGCCGGCGTGACGGCCACGATCGGCTCGATGTCGGTCAGCTTCGACGATCGCCTTCGCTCGATCGCCGGATTGTCGATGCAGACGGGGACCGCCGAAATGCAGGCGCAATCGCTGGGCGCGTACCTGACGCGATATTTTGCCGGCAGCGGCTACGTCGACGCGGTGGCACACATCACCCACTATCGGAACAAGTATGGCGACGTGTACCGCGGCGAAGGCGTGCAGAACGGCTATGGCGCCGGCATGTCGCTGGAGGCGGGCCAACCGTTTGCCGTTGCGGGTCGGTTCGCTGTCGAGCCGCAGATGCAGCTGATGTACCAGTACACGCACCTGAATCACTTCGACGATTCCGTTTCGTCGGTATCGGGCAATACGACTCACGCGCTGCGCGGCCGGGCCGGTATCCGACTGTTCAAGGCAAACATGGCCGATGCCTCGGGATCGACCGCGGCGACGCCCTATCTGACGGCCGATGTACTGCATGACTTCACGCCGATGGGAACGACCGTCATCGCGGGGAGTGCCGTACCGGCCGAGTTCGGACGGACATGGTACGAACTGGGCGCGGGCATATCGGCGCAATTGGGCAGGGCGATGCAGGTCACCGCCCAGGTGAAATACGCGAGCCGCATTGGCGGCGACGAGCGGCGCAACCTGGCGGTCCAGGGAGGACTGCGCTACGGCTGGTAGCACGCGATCGAAGCGGCCGTGGCATTCGGCGAGTCCGAGGTCCCGCCGATGCGGCGGTCGATCGATGGCGTTCGAGTGAATCGAAGAGATGCGATTCATTCTCGTCGATATTCAATCGTCGTTTCGAATGCTCGTTTTCCACTATTCGGACAATGGAAAGCGAATTCCAGACTGACGATACGTCCTCCTCGTGCCCGAGTACGGACGGTTTCTTGCCCCGATCACGATCCCCTGTGATCGGGGTTTTTCGGGTTTGGAGGCTATCACGGCCTCGCATCGCCGTTCCGCGGTCCCGCATCCCGCACGTGTCGCACGCGATCCGCGACGAAGGTGCGCACGTTTCCGTCGGGAAACAGGATCGCGACCTGCTCGTCGGTCGACATGACGACTTCGCCCACACCGAAGCGCGCGACACGCGCCTTTTCTCCACGGACCCACCCGCGCTTTTGCTCGGCAAGCTGCTCGGTACGGCGACGCGCGATCGCCGCGGGCGAATGCACGGCGGGCAGCGGCTCGACATGCGGCGGATGGAGGCAGTTGTCGCACGTGCCGCAGCGCTCGATCGCCGTGTCTTCGTCGTAATACTCGAGCATCAGCCGCCAGCGGCAGCGCGCGCTTTGCGCGTAATCGATCATCTGCTGCAACGCCTCGCGATCCCGCTCGCGCATCTGCACGAACCGCTGCGCGGCAGCCGGAACGGCTTCGCGCAGTTGCGCCGGCTCGGCGCCCTTGCGTAACCGGTAGCAATGCCGACGATCGCGCTGAACGATGCGTGCGTCGATCAACATGGCGAGCGCCACGTCGAGCTTGCCGGACGGAACGTCCGTCAGGCTTGCCGCGAGCGCCGTCGCGGACACGGCAGTGCCGCCGGGTGCCGCGGCCGGCGGCGCCGGTTCACACTGCCCGTCGCCTGACGGGCCGGCGATGGCGTCGAACACCTGCAACACCAGCTCGGCGTCGGGATACTTGCCCGCGAGGAAGAACTGCTGAATGCGGCGATCGTTGAGATCGAACAGCAGCACGCAATCGGCAGTGTCGCCGTCGCGCCCGGCGCGCCCCGTTTCCTGGTAATACGCGTCCAGATTGCCGGGGATCTGGTAGTGAATGACGAAGCGCACGTCCGGCTTGTCGATGCCCATGCCGAACGCGTTCGTCGCGACGATGACGCGCGTGTCTCCATTCATGAAGCGGTCCTGCTCGTCGCGGCGCTGCCGGGCCGGGAGCCGCCCGTGGTAGCGCGCCACGCTTTCTCCGCTCGCCGCCAGCCACGCCCATACGCGTTGAACCTCGCGCACGGTAGCGACATAGACGATGCCCGAGCCTTGCAGTTCGCCGGTCAGGTCGAGCAATCGCCGTTGCTTGAGCTCGAGTGCGCGTGCGGCTTCGCGGCGCCCGTGCCCCGCGCCCGTATGAATCACGCGGTAGTGCAGGTTGGGCCGGTACGTACCCGTGCGCACGATCGCGGGGTCGCGCAGCCGCAACGCGTGCACGATGTCTTCGACGACTTCCGGCGTCGCGGTGGCGGTGAGCGCAAGGACCGGTGGGCCGCCCAGCGTCTGCACCGCATGCGCGATATCCAGAAATGCGGGCCTGAAATCGTGGCCCCACTTGGACACGCAGTGCGCTTCGTCCACGACGACGAGCGCGACGGGCGCCTGCGTGCGACCGGCGAGGACGTCGACGAACGCCGGCTGCGCGAGGCGCTCCGGTGTCACGAACACGATGCGCGGACGGCCGTCGCGCAACGCCTGCAATGCCGATCGCTCGTCCCGGCGCCCGAGCGTGCTGTTCAGGAGCACGCAGTCGATGCCGAGCGCCTGCAGCTTGTCGGCTTGATCCTTCATCAGCGAGATTAGCGGCGACACGACGAGCGTCATGCCGTTCAGATGCAATGCCGGCAACTGATAGCACAGCGACTTGCCCGCACCGGACGGCATCGTCGCGAGCGTGTCGCGCCGTGCCAGTACGCTGCGGATGATCTCCGCTTGTCCGCCGCGCAGGCGTGCGATCCCGAATCGCTCGCGCATCGTCCTGCGCAGGTCGCGCAGTTGCACGTTCACCGTCATCTGCATCCCCGGTCGTGATGGCGGGGATTGGCGAGCAAGGCGTGTGCCGGGCGGCGATGACGGGCCGACGGCAACGCGCGGCGCACGGCCGCGTCGGCGTATTGCCGGAACGCGTGCGGGGAAGAAGGGAACGCAAAGCGCCGTCCGTCGACGGTGCATGTTCCCCGAACTGCCTGAGTGAAGGCTGGCCCCGGATACCCGGCGACGTCGGCGGCGGTTCAAAACCGACCGAATTCCGGTGTTCGGTCGATGAGTCGGGTCTCGGCGCGTCAGGGTCTCAGGCCGTCCATCGGCTGCGTGCCGTCGAGCGCGTGAAGCTGCGCGAGCCGCTTAGGGAAGGGATTTCGTTGCGGTCTTTTTGCCAAACCGGGAAGCGATACGGCTATTTGCCTGCTAGCGAACCATGTTTCTCTACGATCCGTCATTTCGTGGCCGACGACACAAGGCCCGCTTCACGCGGGCCTTCGATCAATCAGCAATTGCCTTTCTTTGCCTGTCCGGGCGGACAGAACCCGTTCCCCGGCCCGCCTTGCGGCGCGACGACGACCGGTGGGCCCGGCACGTATGCGACACACCCGCCGAGCGCTCCGACCACGCTCGCCGCGGCGAGCCATGCGACAACCCCTTTCTTCACTTCGTTCTCCCGTTATTGAGGAAAGGGCCTCGCGGCCCTTTCGGTGATGCTGCCGACGCGTCAGAAGCTGAAATTGACGTTCGACTGGCTGGTCGTTGCGTTGACGTTCGTCGATTGCGTTGCACCCGACGCTGCGTCCGCTTCGATCGTATATTGTGCGGCGGCGGCCGGCGATGCGGCGAGCGCGACCGGCAGCGAGCCCGAGTACGTGCCGACGATCGGCGCGGCGGTGGGCACGTTGAGCGCATACGCGCCGGTGTCCATGTTCGCGTTGATCGACGTGATCTCGTACGCGTTTGCATCGACGGTCTGCAGCGCACGCACGAACGCATCGGCGCTTGCGGTCACGGTGCCGCTGACCGTGCTCATCGTCGACGCCGGCAGCGCGATCGGCGCGGTCGACGCCGATACCGCCGTGGTCGTGTTCACGACGACCGGAACCGAGCGCACGATACCCGACGCGAAGTTGTTCTGCACGATCACGACGTCGTAGTTGCCTTGCGTCGAGCTCTGGATCAGCGGCGACAGCACGAACTTGCCGGTGTTGTCGGCCACCGTGCCGCGGACGACCTTGCCGCCTTGTTCCGCGTACACGGTCGCACCGGCTTCGGCCGACGCGACATAGCCGGAGATCGCGCCGCTCACGACGGTCGGGATCGCGGTGACGACCGGCTTCAGCGCATACGTGCCGTTGCCGCGCTGGACGATCGACTTGCACGCGTTGAAGTCGAGCACGAGATCGACGAGCGTGTTCGGTTGCACGGTGAACGGCTGGATGATCTTGTAGCCGCTTTGCGTCGCGCTCGGCGTCGCCAGCGCCTGCTCGGTGCCGCCGGTCGGAACGACCGAGTTCGCGAGCGTGTTGCCCTGGTTCTGCGCGAGAACGAGACGGACCTGCTGATACTGGCCGGCCGGCAGAGCGGTCTGGCCGATATCGGCGAGCACGCCGTTGGTGAGCGACAGCAGGTCGATCTTCTGCGGCGTCGCCAGCGTGATCGTCGACCAGCCGGCATCGTTATCGGAAGCATTCGCATTCGCGTTGACGCGAACCTGCGAGACGGTCACGTACACGTGATCGAAGCCGCACGAAGGCGCGTCCGTCATCGCGACGTGCAGCGTGCCGGTCTGCACGCTGCCGCCATCGTCGCCGCCGCCGCAGCCCGCGAGCGCGAACGGCACCATGGCCGCACACAGTGCGGCCTTCCAGAATGTGCTGTTCATTGTTTTGCCCCCTCCGACATGATTGTGGGTGCAACGAAGGATAGCTTCGCGCCGTGTTCACAGTGTGGTCAGTTTTGAAACGAACCGTAAATTGTGCGTCGGGGCGTAAGAACTGCCGCGGGTCGCTCGGCATTCGCGTCGCGATGGCGAGCATTGCGACGCGCAGCGATCGAATATCCGTTCGGCGAACGGTCGATGAAGCGCCGAATGATTCGACCGGTACCGGCAAAACTTGATCGGTAAAAGCACCGAATTCGCACCGATTGTTTCCTCGCTATAGTCGATGCGTGAACGATAGTGACGGGGCGATGCGCCGATACCGTTCAGGCAATGACTGTAGACGGGTGCTGTATGAAAAACACAATCGAAAAGACCACCGGACCGGTATGGGGTGTGGCGGCTGGCGTGCTGCTGGCGGCCGCGGGACTGAGTCTCGGCATGTTCCCGAAGGCGCTGCACAGCGCGGGAACCGCAAACGACTTCATGGCATCCGGCATCGCGATGCTGGGCATCTTCCTCGTCGTCTATTCCACGCACGAGCTGCGACGAAAACGCGTGCACTGAGCGCGCGCACCGCTGCCGATCCGCAACGCACCGCCGTCCGCCGGACGGCTTACGATTGCGCTCGTCCGTCGGGCGGCCCCGCGTCGATCAACAGATCGTCGACGATGATTTCGCCGGCTGCCCGGCCGGCACGCAACGCGTGCAGGGTGTCGTCGAACAGGCGGCCGCCGTCGTCCGCGAGGCGGACCGGCGCGAGCAGACGCGGCGCACTGCCGGCCGTGCGGACCTGCACGATCGCGACGAACCCGAAGCACAGCGCGTCGGGCGGCGGCGCGTGGTCGCGCGGCGGGTCGAGCCGGAATTCGCAGCGGACATCGATGGTGTATCCGCGGTAGGTGTACGCACTGTTCATCTGCAGCTCGCTCGAAAGGGAACGCGACGACGGACCGTGGGCGCATGATATCGGCTCATGCGGGCCGCTGGGGGTGGGGCGTCTACCTACTTCAGGATTTCATGCTCGTACACGAGCTCGACGATGCGCTTCGTCGGAATGCTCGCGCGCAGGCTGTCGACGCTGTCGATGCGAAACCACTTGCACTTCTCGATCTCGTTGCTTGCCTGCGGCGTCTGGTCGGCGCCGACTTCGGCGAAGAAAACGTGATGAATTTTCGCGAGCCCGGTGAACTGCATCGAGTAGACGAGTGTCTGGCCGGTGATGCCGGTTTCTTCCTGCAGTTCGCGGTGCGCGGCGTCGAGCGGCGTTTCGCCGCGCTTGATCGTGCCGCCGGGCAGCGCCCAGCGCGACGACGCGCGTGCGACGAGCAATACCTGTTCGTCGCGAAAGCAGACGACGGTCGCCCGTTCCTTGATCGGAACGGCGCTGGTTTCCGGCGTCGCGGGCGAGAGGACTTGAGGCATGCGCCGATTCTAGCGAGTGTCGGGCGCCGGGCCAAGCCGATCCCGTCGAACGTGAGCGGACGGTGACGCGGCGCACCGATCGCGCCGCGTCGTCACGGAGCGCCCGTGGTTACTTCTGTTCCGGCAGGAACCAGTTCATCACGAGCGCGCAGATGCCGCCCGTCGCGACGCCCGATTCCAGCACGTTCTTCAGCGCATGCGGCAGGCTGTTCAGAATGTCCGGCACCTGCGACACGCCGAGGCCGAGCGCGAGCGACACCGCGATGATCAGCAGCGCGCGGCGGTCGAGGTGGATGCCGGACAGGATGTTGATGCCCGAGGCGGCCACCGCACCGAACATCACCATCGCCGCGCCGCCGAGCACGGGCTCCGGCACGGCCTGCAGCGCGCCCGCGACGACCGGGAACAGGCCGAGCACGACGAGCATGCCGGCGATCCAGATGCCGACGTAGCGGCTCGCGACGCCGGTGATCTGGATCACGCCGTTGTTCTGCGCGAACACGGAGCTCGGGAACGTGTTGAACACGCCGGCCAGCAGCGAGTTCGCGCCGTTGACGAGCACGCCGCCCTTGATCCGGCGCATCCATACCGGCCCTTCGACGGGCTCCTTCGAGATCTTGCTGGTGGCGGTGACGTCGCCGATCGCCTCGAGCGACGTGACGAGATAGATGATCAGCATCGGCACGAACAGCGACCACGAGAAGCCGATGCCGAAGTGCAGCGGCGTCGGGATCTGGAACAGCGCGGCCTGGTGCATGCCGGTGAAGTCGAGGCGGCCGAGCATCGCGGCCGCGCCATAGCCGACGATCAGCGCGATCACGAGCGCGGTGCTGCGCACCCACACGATCGGTACGCGGTTCAGCAGGATGATGGTGCCGAGCACGAGGCACGACAGCGTCAGGTTCTGCGCGCTCGCGAACGTGCCGTTGGCCATCGCGCCGAAGCCGCCGCCCATGCTGACGAGGCCGACCTTGATCAGCGTGAGGCCGATCAGCAGCACGACGATGCCGGTGACGAGCGGCGTGATCAGGCGTTTCACGAACGGCAGGATGCGCGATACGCCCATCTCGACGAACGAACCGGCGATCACGACGCCGAAGATCGCCGCCATCACGGTTTCGACCGGCGTGCCCTGCTTGACCATCACGCTGCCGCCGGCGATCAGCGGGCCGACGAAGTTGAAGCTGGTGCCCTGCACGATCAGCAGGCCGGCGCCGAGCGGGCCGAAGCGCTTGCATTGCACGAACGTCGCGATGCCGGAAATCACCAGCGACATCGACACGATGAGGGTCGTATCGCGGCTCGATACGCCGAGCGCCTGGCAGATCAGCAGGCCGGGCGTGACGATCGGCACGATGATCGCGAGCAGGTGCTGCAGCGCGGCGACGAAGGCCACCATCGGCGCGGGCCGGTCGTTCGGGCCGTAGACGAGGTCGTGCGACGGATCGGTGTCGGCGCCGTGGGACGCGGATCGGGCGGGGGAAGCGGGTTGCATGGCGAGCGGGCCGGACAGGATGGAAAGTGCGGCATTTTAGCCGAAGGGGCCGCCGCCGCCCGCGCCGGATGCAATAGTCGGAATTCGGGAAAACGGTGCCGGATCCGGCCGGCCGGGCCGGGCACCGCGGTGCCGGTTCGTCAGCCCCCGCGGCGCGGTGCGCCGGCGTCCGGATACGCGCGCCTGCACACGTCGAAAACGGCATCGCGCAGCCGGCGATGCACCGGGTCGCCGTGCATGCGCGGATGCCATAGCGCGGAGATCAGGATCTCCGGCAGCCGGACCGGTATCTCGAAGCTGCGCAGGCCGAGTGCATCCGCGAGCCCAGGCGTGAACGCGTTGCCGAGGCTCGAGTGCGGCACGAGCGCAATGAGGTCGGTGCCGGCCGCGACGCGCATCGCATCGGGATAGCCCGGTACGACGACGTGCACCGTATGGGCGGGGGCGAACGGGCCCGCCGCATCGCCCGCCGGCCCGCCGAAATCGCCGAGCTGCGACGCGATCACGTGACGGCAGGCCGCATAGCGCGCGGGCGTGACCTTGCCGGCGCCGTGACCCGACGCGAACAGCGGATGCGACGCGCGCGCCACCGCGACGTGCCGGTCGTGAAACAGCGCGCGCGTGTGCAGTTCCGGCGCGTCGTCGCCGCGCTTGCCGATTTCCAGGTCGACCGTGCCGTCGCGCAGCGGCCCCGGATCGCGGTCGGGCTTGGCGACGAAGCGCACGCGCACGCCCGGGGCGATCGCGCCGATCGCGGCGACCACCGGGCCGGCCAGCATGTCCATGAACGATGCCGCCGCGCGGATCGTGAACGTCGACGACAGCGTCGCCATGTCGATGTCGGCCGTTGCCGGCCGAAGCACGGCGCGTGCGTCGATCGCGACCGCATGCACGCGATCGCGCAACGCCGCCGCATGCGGCGTCGGCACGAGCCTGCGCCCGGCCCGCACGAGCAGTGGATCGCCGGTGGCGGCGCGCAGCCGCGCGAGCGTGCGGCTCATCGCGGACGTGCTCAGCCCGAGCCGGCGCGCGGCGGCGGTCACGCTGGCTTCGGTCAGCAGCACGTCGAGCGCGGCGACCAGGTTCAGGTCGATGTCTTCCATCCGGACAGCATACGGCATCGCACGATGTGACAGGGCGTTCGATGCAACGATCGGTTGAGTCCAGTGCGTCTGGTGCACTTCATGGCGCGCACCTATAGTGGCTGGATCACGGACTTCGGCAAAGGCGGACACCATGCAATCGACCGTATCGAGCACCAGCACGCCATCGATCCTCCTCGTCGCGGCGTCGCGCGGGCTCGGCCTCGCGATGGCCGAGCAATTCCTGAACAAGGGCTGGCACGTGACCGGCACGGTGCGCGCCGGATCGGGCCGCACGAAGCTGCACGAACTGGCCGAACGCTTCGACGGCCGGCTCGACATCGACACGCTCGACATCTGTGAGCCGGCGCAACTGGCGGCGTTGCGCGAGCGTCTGGCGGGGCGGCGCTTCGACATGCTGTTCGTGAATGCGGGCACGACGAACGATCCGAACGAAACGATCGGCGAAGTCGCGACCGACGAATTCGTGCGCGTGATGATCACGAATGCGCTGGCGCCGATGCGCACGATCGAGGTGCTGCACGATCTCGTGCGCGCGGACGGCCTGATCGGCGCGATGTCGTCGGGGCAAGGGAGCGTCGCGAACAACGTGAGCGGGATGCGCGAAGTCTACCGCGGCAGCAAGGCCGCGCTGAACCAGTTCATGCGCAGCTTCGCGGCGCGGCAGGCCGCGACGCCGCGCGCGATGGTGCTGATGGCGCCGGGCTGGGTCCGCACGGAACTCGGCGGGCCCGATGCGCGTTTGACGATCGACGAGAGCGTGCCGAGCCTCGTAAACGTGCTGATCGACAAGCAGCGGCGCCCCGGCCTCGAATACCTCGATTACCTGGGGCGTACGGTGCCGTGGTAAGCGCAGCGGCGGGGCCGCGCGACACGAGAGTTGCGGCCTGAGCCGGCGAGGGCGCCGCACGGGCATTCGATGGGCTTTGAGGCGCACCGTTCGCACCAAGCGTTGCCGTTTGCATCCATGACGGCGCGCTGCGGACGCTGCGCCGATTCAATACAATGCGACGTCGAGGCGTCGGCGCCGGGTCGTGCGCCGGCCGCCAGGTTCGATGCGCGGAATCGACGAGCTGCCGCGCATCGTGAATGGACGGTCCGCCGCGGCGGGCCGCCGGCGAATACGGAGCGCAGCATGAACGAACCTTATCTGCAGGTCATCGCGCATTTCTTCGCGAAGCCCGGCAACGGCGATCGCGTGATCGAACTGCTCGCGGAGCTCGCGCCGGCCACGCGCGCCGAGCCGAAAAACCTCGATTACGCCTACTTCCGGTCGCCGGTCGACCCGGATCACATCGTGATCCTCGAGCGCTACCGCGACGCCGACGGCCTCGACGTGCATCGGGAAACGCCGCATTTCCAGCGCATCGGTGTCGGCGCGATCATTCCGTTGCTCGATCGCCGCGACGTGACCCGCTACATGGTGCAGCCGGACACCGGCACGACGATGCCACCGGGAGGCACCCGATGAACCCGTTTCAATTCCGTACCGTTCCGACGCAGATCGTCGAGTTCGGCGCCGCGCGCCGGCTCGGCGCGCTGTTGCGCGAACGCTTTCCGGCGCTCGCGCGGCTGTGCGTCGTCACCGATGCGTTTCTGCATCGCAGCGGCGTGCTCGCGCCCGCGCTGGCAAGCCTCGCCGAACACGGCTGGCAGGTGACGGTGATCGACGACGTGATCGCCGATCCGCCGGAGCACGTCGTGCTCGACGCGACCGCGCGAGCGGTGGCGGCCGATGCGGAGATCGTGCTCGGCCTCGGCGGCGGTTCGTCGATGGACGTCGCGAAGCTGATCGCGGTGCTCGCGCCGGGCCGGCAGCCGCTCGCGGACATGTACGGCGTCGACAAGGTGACGACGGCGCGGCTGCCGCTCGTGCAGATGCCGACCACGGCCGGCACCGGCTCCGAAGTGACGGCCGTGTCGATCGTCACGGTCGGCGAGGCGCGCAAGATGGGCGTCGTGTCGCCGCACCTGTTCGCCGACGTCGCGATCCTCGACGCCGGGCTGACGCTCGGGCTGCCGCGCGCGGCAACGGCCGCGACGGGCATCGACGCGATGGTGCACGCGATCGAGGCCTACACGTCGTCGCGGCTGAAGAACCCGGTATCCGACATGCTGGCCGTGCAGGCATTGACGCTGCTGTCGCGCAACCTGCTGAAGGCCTGCGACGACGGCAGCGATCGCCACGCACGCGAGGCGATGCTGGTCGGCGCGATGTTCGCGGGGCAGGCGTTCGCGAACGCGCCGGTCGCGGCCGTGCACGCGCTGGCCTATCCGGTCGGCGGCATCTTCCACGTGCCGCACGGGTTGTCGAACGCGCTCGTGCTGCCGCATGTGCTGCGCTTCAACGCACCGGCTGCCGCACCGCTGTATGCGCAGCTCGCGGCGATCGTCGCGCCGGCGGCGACGGGCAGCGACGAAGCGCGGACGCAGGCGCTGATCGACGAGATCGATCGGCTGATCGTCGCGACGGGCATTCCGCGCACGCTGCGCGAAGTCGGCATCGGCGAAGGCGACCTGCCGAGGATGGCGTCTGATGCGATGCTGCAGACGCGCCTGCTCGTGAACAATCCGCGCGAGGTCACGGAAGCCGACGCGCTGGCGATCTATCGCGAAGCGTGGTGACGCAAACGACATGACGCAACCGAACGAAGCCGCGCGCACGCGATGCGTCGCATGGCAGATCGTGCAGACGTGGCAGGCCGCCGAGTGGTGCCGGCTCGTCGAGCGCCGGGCCGGCGTCGACCTGTCGGGCTCGGTCGCGGGCGCGATCGACGGCACGCCGTTTCGCATCGACTATGCGATCGCGTGCGATGCCGACTGGCTCACGCGCTCGGTGCGCGTCGCGCACTGGCGCGGCGCGTCGCCGCCGCGGCAGCTCGAACTCGAATGCGCAGCGGGGCGCTGGATGGTCGACGGCGTCCACGCGCCGGCACTCGCGGGCGCGACCGACATCGATCTCGGCTTCAGCCCGTCGACGAACACGCTGCCGATCCGGCGTCTCGGGCTCGCGGTCGGTGCGTCGGCCGTCATCCATACCGCGTGGCTGCGCTTTCCGGCATTCGAGCTCGCGCGCGGCGAGCAGCGCTATGCGCGCACGGCGGAGCACGTGTATCGCTACGCAAGCGGCACGTACGCAGCCGATATCGCGGTCGACGATGCGGGCCTCGTCACCGATTACGACGAATGGCGGCGGATCGGCGCGACGCGCACGTCGTGACCTGCGGCAGTGCGCAGCGGCGACGCTGCGTCAGCGCGCGTTGGCGACCGTCACCTTGCCGGGAATCAGCTTCAGCGTACTGAACGCATCGGCGATGTTCTGCTGATACGCGAGCGTCGCCTCGGTGATCGGCTGCACGCCGTAACCGGTGCGCTTGAGCGCGATTTCGAGCGTCGGCGTGTCGAGGCCGACGAGCGGCGACAGCTGCGCGGCGACTTCAGGAATATGGTCGCGGCCCCAGCGGTCGACCGCGTCGACTTCATCGAGTAGCGCGCGCAGCACCTGCGGCTGCGCGGCCGCATATTTGCGCGCGGCGAGATAGTACTGCGTGTTGCGCACGAGCCCTTCGCCGTTCGCGACCGTGCGTGCGCCGAGCTGCCGTTCGGCCGCTGCCAGATACGGATCCCAGATCACCCACGCGTCGACGCTGCGCTGCACGAACGCGGCGCGCGCGTCGGCGGGCGTCAGGTAGATCGGCTGGATGTCGGCATACGTGAGGCCCGCATGTTCGAGCGCCTTCACGAGCAGGTAGTGGACGTTCGAACCCTTGTTGAACGCGACCTTCTTGCCGCGCAGCTGCGCGACGGTGCGGATCGGCGAATCGGGCAGCACGACGATCGCCTCGCCGTGCGGCGCGGGCGGCTCGTTGCCGATATAGACGAAATCGACGCCGGCCGCCTGCGCGAAGATCGGCGGCGTCTCGCCGACTGTGCCGACGTCGATCGCGCCGGCGTTCAGCCCCTCGAGCAACTGCGGGCCGGCCGGGAACTCGAGCCATTGAACCGTCACGCCCTGGCTCGCGAGCCGCTTCTCGAGCGTGCCGCGCGCCTTGAGCACGACGAAGTTGCCGTATTTCTGGAAGCCGATGCGCAGCCGCTTGTCGCTGCCCTGCGCCAGTGCGGGCACGCCCGCGAGCGGGCCGAGCGCGAGCCCGGCCAGGCCGGCGGCCGCGCGATGCAGCCAGCGGCGGCGGCGCGGGTTCGCCGCGGTCGTTTCAAGGTCTGCGTGCGGTGTGTCGTTCATCGAGGCGTCCTGCTGGCGGGTTCACGGGCCGCGCGGGCATGCCGCGCGGCCGGCGCGGGACGCAGCCGGATGCGGACGACGCATGCGGCCGGCCGCCCCGCGCCGGATTCAGGACGATACGGCCGCGCGGGACGGCCGCCAACCAATGAATCCGCATATGCAAATCAGCGGGCGGACGATCCGCGAACGGTGCGGCGACCTCGCGCCGCGGCGCTCACTCGGTGACGAGCAGGCTTTCCTCGATCGAATCGACGCGGTCCGGATAGAACGCGAGGTGCCCGCGAATCGATTCGACGGCCGGATGCGGATGCTCGTACGTCCACACCGCATTGGTCGCGCGTTCGCCGCCGGCCGGAATCGAGTAGTACGCGCAGTCGCCCTTGTACGGGCAGTATGTGACATGGTCGGTGCGTTCGAGCAGCGACATGTCGACGTCCTCGCGCGGCAGGTACAGCACGGCCGGATAGCTGGCCTCGCGCAGCACCAGTGCATGGCGCGTATCGGCGACGACCTTGCCGGCCACCGTCACGACCACGCGCGACGAGTGCGGCTCGATCAGGATCGGATGATCGGGGCCCGGCGACTTCACCGGACGAGAGGGCGTATCGGGGTTGAGCGACATCGTGGGTTCTCCAGGAACGGGCGGCGCACCCGCGGGCGCGCCATACCGGCACGCGTGCGCCGGGCGGATTCCCGCGCGCCGGTGCCGGCGTTGGCCAACCGATACGATGCGCCAATTCCGCGGAAGCTGCAGGGGGCCGGAAAGGTGCACGCAGCCGTCAGCGAATGGTGCCGCTGCATGACGCAGGGGCGGGGCGGCGCAGCGGTGCCACCGCGCATGTCCCCGGCGCTCGCATGGACATTTTCATGCAGCGGCAGCGGGATGCATCCGGCGCGATAAGCAACGCGGAATTTATTGGTAAGCGATCGGCGCACGGCGCGCGAAGATCGACGGTCGTCATTCGCGTGACAACCCTTCGTCCACTTCCGCCATGAAACTTCCGTTCACATCGACCGCCGCGCGCCGTGCGCGGCGCACCTCCGTTGCCGTCGCGGCGCTGCGCGGCGTGGCTGCGTCGCTCCTGTTCGCCGGTATGCTCACGCATGCGTTCGCCGCGCCGGCGGGCAAGACGCTCGTGTACTGCAGCGAAGGCAGCCCGGCCGGTTTCGATCCGGGACAGCACACGACCAGCACCGATTTCGACGCGAGCACGTACACGGTCTACAACGGGCTCGTGCAGTTCAAGCGCGGCACGCTGGATCTCGTTCCGTCGCTCGCGACGAGCTGGGACGTGTCGCCTGACCAGCGCGTCTACACGTTCCACCTGCGGCGCGGCGTGAAGTTCCAGACGACCGCGTGGTTCAAGCCGACGCGGCCGTTCCGGGCCGACGACGTCGTGTTCACGTTCCGCCGGATGCTCGATCCCGCCGATCCGTTCCGCAGCGCGTATCCGGTCAGCTTCCCGTACTTCAGCGATCTCGGTTTCGACCGCAACATCGAGCGCATCGAGAAGGTCGACGACGACACCGTGCGCTTCGTGCTGAAGTCGCCCGACGTCGTGTTCGTGCGCAATCTCGCGATGGCGTTCGCGTCGATCCTGTCGGCGGAATACGCGTCGCAACTGGCGGCGCGCCATCGCGAGGCCGACATCAACCAGTTCCCGGTCGGCACGGGCCCGTTCCAGCTGCGCGCATACCAGAAGGACGCGCTGATCCGCTACGACGCGAACCCCGACTACTGGAACCCGGACGACGTGAAGCTCGCGCATCTCGTGTTCGCGATCACGCCCGACCCGGCCGCGCGCCTGCAGAAGCTCACGGCCGGCGAGTGCCAGGTGTCGGTGTTCCCGCGGCCGGCCGATCTCGAGACGGTGCGGCGCGATCCGAAGCTGACGCTGTTTACGGGGACGGGCTTCAACGTCGGCTTCGTCGCTTACAACACGCAGCATCCGCCGCTCGATCGCGTCGACGTGCGGCGCGCGCTCGACATCGCGATCGACAAGGCCGCGATCATCAGGACCGTGTTCAACGGCGACGCGACGATCGCGACGAATCCGATGCCGCCCGCGCAATGGTCGTACAACCCGCGGCTGAAGGATGCGCCGCGCGATCCGGCCGCAGCAAAGGCGCTGCTCGCGCGGGCGGGATTCCCGAACGGCTTCGACCTGACGCTGTGGGCGATGCCGGTGCAGCGTCCGTACAACCCGAACGCGCAGCTGATGGCCCAGCTGATCCAGCAGGACTGGGCGAAGATCGGCGTGCGCGCGAAGATCGTCAGCTACGAGTGGGGCGAATACAACCGCCGCGCGAAACGCGACGGGCAGCACGACGCGATCCTGTACGGCTGGTCGGGCGACAACGGCGACCCCGACAACTGGCTCGGCACGCTGCTCGGCTGCGAGGCCGTGCACGGCAGCAACCTCGCGAAGTGGTGCAACGCGGATTTCGAGCGGCTCGTCGGCGCGGCGCGCACCAGCGCGGACGTCGCGAAACGCACGTCGCTCTACGAGCAGGCGCAGGTTGTGTTCAAGGATCAGGTGCCGTTCACGCCGATCGCGACGTCGATCGTGTCGCTGCCGATCTCGAAGCGCGTGCACGGGATGACGTTCTCGCCGCTCGGCGGCCACCGGTTCGACGGCGTGTGGCTCGATTGAAGCAGGACAGCCGGCGCGCGGGCGCCGGCTGCCGCGGCGACATGAAGCGGCGGCGTAGCGCCGGTCAGTTCAGCGCGACCGCGGCCGCCGCTTCGACCGGCGAGCCTTCGAGCGCGACGGACGCGCGGCCGTCGGGGCCGACCGGCACGTCGCCGGCGAGCGTCGTACGGTACAGCTGGCGATCGAAATCGACATCGAAGATATCGACCGGCGCGAGATGCGCGGTCGCGCGGTTGTCCCAGAACGCGATGCTGCGCGGCTCCCACTTGAAGCGGATCGTGAATTCCGGACGCGTCACGTGTTCCCACAGCAGTTCGAGCAGCGCCTGGCTCTCGCGCGGCGTCAGCCCGACGATCGACTTCAGGAAACTCGGGCTCACGTACAGTGCGCGTTCGCCCGTCTCCGGATGCACGCGCACCAGCGGATGCTCGGTTACGAGCGGGCGGCGTTCGACGGCTTCGTCGAACGCGCCGGTCGCGCGCGCGCCGGCCGGCGGCGTGAAGCGATGGATACCGCGCAGGCCGTCGACGAAGCCGCGCAGCGGCGCCGACAGCGTCTCGTACGCACGCACGAGGTTGGTCCACTGCGTGTCGCCGCCGTACGGCGGGATCGTCACGCCGCGCAGGATCGATGCCCACGGCGGATTGACGGCGGCCGTCACGTCGGTGTGCCAGCCCGTCCACGGCCGGCGTACCGGTTCGCCTTCGAAACGCGTCGCCTTGCGGTGCTTCGCGATCGAATAGACGGCCGGATGGCCGTCGACGTGGCCGAACACCGGGTGGCCGACGGTTGGCTCGCCGAATTGCGCGGAAAACGCGACATGCTGGTCGTGCGTGAGGAACTGCTCGCGAAAGAAGATCACGCGCCATTTCAGCAGCGCGGCGCGAATCGCGGCGATCTGCGACGCGGTCAACGGCTGGGTCAGGTCGACGCCGCGGATTTCCGCGCCGATGTGGGCGGACAGCGGGATCGCGTCGACCGGTTGCGCGGCGGGTTCGGGTAGGGCGCTCATGCGACGCTCCTGATGGAAGTGGACGGGCGGCGACATCGTGGCGCATGCATGCGTCGGGCCGGTGGCGAGCAGGTCATCGTCGGTTCCTCCAGGTGGGAAGGCGGGGGCTGAAAGCGTGGCGGAGCGGCGGCGGTCGACACCGCCTCCGCCCCGCGCGGATCACTGCAGTGTCGCGCCCGGCCCCTTCAGCACGACGCTGCGGCGGCCGTCGATGCCGACCGGCACGTCGCCGTGAACGGTCGCGCGGCGCACGACGCGGCGCGCATCGCCGTAGTCGTTGATCGCGTAGTGCTGCGTCGCGCGGTTGTCCCAGATCGCGACGTCGCCTTGCTGCCAGCTCCAGCGCACGGTGTTCTCGAGACGCGTCACGTGTTCGTGCAGCACCTGCAGCAGATGCGCGGAATCCTGCGACGACAGCCCCTTGATCTTCTGCACGAAGTGGCCGAGCACGAGCGTGCGCTCGCCGGTCTCCGGATGCACGCGCACGACCGGATGCTCGGTTTCGTAGACGGTCGACGTGAACACTTCGCGATAGCGCTTCAGCTGCGTGTCGTCGGCATGCACGTGCGTCGATGCGTAGTCGTATGCGTTCGTGTGCACGGCCCACAGCGTGTCGGCGAGCGCGCGCAGCGAGTCGGGCAGATGCGTATAGGCGGCCGCCGTGTTCGCCCATACCGTGTCGCCGCCGAACGGCGGAATCACGACCGCGCGCAGGATCGACACCTTCGGGTACGCATCGACGAACGTCACGTCGGTGTGCCACGAATTCGCGCGCGCGCCGTGCGCGGAATCCAGTTCGAGCAGCGCCGCGCTGCCGTCGACGGACGGCACGGTCGGGTGCGCGACGGTGTCGCCGAAGCGGCGTGCGAACGCTTCCTGCGCGGTGTCGTCGAGATGTCCCTGATTGCGGAAGAACAGCACCTTGTGGCGCAGCAGGGCGGCCTGGATCGCGTCGAACGTCGCATCGTCGAGCGCGGCCGACAGCCGGACGCCGGCGATCTCGGCGCCGATCCGGCCGGCGACCTGGCGAAGCTGAAGCGGCGCCGTGGCCGTGTGCGGTGCGGCGGCGTGCGAAGCGTGCGATGACGGATGAGCGGCGTGCTGGACTTCGGACATCGGGAGTCTCCTGGATCGGGAAGGTCGAGTCTCCATTCAAGCAGGGACCGCGCGGAACCGGAACCGATGAATCGTCACAACCTTAGCGTGCGGCGCGACGATCGATATGCATCGTTCTGCTGAGCGACGCGTGCGTTGCGTCAGGACGGCAGCGCCTGCGCGCTACCACGCGAGCCGCCATGCGCCGATCCGGTGCGCATCGACGCGGATGCGCCCGCCATCGCCATCGCCGCCCGGTTCGCGATCGTCGAAATCGGCGAGCACCGTATCGCGCAGCCGCGCGAACTCGGGCGAATCGCGGCGGCGCGGCCGCGGCAGCGTGACGTCGACGATCCGCTCGATGCGCCCCGGCCGCGGCGCCATCGTGACCACGCGATCGCCGAGATACACGGCCTCGTCGACGTCGTGCGTGACGAGCACCATCGTGATGCGCTCCTGCGCCCAGATGTGCAGCAGTTCGTTCTGCATCCGCGCGCGCGTTTGCGCATCGAGTGCGCCGAACGGCTCGTCGAGCAGCAGCACGCGCGGCCGGTTCACGAGGCCGCGTGCGATCGCGACGCGCTGCGCCATCCCGCCCGACAACTGGTTCGGGTACGCATGCTCGAAGCCGTTCAGGCCGACGAGCGCGATGTGCTCGGCCACGGCACGGCGCTTCGCTGCCGCGTCGAGCGGCGCGTTGCGCAGCGCGGCCGCGACGTTCTGCTCGACCGTCAGCCACGGAAACAACCGGTGATCCTGGAACACGATCCCGCGCTGCAGCGACGTATCGCGCACGAGCGTGTCGCCGGCGCGGATCTCGCCCGCGTAGTCGGTGTCGAGCCCGGCGATCAGCCGCAGCAACGTCGACTTGCCGCAGCCGCTCGCGCCGACGATCGTGACGAACTCGCCGGCACGCACGTGCAGCGACACGTCGTCGAGCACGGCGAGCGACGCGCCGCGTTGCGCATAGCGCTTGCTCACATGGAGGATATCGAGCGAATCGGAAGCGAGGGTCGTCATGACGGAGAACGAAGCAACACGAAAGAAAAGGGCGATCAGCGGCCGAGGTCGCCGCGGCGGGCCACCGCCTTGCGTTCGAGCGCGCGCGCGATCGCGTTCAGCGCCCAGCCGGTCACGCCGACGACGACGATTCCGAACAGCACGAGGTCCATCCGGAACTGTTCGCTGCCGTCGATCAGCGTGTTGCCGATCCCGCTGCCGGCGACGAGCAGGTATTCGGCGCCGAGCGTCGCGAGCCACGAGTAGACGAGGCCGAGATACAGCCCGGTGAAGATCGACGGCAGCGCGGCGGGCAGGATCACGTAGCGCACGAGCTGAAGCCGCGAATAGCGCAGCGCGCGGGCGACGTCGACGTACGTGCGCGGTACCGCGTGAATGCCGTCGCACGTGTGCGCGGCAACCGGCAGCAGCGCGGCGAGCGACAGGAACACGACCTTCGCGACGTCGCCGAGGCCGAACCACACGGAAATCAGCGGAATCCACGCGAACAGCGAGATCTGCTTGAACGTGTCGAAGCTCGGCCCGATCACGCGCGCGGCGATGCGCGACAGCCCGAGCACCGCACCCAGCAGCAGGCCGCCGGTTGCGCCGATCGCGAAGCCGCACGCTTCGCGTGCGAGCGATGCCGACAATGCGCGAGCGAGCGCGCCGCTGGTCGCCTGGGCCCAGGCCGTGTGCAGCACGTCGGCCGGACCGACCAGCAGCCCGCTCTTGACGAGCTGCGCGGACGACACGGCCCACCACAGCGCGAACGCGGCGAGCGGCAGCACGAAGCCGCGCCAGTCGGGCGCGGGCACGCGCCGGGCACGCGCGGCGGCCGGCGCGGCGGGCACCGGTGTCGACGGAGTGGAAGAGGGCACGAGAGCGCTCCTTGAATCGGGTTCAGCCGCGGAACGCGGACGGCACGCCGCGGCGCAGCCGTGCCTCGAGCGCGTCGAGCAGCCGGTTGATCGCGAGGCCGACCGCACCGACCACGATCACCGCGGCCATCACGAGATCGAGCTGGAACAGCTGGCGCCCGTACACGATCAGGTAGCCGAGCCCTTCCGACGACGCGACGAGTTCGACGACGACGAGCGCGAGCCACGATTTCGTGAACGCGAGCCGCACGCCGGTCGCGAGCGTCGGGATCGCGGCCGGCAGCACGACGCGAACGATGCGCTGGCCACGCGTATAGCCGAACACGCGCGCAACTTCGTCGAGCGCGGGCGGCGTCTGGCGGAACCCCTGCAGCGTGCTCATCGTCACGGGCACGAGCGCCGCGTGCGCGATCAGCAGGTACTTCAGCGGCTCGCCGACGCCGACCAGCAACAGCAGGAACGGCAGCCAGCCGAGCACCGGAATCTGCACGAGCGCGTTGAAGCTCGGCAGCACGTACGCTTCCAGCGTGCGCGACAGGCCGAGCGCGGCGCCGGTCGCGAAGCCCAGCAGCGTGCCGGCCGCGAAACCGACGAGCACGCGTTGCAGGCTGATCAGCGTATGGCGCGCGAGATCGCCGCTTGCCGCGAGTTCCGCGAGCGAGTCGGCGACCTGGGCGGGCGGCGGCAGGATCTGCGGCGCGATCCAGCCGCGCGCGCTGCCGATGCTCCACCACGCGAACAGCAGCGCGGGCAGCGCCCACGGCGCGAGCCGCCACGCGACGCGCCGCGCGACCGCAGAGCGGGACGGCCGTGCGGCCAGTGCACGGGCGTCGGACGACGACGGAATCGGGATCGCGGTGTCGCTCATCGGGCGGCTCCGGGTCAGGAGAGCGGCTTGCCGGCCGCGTCGTAGCGCGGCCAGTAGTGCTCGAGGTGCTGCGCGCGCAGCGCGTTGTCGAGATACTTCGGCTCGAACCAGCCGTCGACGTCGACCGGCTGCCGGATCAGTTTCAGTTTCAGCGCATCCTGCGCGACGGCCTTGTAGCGCGCGATCACGAACGGGTCGATCAGCGGCGACAGGCGATCCTTCAGGCGCTGGTTCGCATAGTCGGCCTGCCACGACGCATACGGCACGCCGCTTTTCGCCCACAGCTTGAACAGCGCGTCGCGGTTCGCTTCGTCGGACGACCATTGCGCGCCCTTCACGAACACGTTGACGACGCGCTGCACGATGTCCGGATGCGCGCGCTCGAAATCGTCGAGCACGAGCAGGTGGGTTTGCCGCGTGAGTTGCGGGCCGTCGTTCTGCGATTCGTAGATGATCTTGGCGAGGCCCGCGTCGCGCAGCTTGTACAGCTGATAGTCGCCGACCGATGCGTCGATGCCCTTCGACGCGAGGGCGGCGAGCGCGCTCGCCGAGTCGAGGTTGATCACGCGCAGGTCGCGTTCGGTCAGGCTGTTCTTCGCGAGCGCGTTGTCGGCGACGAGCTGCAGGTTGGTGCCGCGAAAGATCGACACGCGGCGGCCTTTCAGGTCCGCGATCGAGCGGATGTCGGAGTCGGGCGGCACCGCGATCTTCACGCCGGAGCGCACGCTCGCCGCGAGCAGCAGGCGCGTCTTGATCCCGTTCGCGCGCGCGAGCACCGACGGCAGGTCGCCCTGGTATGCGAAGTCGAGCGCCTTGTCGGCGATCGCTTCGTTGACGGCCGGGCCCGCGCCCTTGAAGAACAGCCATTGCACCTTGATGCCGTCGGCCGCGAATTCCTTTTCGACGAGCTGCTGCACGCGCACGGTGGCCGCGCTCGAGCCGCCGAAGGTCGGCGGGTCGCCCGCGCCCTGCTGGGCGACGCCGATGCGGATGGTGGCGGGCTTGTCGGCGTGCGCGGCGGCAGCGGGCAACGCGACGACGGACGCGATCAGCAGCGATCGCAGCAGGCGCAGTGGGAGCATGAATCGATCGGTCAGGAGAACGTTGGAAAGGCGGGCCGAAGCCCGCTGCGTGAAATCATTCTCGATGACGCGCTCGGCCGTGGACAAGCAACGATTTGAACTATGCTTATCGCGTGGCGGCGGGTGACGATACCCGCTGCGATCGAATGCAGCCGACGCGGCTGCGCGCATAACGAACAGCGAGTCCGGCGTCTGCGGCGACGGACATGGAGACGGCCATGCAAGTTCAGGACCTGACCGGCGCGCCACTCGATTTCTGGGTGGCGATGGCGGTAGACCTCGGCGCGCCGCGGGTCGGCGCGGCGGGATGCACGGTGATTCGCGAACCAGGCGATGCGCCGGTGCCGTACGCGCCGTCGTCGGCGTGGGCGGACGGCGGGCCGCTCGTCGAGCGTTTGCCGTTCGGCGCGTTCGAGCGCGACGGCGGCCACGGCGCATGGCGCGCGCTGCTGCATCGGGCGGTGCCGGCGGCCGGCGAGCGCTGCACGTTCAATCAGTCGGGGCCGACGTTGCTGATCGCCGCGATGCGCACGCTCGTTGCGTCGACGTTCGGCGACGACGTGCCGGATCTCGACATGTCGAAGCCGCGCTGAAACGCCGGTGGCGCCGGTCAAGCGGCCGACAGGTCGCGCACCGCGATCGACGCGACGTCGACGCGTTTCGGCAGGATCGCGTCCGCGGCCGCGCGATCGGCGACGCGCTGCAGCACGGCGATGTCCGCTGCGCTGACCGCGCGCTGCGCGAGCGCCGCGCGGCGCGCGATATCGGCGGCCGCATCGCGCGGCAGGCGCGTGAGCGACGCATAGACCGTCGCGTATTCGGCCGGATTCGCGAGCGCCCATTGACCGGCGCGGGCGAGCCGCGCGAGCACGTCCGCCAGCGCGGCGCGCTTCGAGCGGTCGTCGAGCGTATCGACCGGCGACGTGAGGAATGCGAGCCCCGAATTGATGCCGCTGCCGTCGCGCACGATGCGGGCGCCGCGCCGCACCACGTTGCCGTAATACGGATCGAAGGTCGCCCAGATGCCGATCTGCTTCGCTTCGAACGCGGCGAATGCGTCGACCGGCAGCACGAAGCGCACGTCGACGTCGCCGGGCGCGAGGCCGTGCTCGCGCAGCGCGCCGTACAGCTGGTACTGCGAGATGCTGCCGCGCGCCGACGACACGACGACGGTGCGCCCCTTCAGGTCGGCGACGGTGCGCACGGGCGAATCGGGCTGCACGACGATGCCAAGCGACGCGCTCGAACCGACACGCGTCGCGACGATCCGCAGCGCCGGGTCGCCGAGCGCGGCCGTCAGCACGGGCAGGTCGCCGGCCGGCGCGAGATCGATCGCGCCCGCACGCTGCGCTTCGAACAGCGGCGCGGCGCCCTGGAAGTTGGCCCAGCGAAAGCGGTACGGCACGCGGTCGAGCACGTGCGCCGCTTCGGCCAGCGCGCGCAGGCCGCCGGCCTGGTCGCCGAGCACCAGCGTGACGTTCGACAGGTCGGCACCGGCAGCGCGGGCAGCGGTGGGGACGGCGGCGGTGCCGGCGAGCGGTGCGGCGGCCAGCGCGGCCACACGCAGCAGTGCACGGCGGCGGGCCGGGGCGGCGGGCGAAGTCATCGACGGGGTCCTCGGTGATCCGCGCGGGCCGCGCGGCTGTCGGGCAGATTACGGAATCGGTCTGGCGGCGGCAAACATCGAATCGCGAAATGCTTATGCGCCGATCTGCGCGAGCGAGCCGTAGCGCGGAAAGCACCCGCGGCCTTTTGGAGCGGCTTCGTCGCCGTGCTGACGGCAAGCGGCGCGCTTGCGCTCGCGCCCGCCGCCGTTTCATACAAGTTGCTTACACAACCGATGCGCGAGGCGTGCCGCGGCGCGTGCGTTGCCATTGCCTGCGACGACGCGGAGCCGTTAAGCTTGCGCGTTCCGGTTTCACGCAGCGTGTTGAAGATGTCATCGACGATCGAGATTCTGTTGCCCGTGTTCGGGCTGATCGCGGCAGGGTTCCTGTGCCGCCGGCGCCGCGTGCTCGGGCCCGCGGCCGCGTCCGAACTGAACCGCTTCGTCGTATGGCTCGCGCTGCCCGCGCTGTTGTTCCAGATCATGGCGCACGCGTCGTGGCACCAGCTTTATCAGCCTGCGTTCGTCGCGACCTTCGCGCTCGCCTGCGCGCTCGTGTTCGCCGGCGTGCTCGCGTGGCGGCTCGCCGCGGGCCGCGGGCTCGCCGATGCGAGCATCGACGCGATCGCCGCGTCGTATCCGAACACCGGGTATCTCGGCTTTCCGCTGTGCCTGCTCGCGTTCGGCACCGACAGCCTCACGCCGACCACGATTGCGACGATCCTCGTCGCCTGCGTGCTGTTCGCCGGCGCGATCGTGCTGATCGAGACCGGGTTGCAGCGCGACCGCGCGCCGCTCAGGCTGGCCTGGAAGGTGGTCGGCGCGCTGCTGCGCAATCCGTTGATCGTCGCACCGCTGGCCGGCGTATGCGTGTCGGCCGTGCAGGTGCCGCTCGGCGCGCCGGTCGACACGTTCCTGAAGCTGCTCGGCGCGGCCGCGAGCCCGTGCGCACTGGTGAGCCTCGGGCTCTTTCTCGCGGAGAAGCGCGACGCATCCGCTGCGGCGCCGCGCGGCAGCATCGCGCTGACGGCGGTCAAGCTGTTCGTGCAGCCGGCGCTCGCGTGGTGGCTCGGCGTGCGCGTGTTCGCGATGCCGCCGGTGCTCGCGCAGATCGCGGTCGTGCTCGCGGCGCTGCCGACCGGCACGGGGCCGTACATGCTGGCCGAGTTCTACGGGCGCGAAGCGCAGGTGACGTCGCGCACGATCCTGCTGTCGACGCTCGGGTCGATCGTGTCGCTGTCGGTGTTGCTCGCGATCGCGCGGCACGTGTAGGCGGACCGATGGTGCGGCGCGTATCGCGCCGGGCCGGGCGTGCGGCGTGCGGTGCCGCCGCGATGCCGTTCAGTGCGGCTTCGTCGCGATCCGGTGAATGCGCGCCGCATGCGCGGCACGCGGCCGCCGCGAGGTGCCGCACTGCGTCGCCGGCCGCCGGCGGGTGCGATGCGTCGGTTCGGGGGCGTCGGCCGCAGCCGGCCGAGTCGCACGTGCATCGGTCTCCGCATCCGCGAGCGCGGCCGCCGCCGCGACCGCCGCGATCGCCGGTTGTGCGGCTTCCGCATCGAGCCAGCCGCGCGTCGCTTCGGCGATCAGCCCGCGCAGCCAGCGCACGCCGTCGACGCACGCTCCCGCTTCGTTCCACGTCATCCGGTACACGATGTCGGGCGGCACGGCCGGCAGCGCGACCGCGCCGAGCGGCAGCAGCTTCGCGTAATGACGCGCGAGCCGGTACGTGGTGGTCAGGATCAGGTCGGAGCGCACGAGCGCATGCGCGGCAAGTTCGAAATGCGGCAGCGTGACGACGATCCGGCGCTGCAGGCCGACGCGTTCGAGCTGCCGGTCGATCGCGCCGGACGCTTCGAGCCACGACGGCGTCGGGCAGAGCTGCGCGGCGTGCGCGAACGCGTCGGCCGTCATCGCGCCGCACCGCGCGAGCGGATGCGACGCGCGCATCAGGCACACGATGCGATCGTCGAACAGGTCGTCCTGCCGGAAGCGCGACGTGCGGGCGGGGCGGTTGTCGATCACGACGTCGAGCTCGCCGTCGGCGAGTGCGCGTTCGTCGTCGAAGCCGTCGCCGAGCGGGTGAAACACGAGCTGCGCGTTCGGCGCGCACTCGCGGAACAGCGCGACGAGCTTCGGCACGAACAGCACGTTCAGATAGTCGGGGCAGCCGATCCGGTATGTGCGCACCGACGTGCGCGCGTCGAACGTCGGCTGCTGGATCCGGATGAAATCGATCACGCGCAGCGCATTGCGCAGCGGCTCGATCAGCCGCGCGCCGAACTCGGTCGGCACCATCCCGTAGCGGCTGCGCACCAGCAGCGGATCGCCGAGCAGCGTGCGCAGGCGCTTGAGCGCGGCGCTCGTCGCCGGCTGCGACATGTTCAGCCGCACGGCCGCGCGCGACACGGTGCGCTCGGTCAGCAGCACGAGCAGGATGCGCATCAGCCGCGCGTCCAGCACGTCGAGCGCGCCCGTCGCGTCGGACGCGTCGCGGCAACGGCCGTGCGGCTCCCGTGCGTCGCGCATGTCGCTACGCGTTCCCGCGGCCCGTCATTTGACGAAGGTGCCCGGCCAGCCGACGATCCGCTTCGGCCGCGGCGGCGCATAGGTGCGCACCTTCGACGTCTTCAGCTTCAGGCGCACCAGCGATTCCGCGAGCGCAACGGCGGCCGACACGCCGTCGACGACGGGCACGCCCGTGCATTCCTCGATCTGCCGGTCGAGGCCGGCCATCCCGCCGCAGCCGAGGCAGATCACTTCCGCATGATCGTCCTGCACCGCGCGCCGGGCCTGCCCGACGATCGACTCGATCGCGCGCGCCGGATCTTCGTCGAGCTCGAGCACCGCGAGACCGCTCGCGCGTACCGACGCGCAGCGCGCGTCGAGCCCCGCGAGCTTCAGCCGGTCCTCGATCAGCGGCACCGTGCGGTCGAGGGTGGTGACGACCGAGTAGCGGTGGCCGAGCAGCATCGCGACGCTCGCGGCCGCTTCGGTGATGTCGATGACCGGCACCGTCAGCAGTTCCTGCAGCCCTTCGCGGCCGTGTTCGCCGTAACCGGCCTGGATCACCGCATCGTACGGCTCGTCGTAGCTCAGCACGCGGTCCATCACCGCGATCGCCGCGAGATAGCTCTCGAAGTTGCCTTCGACCGATTCCGCGCCGAAGCGCGGCGTGAGCCCGACGATTTCCGTGCCGGGCGACGCGGCGGCCTGCGCCTGCGCGGCGATCGCGTCGGTGATCGACTCGGTCGTGTTGACGTTGACTACCAGGATTCTCATCGGTGCACTCCGTATGCTGCGTTCAGTGTTCGGCGCAGGCGACCGCGATGTGTTCGCCCGAGCGCTCGTCGTATTGCCGCTTGCGATCGGCCGTCAGCCAGTACACGCTGCCCGCGATGGCCGCGCCGAGCAGCCACGAGAACGGCGTCAGCGCGCCGAAGGCCGGCACGACGGCGAGCGTGATCGAGATCAGCGCGGACGGCACGAGGGCCGCGAGCGCCTTGCGGTTCACGCCGCGCGTATAGAAGTAGGCGCCGCCCGGCGCTTCGGTGTAGAGGTCCGGCACGTTCACGCGCTGCTTGCGCACGAGCCAGTAGTCGACCGTGATGATCCCGTACAGCGGGCCGAGCAGCGCGCCGAGGCCGGACAGGAAGTAGACGATCACGATCGGGCTGTTGTACAGGTTCCACGGCAGGATCAGCACCGCGACCGTCGCGCTGATCAGGCCCGCGCGGCGGAACGTCAGCTTGTGCGGCGCGAGGCTCGTCAGCACGAACGCCGGCGCGACGAAGTTCGCCATGATGTTCACCGCGACCGTCACGATCAGGAACGCGAGGCAGCCGAGCACGAGGAACAGCTTGTTCGGCACCGTCGCGATGATTTCCGTCGGGCTGTGGATGATGTGGCCGTTCAGCTTGAACTGCGCGCCGGCGAGCACGAAGCTGATCGTCGCGAACACCAGGATGTTGACCGGCAGGCCCCAGAAGTTGCCGACCCGCACCGTCTTCGCGCTCGGCGACGAACGTGCGAAGTCGCAGAAGTTGAGCACCAGCGTGCCGTAGATCGCGAGCCACAGCGAGCCGCCCGCGAATACCTCGGTCCACATCTTCACGCCGGTCATCGGCTTGCCGATCGACATCGCGAGCTGGCCGCCGGTGCGGCTGAACATCCATGCGGCGAGCGACAGCGTCGTGACGAGGATGATCGGGCCGGCGAGCCCTTCGTATTTGCGGACCATCTCCATCCCGTACGTCAGGATGCCGATCTGCACGAGCCAGATCGCGACGAACGTGATCCAGCCGAGCGTCGACAGCCCGAAGATCGCGTTCCGGTCGAACGCGGCGAGGGCCGGCCAGATCGCGGTGAGCAGCACGCGCAGCACGACCGACGCGAGATAGGTCTGGATGCCGAACCATGCGATCGCGATCACCGCCCGGATCAGCGCGGGCAACAGCGCGCCGTAGATGCCGAAGCTCATCCGGCTGATCACCGGGAACGGCACGCCGGTCTTCTGGCCCATGTAGCCGGTGAGGTTCATGAAGCAGTAGACGAGCACCGCGCCGATCGCGAGCGACGCGAGCATCTGCCAGCCCGACAGGCCGAGCGCGAACAGGCCGATTGCGAACGAGTAGTTCGCGATGTTGTGCACGTCGTTGGTCCACAACGCAAAGATGCTGTAGCGGCCCCAGGTGCGGCCCTCGGCCTTGGTCGGCGCGAGGTCGGGGTTGTGCAGCCGCGGGCTCAGCGCGGGATCGCGCGCGGCCGTGTCGGTGCGATGCGATGCGTCGTCCGCGCCGAGCACGATGCCCGCGCGGTGGGTGGCTTCCAGTTGCACGCGTTGTCTCCTTCCATGTACGGCGTGCGGACCGGCCGCGTGTGCACGCAGCGCAGGTCCTGCCGCCGTTGACGTTATGTGTCGGATTTGTTCGCGAGTATGGGCGGCGGCCGCAGCGATGGGAAATTAAATATTCGGCTGGGCGTCATTCGAAAAGTGAATGGGGTACGACCGGCTGCGACGCGGCTGCGCGGCACGTGAATTGCGCGACGACGGGTTCCATCCACATCGACATCAGCGGAGGTGTCATGCAGCGATATTCCATTCGTCACGTATCGCGAGCCGTCTTCGCCGGCATCCTCATTGCCGGTCTGGCGGCGGGTGCGGGCTGCAAGAAGAGCGATAACGATACCGGCACCGGTGCGAGTTCGAGCCCGAGCGCCACGGGCGGCATGTCGCCGGCGCCGTCCACCGCGCCGTCGGGCATGCCAGGCAGCAGCGCGGCCGGCACGGGCGCCGACACGGGCGCCGCGAGCATGCCGGGCACGGCATCCACGCCGGCCGGCGCGAGCGGCGGAGGCTGACCGACGGCGGCGGGCGGCGCGTGCGCACGTGCACGTGTCGGCCCGCAGCGTCGTCGCGGCGTGCCGGTGCGGCACGTGCGTCGCGAGGCGCGCGTGCGGTGCCGTGCGCGTGAAAGATTTGCAAGGACCGTTGTAGCGATTCCCGGACCGGCGCCCGCTGCATCACGCCGGCGCGCCGTCCGGAAACAGGAGGTGCGATGCAGAACGCGGAATCGAATCCAACCCCGGAACAGCAGCGCAAACAGATCGAGAAGAGCCCGGTGAAGACGCCGGCCGCGGGCGACATGCCCGATGCGGCGACCCAGGCCGCGGAGGTCGCGAAGCGGCCGCTGACGCCCGAGGCCGTCGCGGGCAAAATGGCGACCGGCCTGCCGCCGATCGACGTCGACGCGCATGCGGTCGACAGCGGCGACCCGGTGCGTCGTGCCGCCGGCCGTATCGTCACGCTGGACAACGCCAACATGGCGATGACCGACAACACGGTCGACGTCGACGGCAAGGGCATGGAAGCGCGCACCGGCGCCACCGAGTGGCACGACAACGTCATTTATTCGAACGCGTCGCTCGACGATGCGGTAGGCACACCCGATGAAGGACTCGGCGGCATCGAGAGCCGGCCGGGCGGCAATGTTCCGCAGATCGCGACGCGGCCGGGCTGGCGCGTGCAGCATGTCGGCGACGTCGATGTCGAGCACGGCGACGGCAAGCGGGCCGAGCATGTGATCCGCTTCGAGCGGAGCGAGTGACGCCACGGCGGCTGGCAAACGTGGCTCGATGGGCGGACCGCCGGCCGGCGGTCCGCCCGCGGCCGTTACTGCGGGCCGAGTTCCTGCGCGGACGTGTCCGCATCGTTGCCTTGCGCAACGAGTACGTGCACGTCGTTGGGTGTCACGTCACCGATACCGCCGGACGGAATCGTCAGCAGCAGCCAGTCGGCGTTGTTGTTGAGGGCGACGGGCGCGGTCTTCAGGATCGGCGTCTTGCTGCCGGCCGTCGTGACGATCACCTGATAAGTCCCGCCGTTCAGATAGACGGAATCCTGGCCGGACGCCGGCACCGCATTCTGGTAGGCCGCCCCGGCCAGCGTCGGGCTTTGCGCGGTGATGTCGGTGCCCGGAGGGACCACGTAGACGTCGACGTTCTGCGCGTTCGGCGACGCGTTGAAGCTGCGCACGCGCGCCTTGTCGGACAGCAGTTTCTTGTCGAACGGATCGTCGATCACCGAAATCGCCGACGACGTGCTCGGCAATGCGATGGTCGTGTAGTGGTGACCGTTCGCCGCGCTGAACGACTGCGATGCCACCGTCGTCGTCGTTCCCGATACGTCGTAGCTGGCGGTCTGCGTGCCCGAGTCGACGTCGTGATAGCGGGTCACGCCCTTGTACGCGATACCCGATGCGTCGACCTTCGCATTCAGGTAGTAGTCGAGATTCGGGCCGGCCGGCACCGCGTTGATGAAGCGCGCCTGCGGCTTCGAGATGCCGAGCTCGGTTCCGACGTCGTTGCCGTCTCCGCCGCATGCCGTGAGCACGGAAATGACCGAGCACAGGGCCACTATCGTTCGAATGGATTTCATTGTCGTCCTCTCGTTCAGGGGAACCTGCTTGCGATGCGGTATCGCCGCGCGAGGGCTCGCGCGGAGCGCAACGCCGGTTGAGGGAAGGATTGCCGTCCGCCGGGGCGGCGGGCGCCTGGATGTCGCAAGCGATGTGCCTGCGTGGCGATAGCGGCGCGGGCGCCCGTGCTGTGGGGATGCGGCGCACCGCGGCGGTTGCGGGCACGGCGCAACGGCGCGCAGCCGGTCAGGCATTTGTAAAAAAGCAGCGCAGTGGGGCGTGGCGCGGGGCGTGAACGAGTCACGCGGCGCGGCCACGTACGCCGGAAGAGCGTTTCAAACGCAGGCCACCGTGCGAAGCGACCGATGCGAGCGGGCGAGCGAGGGTCTTTCACCGATATCGTTGCGCACGCATCGATATGCGCGATCGATGCGAACGCGCGCGACGACGTGCCGTCGCCGCGCGCAGCGTCCGTCTCAGCGGTTCACGAGTTTCGCCGGGTACGCGAGCGCGAGTGCGCAACCGACCAGCATGCATGCGGCGAAGCCATACAGGCCCGCGCTCTGCGAATGGAACGTGTCGCGCAGCCAGCCGATGAAGTAGGTGCTGCCGAACCCGCCGAGGTTCGCGATCGAGCACGCGAACGCGATCCCGCCGGCCGCGGCCGAGCCCTTCAGGAACGTGGACGGCAACGCCCAGACGACCGGCATCGCGGCGGCTGCGCCCGCATTGATCAGCGAGAACAGCAGCACGGTCGTGAGCGTGCCGTGCGACCCGCCGGCCGCGAGCGCGAGCGCGACGGCCGCCACCACGAACGGTACGACGATATGCCAGCGGCGTTCGCGGGCGCGGTCGGAACTCGCGCCGCAATACAGCGTCGCGAGCACGGCCGCGGCATTCGGGATCACCATCAGCCAGCCGATGTGATACGCGTCCTTCACGCCGGTGTCGCGCAGGATCGTCGGCAGCCAGAAGCTCACCGCATATAGCCCCAGCAGCACGCACAGGTCGATCAGCCCGAGCGCCCACACCTTCGGGTCGGAGAACGCGCGGCCGAGCGCATGGCTCTTGTTGCCGGACGGATCGGCGTCGAGGTTCGCACGCAGCGTGCGCTTCTCGTCATCGTTCAGCCAGCGCGCAGTCTCGATGCTGTTCGGCAGCCAGCGCAGCACCGCGAAGCCGAGCAACACCGACGGCAACGCCTCGAGCAGGAACAGCCACTGCCAGCCGCCGAGCCCGTGCGTGCCGTCGAACGCGCGCATGATCCAGCCGGAGATCGGGCTGCCGATCATGCTCGACAGCGGCAGGCCGACCATGAACAGCGCGACGATCCGCGCGCGGCGCGCATCGGGATACCACTGCGTCAGGTACAGCAGCACGCCGGGCAGGAAGCCGGCCTCGGCGGCGCCGAGCAGGAAGCGCACGATGTAGAACTGCATCGGCGTCTGCACGAACATCGTCGCGCCCGACAGCAGCCCCCACGTGATCATGATCCGCGCGATCCACAGCTTCGCGCCGACGCGTTGCAGCACCAGATTGCTCGGGACTTCGAACAGGATGTAGCCGCCGAAGAACAGGCCGGCGCCGAGCCCGTACACGGTGTCGCTGAATTTCAGCGCATCGAGCATCTGCAGTTTCGCGAGCCCGATGTTGATGCGGTCGAGATAGGCCGCGAAATAGCACAGGCAGAACAGCGTGATCAGGCGCAGCGTGACCTTGCGGTAGAGCGCGCCGTGGAGCGTGTCGTCGGCGGAGACGGCGGCGCTCGGGTGTGCGGTAGACATGGGATTGCCCCTGTTCGAATGTGACGGATGAGTGGGTGGCCGTTCGACGCGAGCGAAGATCCGCGCGCTGGAGTCTGTATAGCACGTCAATTACATAGCGTACACACTAGAAAATACGGAGTCGCACAGGCATGGAAGCGGCCGCGCCGGGTGCGACGGAAAAGCGCGATAAAGCGCGGCTTTTTCGACAATTTCTATCGCAAGATGCCAACCTTCCAGCGGCCTGATCGAGCCGGCGAGAATGCACGAAATTCGTGCGTATGCACTCAAAAGTGGAGTGTACGCATGCGTGTGCGCCACGCGTACCCGAACGCGCGGGGCGGCACCGCGCCGGACGGTGGATTCGCGGCCGCCCGCGCGCCGCGTTTCGCGCACCGGCCGGCGCCGTCCGCCAATCGTCCGAGGTGACGCGACGTCGGCGCGCCGCACGCTGATGCACCGCAACGAAGCGGCGCGTCGCGATCGATTCGTGCCGATTCGAGGGTGTACACTGCTTGCCTTTCCCATACATGCCACGCGGGCCTTCATTTTCATGGCGTCTTCCAAGGATTCCTACGACTTTCACGACCAGGTGGGGCACCTGCTGCGCCGGGCCTATCAGCGGCACGTCGCGATCTTCCAGGAAGCGATTCCCGATTCGGACCTGACGGCGGCGCAGTTCGTCGCGCTGTGCGCGGTCAAGGAAAAACAGGCATGTTCGCTGAACGACATCGTAAAGGCGACCGCCATCGATCAGGCGACGATCCGCGGCGTCGTCGAGCGGTTGAAGACGCGCGCGCTGATCGAGGTCCTGCCGGATCCGAACGACGGCCGCAAGCTGATCGTGCGCGCGACTGCGGCCGGGCTCGCGCTGATCGACCGCACGGTGCCGTTCGCGCGCCAGGTGACCGAGCGCACGTACGGGCCGCTCAATCCGGGCGAGCGCGTCGCGTTGCAGTACCTGCTGCGCAAGATGATGGAGGCCGACGGCGACGCGTGACGCGCGTCGCCGTCCCGCTTGTCTGCGTCGCCGCGTGTTACGCGACGCCGGCGGCGGCCGGCGCCGCCGCGCCCGGCCGCCGGCCGGCTTCGTGTAGCACGGCCCGCACGGTTTCGGGCGTGAACGGCGGCGCGTAGAAACGCACGCCGGTCGCATCGAACAGCGCATTCGCGATCGCGGCCGGCCCCGGCACCGACGCCGATTCGCCCGCCCCCAGCGGCGGCTCGCCTTGCCGCGGCATCAGCACCACGTCGACGTCCGGCACCTCGTCGAACGTCAGGATCGGATAGCTCGCCCATTCGCGCGAGGCGACCTTGCCGTCCGCAAACCGTACGCGCTCCTTCAGCGTGCGGCTCAATACCTGGATCACGTTGCCGTGAATCTGATGGCGCACGCCGTCCGGGTTGATCATCGTGCCGGTATCCTGGCCGACCGTCACGCGCTCGATGCGGATCTCCCCCGACACGCGATCGACGCTCAGGTCGACGATCCACGCGGACCAGGCCGCGCCGAAGCCGGGGAAACGGCTGTGCACGTAACGTGCATAGGCGATGCCGCGTCCGCGTACGATGCGCGATGCGTCATCGTTGTTCCGGCGACCGGCGCGCGGCGTCCAGCCCGCGCGATCGGCGACGGCCTGCAGCAGCTCGGTCGCGCGCGTGTCGGCGAGATGCCGAAGCCGGAACGCGAGCGGATCGATGCCGGCAAGCGCAGCACATTCGTCGGCGAACGCGTCGTGCGCGAACGAGTTCGGCAGTGCCGACACGCCGCGCAGCCACGACGCGCGCACGAGGGGCGCGAGATCCTCGCAGACGAAGCGGCGATGCGGGCTTTCGTACGGCGAGACGGCCGTCCGGTCGCCCATCTCGAACACGCGCGGCTCGGGCGCGATCGCGCCGGTCAGCAGCGCGGCGAGCAGCGGCGCGTCGTTCGACGGATAGCGCGTCGTGAAGTCGTAGCCGAGCAGGCGGCCGTCGCGCGTGACGGTGCCCGTCACCTGCATCAGCTGCGCGGCGCCTTTCGGTTCCCACAGATGTTCGTCCGCGCGCGACAGTTGCACGCGCACCGGCCGGCCGACCGCGCGCGACAGCAGCAGCGCGTCGCCGCACACGTCGTCCGCGCCGTTGCGCCCGTAGCAGCCGGCCGCCTCCATCCGCACGATGTCGAAGTCGGCTTCGTCGCGCGCGACGAGCGTCGCGAGGTCGTAGCGCAACGACACGGGGTTCTGCGTGCCCGACCACACGGTGATCCGGCCGTCGCCCGCCGCGCGATAGTCGGCGAGCGCGCACGACGGACCGATCGAGCCGTGCATCTGGAACGGCCACGCATAGGTGCGCGACAGCGTGATCGTGTCGGGTTGCGCGCGCGCCGCGTCGACGTCGCCTTCGTCGAGCAGCAGCCGACGCCGCGCGGGCGCGGACGCGATCGCGGCGGCAGGTGCGTCGAGCGGCGGCAGCGCGGGATGCGGCCGCCACGTCACGCGCAACTGGCGCGCCGCGCGGATCGCGTGCTCCTCGCGCTCGGCGACGACGCCGACGAAATCGCCGATCGCGACGACCGCCACCAGCCCCGGCACGTCGGCCACCGACGCGCGATCGACGTCGATGAGCGACGTGCCGACGAACGCGCCGCTGTCGTGGCCCGCATACGGCGGCCGCACGACGCGGCCGTGCAGCATGCCCGGCACGCGCATGTCGTGCACGAACGTGAGTTGCCCGGTGGCTTTCGCGGGCAGATCGACGCGCGGCGACGATCGGCCGACGATCCGGTAGTGCGCGGGATCCTTCGTGCGGGTATTCGGGTCGAGCGTCAGCGCGATGCGGCGCGTCGCGACGAGCGACGCGAACGTCGCGCTGCGGCCGTGCGATGGCGCGGCGATCGTTCCGTCGTCGGCGGTCAGCTCCGCAACGTCGACGCCGAACCGTTCGGCCGCCAGTGCGAGCAGCGCGTGGCGCGCCTGCGCGGCCGCGCAGCGCAGCGGGGTCGCGGAAATCTGGATCGTGGCGCTCGCGATGGTCGGACCCTGGTTCGGTGTCGCGGCCGTGTCGCCGAGCACCATCGTCACGCGGGCGGCCGGCACGTCGAGTTCCTCCGCGACGATCTGCGCGAGCGACGTGCGAATGCCGGTGCCGAGGTCGACGTGGCCGTTGAACGCGAGAATGCGTCCGTCGTCGAGAATCGCGACGAACACGTCGGGGAGTGCCGGCACGTACGACGACAGGCTGCCCGGCTGGCCGGGCGCCGGCTTGACGGGTGGCGCCGGCTGCCGGATCACGCTCAGGCAGCCGTCGCGCGCAAGCAGTTCGGAGCGGTTCACGATCGAGATGTCCTGTCGGGGAAGGTGCGGCCGGCGACCGGTTGCGACGTGCGTGCGGTGCGTGGCGCACCCGAGGCGGCGGGTCGCGGTGGTGCGACGGCGCGTCCGGTCAATCTAGGTCGCCAAAACCGCAGCGTCAATCGCGCGTGGGCGCCGGCGTCGCTACCGCGCGAGCCGCTCAAGCCGCCGGAGCAGCCCGAACCGCCCGAACCGCCCAAACTGCCCAAACTGCCCAAACTGCCCGAACCGCTCAAGCCGCCGAAGCCGCCCGAGCCGCCCGCACGGCGATGCGGTTCAGCGCGCGTGCACCGCATCGATCGCCGCGACCGCATCGTCGAGCGGCATCACGGCCGCGTACTTCTGCTGCATGTCGAACAGGTTCGCTTCGTGCGGCGCGATCGCGCGATCGCCGACGCAATCGGCGAGCACGAGCGGACGGAACCCGTGCGACATCGCATCGACGACGCTCGCACGCACGCAACCGCTCGTCACCGCGCCCGCAACGAGCAGCGTCTGTACCGCGCGCTGTGCGAGCCAGGGCGCGAGCTGCGTGCCGAAGAACGCGGACGGCACGGTCTTGCGCACGACGAGCTCGCCGGCGGCCGGCGCGAGTTCGGGCACGATCGCGCTGTTCGGATGGTGCTCGGTCAGCGTCGCCATGCCGGGCACCTTCAGCGAGAACACGTTGTCGTCGCTGCCGTCGTCCGCGTACACGATGCGGCTGTGCGCGACCGGCCAGCCGCGTTCGCGCGCGAGCGCGAGCGCCCGTGTCGTGCGCGCGATCGCCGGCGCGATGTTGCCGCCGCCGAACGTCGCGGGATCGGCGAAGCCGACCACGAAGTCGACGATCAGCAGCGCGAGGTTGCCGTGCGGCGGTAGCGGCGTGCCGAAGCCCTGCTGACGGTAGACGTGCGCTTCGGCGTGGCGGGAAAGGTCGTTCATGGTGTCGGGCGCTCGTCGGTCACGCGGGTTGGTCGGATTGGCCGGTCACGCGGCCGTCGCGCACGACGGTCTCGCCGTCGAGTTCGACCGTGCAGCGGCGCAGCGGGATGTCGATATGGCAGGTGGTCGTGCGCTTGCCGCCGCCTTCGTTGTTCGGGCCGAGCGAGAACAGGAAGTTGCCTTCGAACGCGCGCGCATCCATCCCGATCGTCGCCTCGCGGTCGTACAGGCCGAGCGTCGACCAGCGTGCGCGCGGCTGCAGCCCCCAGCCGATGTGCGAGATCGCATAGCCTTCCGGGTCGGCGAAGGTTTCCATGTAGTCGCGCAGCAGGTCGGCATCGACGCCGCCTTCGATGCGCGTCGCGTAGCCGCCTTCGACGCTCAGCGCGATCGGCTCGCTCACGTAGTGCTTCTGCGGCAGCAGGATGTCGCCGCGATCGATCACGATCGTGCCGCGCGCGGTGCGGTCGTTCGGGTAGGTCAGCGCGAACCCGCTCGGCCAGTGGTCCCAGCGGCCGGGCGCGTCGACGAAGCCGTATTCGGCCGTCGGCGGGAACTCGCCGAGCGGGCACACGAGCGCGGTGCCGGCCGCCGAAGTCACGCGCATCTCGCGGGCCGCGGCGATCTGCTTCGCGGCGCCGAGCACGCGCGTGCGATCGGCCAGCGTCGGTACCATCCGCACCAGCACTTCGGGCGGCTCGACCGCGAGCAGGATTTTCGTGCCGGACGTCAGGATGTCGTGCTGCTCGGGCGAGAACAGCAGCGTCATCAGATCGAGCACCAGATCGCTCTCGCGCAGCGCGGCGATCGCGGCGCGGTTGCCGGTCAGCGGCGTCGTGCCGAGATACGCGAGCGGGTCGCGGCTGAATGCCTTGTCGCCGTTCACCGGCGGCAGGTCGAGCCGGTTGACGACCGCGCCCATCGATTGCGTCGCGATCAGCGCGCACGACAGCGTCTGCGGGTGGGTGGCCGCGCTCGTCAGGATCGTGACGGTCTGGCCCGGTTCGAGGCGCGACAGCGTGAGTACCTGCTTCCACGCGTCGATCAGTTGATAGTCGCTGACTGGCATCGTCGGCTCCGGTAAAGGCGTGAAGGAAACAAGGCGGCGCGGAATCAGGCTGCGAGCGGCGCGCCGAGGAAGTCGCCGAACGCCGCGTAGAAGCCGGCGGCGTTGTCCCACGGGATCATGTGGCCGGCATCGGGCACGCGCACGTGGCGCATCGACGGTGTCGCGCGCTGCAGTTCGGCGACGTCGTCGTCGCGCACCACGTCGCCGCGTTCGGCCGTGATCAGCAGCGACGGCACGGTCAGTTGCGCGGCATCCGCATGGAAATCGTCGGTGTGGAAGCCTTCGTACGACGTGCGGACCGCACGCTCGTCGCAGGTGTGCAGCCATTCGGCGCGCAGCTGCAGTTCGACCTCGGTCCAGGTCGGGCAGAACGCGCGCATCCCTGCGGCATCGGTGCCGGCGCGCGCGAGCGCCATCGAATCGATGTACCACGGCAGCTTGCCCGGATAGTCGCGGCGGTTCGGGCCCGACACGGGCGGATCGACGAGCACGACGGACTCGAGCCCGCGGATGCCGCGCCGCGCCGCGCGTGCGGCGATCCGCGCGCCCATCGAATGGCCGACGACGCTCGTGCGCGGCAGGCCGAGCACGGCGACGAACGCCGCGATGTCGTCGGCCTGCGCGTCGAGGCCGTAGTCGAGCGACGGCGACGCGTCGGACAGCCCGCGGCCGCGCACGTCGAGCACATAGGTGTCGAACGCCGCGCCGAACACTTCGCCGACGAAGCCCCACGTGATCGCAGGGCTCGTGATGCCGGGGATCAGCACGATCGCGGGGCGCGCCGCGCGCGCGTGCGTTGCGCCGCCGTAGCGCAGATAGTGCTGGCGGATGCCGTTGGCGCGAACGTTCGCGCCGTACAGGAAAGTCGAGGACATGGGCAGGCTCCGAAGTGGCGGCGGTGCTCAGTACGCGCCGGACAGCAGCGCGCCGGCGCCGGGCACGACCGGCTCGAGATCGAGTTCGCGCAGCATCGCGTAGGTCGTCGCGATCGCGGCCGTGATCACGGGCTTGCCCGTCATCGCCTCGACCTTCGCGACCGCCGGCAGCGACGGCATCTGCACGCACGCGGACAGCACGATCGCGTCGGCATCCTGGTACGGCAGCGTCTTCACGATGTCGGGCAGGCGCGCCGGATCGTGGCGGCCGACGTCGAGGTTGTCGGGAATCTCGAGCGCACGGTATGCGATCACGTCGTAGCCTTCGTTGCGGATGTAGTCGACCACCAGCTCGGTCAGCGGCAGCATGTACGGCGCGACCACCACGATGCGCTTCGCGCCGATCACCTTCAGCGCGTCGACGAGCGCGCCCGCGCTCGTCAGCACCGGCGCCTGCGCGCCGTTGTCGGCGGTGTGCTTCGTCAGGCGCGCCTGCGACACGCGGTGATAGCCGTGGCCCATCGCCATGATCGCGACGAGGCACGCATAGCCGAGCACGTCGACGCGCGCGTCGCTCAGTTCCACCGCGCAGCGGTCGGATTCGGCGTCCATCGCCGCCAGTTCTTCCTTGACGACCTTCTTCATCCGCATCCGGCTGGAGTGGTACGTGAAGCGCTCGGGCCGGATTGCTTCGCGCAGCCGCAGCATGGCCGGGATCTCGGTTTCCATCGTCGTGTTGGAACTCGGCACGATCTGGCCGATGCGGTAGGTCTTGCTCATGACGGGAGGCTCCGTGTCGGTAAGGGTGGGGCGGCGCGCTGGCGCGGGATCGCCCGGTTTCGAGCAAAGTCTAGTGTGTACATTTGAAAATGACAATGGGTCAAAAACTCTTTTGCAAGGCGATATCCTTTTGAGTGTGCGGCTTTGCCGGAAATAATCGGTGTTTTCCCGAGTGTCGAGACTCGCGGCCATAATCCGCTTGTCCGGAATAAATTGAGTGTGTACGCTACATAAACGCCATTCAATCCGCCCGTTCTCGTGCCGCATCCGGCGACGGGCCCACGATCAGGAGATCCGCATGAGCAAACCCCGTATCGCAATCATCGGCGCCGGTCTCGGCGGCACGGCGGCGGCTGCGCTGCTGCAGCGCGGCGGCCACGACGTCGCGCTGTACGAGCAGGCGCCGGCGTTCTCGCGCCTCGGCGCGGGCATCCATCTCGGCCCGAACGTGATGAAGATCATGCGGCGCATCGGCTGCGAGGACGCGCTGGAGACGATGGGTTCGCATCCCGATTGCTGGTACAGCCGCGACTGGCAGACGGCCGACGTGCTGTCGCGGATCCCGCTCGGCGACTACGCGCGCAACACCTACGGCGCGAGCTACCTGACCGTGCATCGCGGCGATTTCCATGCATTGATGACGCAGGCGGTGACACCCGGCACGATCCGCTTCGGCAAGCGCCTCGCGTCGGTGGAGGACACCGGCGACGCGGTGCGCCTCGCGTTCACCGACGGCAGCGTCGAGACGGCCGACATCGCGATCGGCGCGGATGGCGTGAATTCGCGGATCCGCGAGCACCTGCTCGGCGCGGAACCGCCGCGCTATACGGGCTACGTCGCGCATCGCGCGGTGTTTCCGGCGTCGCTGCTCGACAACAAGCCGTACGACATGTGCGTGAAGTGGTGGTCGGAAGATCGCCACATGATGGTCTATTACGTGACCGAAAAGCGCGACGAGTACTACTACGTGACGGGCGTGCCGCAGGCCGAGTGGCCGGAAGGCGTGTCGATGGTCGACAGCAGCCGCGATGAAATGCGCGATGCGTTCGCCGGCTTCCATCCGGACATCCAGCATCTGATCGACGTGTCGCCGTCGATCACCAAGTGGCCGCTGCTCGAACGCGATCCGCTGCCGCTGTGGAGCCGCGGGCGGCTCGTGCTGCTCGGCGATGCGTGCCATCCGATGAAGCCGCACATGGCGCAGGGCGCGGCGATGGCGATCGAGGACGCGGCGATGCTCGCACGCTGTCTCGACGAAGTCGGCATCGGCGATTACGCGGGCGCGTTCGCGCTGTACGAAGCGAACCGTGCGGCGCGCGCATCGAAAGTGCAGCTCGTGTCGCACAACAACACGTGGCTGCGCACCAACGAGGATCCGTCGTGGGTGTTCGGCTACGACGTGTTCGACGTGCCGCTGGTGTCGCCGTCCTCGTCGTCGCGCGGCAACGTGGCGGCGGTGGCCTGACGCGGCGGCCGCGCGGTGTCCGCGTCGGATGCCGCGTCGCCGCCGCGGCGCTACGCGTGCATTTCGGCGTGTTATACGTGAGCGGTGTGCGGCGCCGGTCGGCGCGAGCCGGGGGCCGTGCCCGCCGCGGGCCGCGGTCTGCCGGACTTCCGGCTGCCGCCTTCCGGCCCGCGCCCTGTATTCCGGATCCATTCATGTCACATCCCGCTTCCTCGTCGCGGCCGCTCGCGTTTCGCGTGAACGGCACGCCGCACACGTTCGACGCTGCGGCGCCCGACGCGCCGCTGCTGCTGGTCCTGCGCAACGACTGCGCGCTCAACGGCCCGAAGTACGGCTGCGGGTTCGGACAGTGCGGCGCGTGCACGGTGCTCGTCGACGGGCAGCCGACGCGTTCGTGCGTCGTGCCGGCCGCTGCCGCGAACGGGCGCGACGTGACGACGCTCGAAGGGCTCGGCTCGCGCGACGCACCGCATCCGGTCCAGCGCGCGTTCATCGACGAGCAGGCCGCGCAGTGCGGTTATTGCCTGAACGGGATGATCATGAGCACGAAGGCGCTGCTCGACCGCAATCCGGCACCCGACGATGCGGCGATCCGCGACGCGCTGCGCTTCAATCTGTGCCGCTGCGGCACGCATCTGGAGATCATTCGCGCGGTGCATCGGGCCGCGCGCTATCTGCGGGGCGACGGCGATGAAGCATGACCCGGGCCTACCCGTGCCGCCCGACGCCGATGCGGGCGACGTGCAGCGCGGCGAATTCACCGTCGATCGGATGCAGCGTGCCGACGACGCGACGCGCATGCATCGCGCGCGTTACGAATGGCCGATCGGCGGCGCGCGTGCGCACGCATCGTTCGATGTCGAAACCCGGACTGCTGCCGACGGGCGGATGACGACGTGGCGTTATCGCGCCCAGGCCGGCGCGAGGCCGGATGTGCGGCGCGCGCCCGGGCCGGCGTCGGACGGCGACGCATCCGCTCCGTCGTCGCCGTTCGTGTATCGACACGCACGGACGTCGATCGAGATGGCCGACGCCGGCCATACGATTCCCGGCCACGCGCATGCGTTCGCGCGCGAATCATTCGTCGACGAACTGGCCGGTGCGTTGAAGCGCGATCCGGTCGCATTGCGTCTGCAGCATCTCGATGCGGCGCGCGACGCGGGGCCGCGCGAGATCATCCGGATGGTCAGCGAGCGTGCCGCGTGGGGCGAGCCGGCCGCCGCGCGCGGGCCGGCATCGGCACATGAGCGCGTCGCGGGGCGCGGCTTCGCGTTCGACGGTGCGCGCGCACGCGCCGAGTCGTCTGCGGACGAACACCCGCCATCCGGCGCCGACCGTGCCGGCGAGCCGCACTGGTCCGCGTGGGTCGTCGACCTCGACGTCGATCGCGCGACGGGCCACGTCGCGGTGCGGCGCGTCGTCGCCGGGCAGGGCGCGGGCGAGCCGGGGCAGGTTCCGATGACGGGCCTGCCCGCATGGCAGATCGAGGCGGCGATTTCGCGCGTAATGGGTGCGCGGCTGTCCGCGCGGCCCGCGCATGACGAAACCGGCGGCGACGCGCGGCCGGACGCGATCGCGCACGAACTCGTCGCGTTCGACGACGCGGCGCCCGGCGCGCATCGCGTGCAGCCGCTCTCGGCATCTGACGCGCAACGGGTCGAACAGGCGGCCGCTCCGGCCGCGGCCGCGATCGCGAACGCGCTGTACGACGCGACGGGCGTGCGGTTCCGCGCGCCGCCGTTCGACGCGGCGCGTATTCGCGACGCGCTGGCCCGGTCCGGGCCGGCCGATGTCCGCGCAAGCCGGTCCGGCGCGCCGCGCCGCACGTCGTCGCGCTGGCGCCGCTGGCTGGCCGGCGGCGGCGCGGGCGGGGCGATCGGCGGGCTGATCGGGCTCGCGTGCGCGATCCTGCCGGGCCCGGCGCCGATCGCGCCGATCGCGCCGGGTGGCGCGGACAGCGCGATGTGGAGCGCGGCGACGCTCGAGCGCGGCCGGCTGATCGCGCTCGCCGGCGATTGCGCGGTCTGCCACACCGCGCCCGGCGGCGCGACCAACGCGGGCGGCCTTGCGCTCGACACGCCGTTCGGCACGATCTACACGACCAACATCACGCCGGATCCGGACACCGGCATCGGCACGTGGTCGTATCCGGCGTTCGCGCGTGCGATGCGCGAAGGCATCGGCCGCGACGGCACGCATCTGTATCCGGCGTTCCCGTACACGGCATTCGCGAAGCTGAGCGAGCCCGACCTGCTCGCGCTGTATGCCTATCTGATGTCGCAGCCGCCGGTGAAGCATGCGCCGCCGCAGACGAAGCTGCCGTTCCCGCTCGACCGGCGGCGCCTCGTCGCCGGATGGAACTGGCTGTTTCACGACGCGCGGCCGTTCGCGCCCGATCCGGCGCGCTCGGCGATGTGGAATCGCGGCAAGTACCTGGTCGACGGCGCCGGTCACTGCGGCGCATGTCACACGCCGCGCAACGCGCTCGGCGCGGAGAAGGGCGCGCGCGCGTACCTGGCCGGCGGCGAGGCCGAGGGATGGATCGCGCCGCCGCTCGTCGCGTCGCCGGCGTCGCCGGTGCCGTGGACCGAAGGCGCGCTGTTCGACTATCTGCGCACCGGCTTTTCCGCGCAGCACGGCGTCGCCGCCGGGCCGATGGCGCCGGTCGTCGCGGGCTTGGCGGCGCTGCCCGAGTCGGACGTCCGCGCGATTGCCCACTATCTGGCCGCGCTGTCGCCGCCGGTCGATGCGTCCGTCGCCGCCGATGCGGCGGCCCGCCGCGCGCACGGCGCGGAAGCGGTCGCGACGCTCGGCCTCGACAGCGGCCGGCGCGCGTTCGACGCGGCGTGCGCGGTCTGTCATGCGGAATCGGGCGGCGTCGGGCATTTCGGCGTGCGTCCGCTGATGGGGCTCAACACGAGCGTCAGCCAGGCCGCGCCCGACAACCTGCTGCGCGTACTGCACGACGGGATCGACCATCCGGCCACCGACGGGCTCGGCTACATGCCGGGCTTTCGCGACGCGTTCGACGACCGGCAGATGGCCGAACTCGCCGCGTACATCCGGGCGCGCTATGCACCGGGCCAGCCGGCGTGGCGAGGCCTGCAGCAAGCATCGGCGCGAATCCGGCAGGCGCGCGCGCACTGATCGGCGCGAGCGCGAGCGCGATCGCGGAGGACCGGCCGCAATCGCGCGACAGCCGGGAAAAGCGACACACGGGCCACACCCCGAACGCGTCGCGGACCGTAATTCTTGCCGGCGGCGGCCCATCGTTTAACCATTCGAAACAATGTGTTCACGGAAAAGGGCATGATCTCCGGCGATCGGGCGGGCATACTGTCGCCTATGTTGCCCAATGCCGTCGAAGCGACGCGCGCTTGCCTCCCATGTCCATTTCCGTGCCTTTCCGATCCCTGCGATGGTTGACCGTCGCGGCTGCCGTATGTTTTCTCGCCGCGTGTTCGACCGCTTCCGACGTCACCACGACGTCGAACCCGAACGTCTTCACCGTGACGACGCGCACGCTCGGCGTGTCGACGACGTGGGCCGACGCCCATGAAAAAGCTGTCAGCGAAGCCACCAACTACTGCACGCAGCGCGGAATGCGCGCGAGCCTGAAGCAGGAGTCGGTGACCGGCGGCCGCCGCGTCGACGCGCGCTCCGAGCTTGCGTTCGAGTGCCACCCGACCTTCGAGACCGCGTCGAACCCGCGCGGGTAAGCGTCGTGCGGCGCTGCGCCGCGAGCGGTCGCGACGCCCGTGCCCGTATGGCTCTGAAATGCAGAACGGCCCGCGATGCCGAGACAGGCATCGCGGGCCGGTGCGCGTCCGTGCGTTGCGTTACGCGCGCGGCTGCGCTTCGTACAGCTTCACGCACGCGGAGAAGTCGAGCGTGCCGAGCCCTTGCTGGCTCATCGACTGATAGAGCTGCTGCGCGAGCGCGCCCATCCACACCGGCTGCCGTGCGCTGCGCGCGGCTTCGGTCGCGAGCCCGAGATCCTTCAGCATCAGGTTCGCGGCGAAGCCGCCCGAGTAGCCGCGTGCGGCCGGCGCCGCCTCGTTGACGCCCGGGTACGGGTTGTACGTGTCCGAGCTCCAGCAGCGGCCGGTCGACGTGTTGATGATCCCGGCCAGCACGGCCGGATCGATGCCGAGCGCGGCGCCGAGCGCCATCGCCTCCGACACGCCCATCATCGAGATCCCGAGCAGCAGGTTGTTGCAGATCTTCGCGATCTGTCCGGTGCCCGTGCCGCCGCAGTGGACGACGTTCTTGCCCATGTCGAGCAGCACCGGGCGGATGCGCTCGAACAGCGCGTCCGGCGCACCGACCATGAAGGTCAGCGTGCCGGCTTGCGCGCCGCCGGTGCCGCCCGACACCGGCGCGTCGGCGAGCGGGCAGTCGCGCTGCGCGGCGGCGTCGGCCACCGCGCGCACGGTGCCCGGATCGATCGTGCTGCAGTCGACGAAGGTCGCGCCGGCGCGCGCGCCGGCCAGCACGCCGTCGTCGCCGAGATAGACGGCGCGCACGTGCTGCGCGGCCGGCAGCATCGTGATCGCGAGCGACGCACGGGCGGCCGCGTCACGCGGCGACGCAGCCGCCGTCGCGCCCGCGCGCACCGCGGCGTCGACCGCGTTCGCGTCGAGATCGAACACCGTCAGCGCGTGGCCGGCCTTGAGCAGGTTGGCGGCCATCGGGCCGCCCATGTTGCCGAGTCCGATGAATGCGATTTCCATGGTCGGGCTCCGTCGGCTCAGCGCAACGCGATCGTCGTGTTCACGCCGCCGGCCGTCGCGTCGTCGTCGAACCAGCGCGCGGTGACCGTCTTCGTCTGCGTGTAGAACTGCACGACCTGCTTGCCGTACGGGCCGAGGTCGCCGAGCTTCGAGCCGCGCGAGCCGGTGAAGCTGAAGTACGGGACCGGCACCGGGATCGGAATGTTGATGCCGACCTGGCCGACGTCGATCTCGCTCTGGAACTTGCGCGCGGCCGCGCCGCTCTGCGTGAAGAGGCCGACGCCGTTGCCCATCGGGTTGCGGTTGACGAGCGCGATCGCATCGTCGAGCGTGTCGGCTTCCATCACGACTACCACCGGCCCGAAGATTTCCTCCCGGTAGATCGACATGTCGGTCGTCACGCCGGAGAAGATCGTCGGGCCGACGAAGTTGCCGTGCTCGTAGCCGGGCACCTGTACGTCGCGGCCGTCGAGCAGCAGCGTCGCGCCTTCCTTCACGCCGGCGTCGATCAGCGACAGGATGCGCGCCTTCGCCGCCTTCGACACGACCGGCCCGACGTCGGTGCCGGCTTCGGCGCCCGCATTGACCTTCAGCGCCTTCGCCTTCTCGACCAGATCGGGCAGCCAGTCGCGCGCGCTGCCGACCAGCACGACGACCGACGTCGCCATGCAGCGCTGGCCGGCCGCGCCGAAGCCCGCGCCGACGAGCGCGTTGATCGACTGCTCGCGATGCGCGTCGGGCAGCACCACCGCGTGGTTCTTCGCGCCCATCATCGACTGCACGCGCTTGCCGTGCTGGCTGCCGAGGTTGTACACGTGCGTGCCGACGCGCGTCGAGCCGACGAACGAGATCGCCTTGATGTCCGGATGCGTGCACAGCCGGTCGACCGCCGTCTTGCCGCCGTGCACGACGTTCAGCACGCCCTTCGGCACGCCGGCCTCGATCGCGAGCTCGACGAGCTGCATCGTCGACAGCGGGTCCTGCTCCGACGGCTTCAGCACGAACGTGTTGCCGCACACGATCGCCATCGGGAACATCCACAGCGGGATCATGCCGGGGAAGTTGAACGGTGTAATGCCCGCGCACACGCCGATCGGCTGGCGCAGCGTGTAGGTGTCGACGCCGCCCGCGACGTTCTCCGCGAACTCGCCTTGCTGCAGCGTGCCGATCGAGCACGCATGCTCGACCACTTCGAGGCCGCGGAAGATGTCGCCCTGCGCGTCGGGCAGCGTCTTGCCTTGCTCGGCCGTCAGCGTGTGCGCGATCCGTTCGAGATTGCGGCGCACGAGATCCTGGAACTTCAGCATGATGCGCAGCCGCGCGCCGATCGGCGTCGTCTTCCAGGTCTGGAACGCGCGCTGCGCGGATGCGATCGCGGCATCGACCTCGTCGAGCGTCGCATACGGCACGCGGCCGATCACTTCCTGCGTCGCGGGGTTGACGATGTCGCCCCATTCGGCGCTTTGCGATTCGACGAACGCGCCGTCGATCAGCAGCTTGGCGGTGGGCAGGGCGAGGGTGGTCTGGGGAACTGCGGCGTTCATGGAACTCTCCGGGTCAACGGTGGTGATGCAAAGGAAAAAGGGTGGCCTGCATGCGCCGCGCGCGTGGGCACGGCGAACGGCAGGTCGAGGTGAAAAGTGAAATCGGATGAAGGCGGGCGGGTGCGAGCCGGTGCGCCCAATCAAGTCCGGGCCGGCCGCATCAGCGCGGTACACGCCAGCGCGAACACGCCGAAGCCGACGAGGTACGCGATCACGTAGTGCGGCTGCCCGCCGCCGGCCTTCAGCAGCGACGTCGCGATCATCGGCGCGAAGCCGCCGCCGATCACGCCGGCGAGCTGTACCGACAGCGAGATGCCGCTGTAGCGGATTTCCGCGGGAAACTGCTGCGCGAACAGCAGCGACTCCGGCGCATACAGGATCGGGAACACGACGCCGAGGCCGAGCACGATCGCCCACCATGCGAACGACGTCTGCTGCGTGCCGAGCATCATGAAGAACGGCGCGGCGAACGCGCACATCAGCACGAGGCCGATCGCGAACATCCGCCGCTGGCCGATGCGGTCGCTCAGATGCCCGCACAGCGGCATCGTGACGAGCGACAGCGCCGCGCCGGCCGTGATCGCATGCAGCATCTCGGCCTTCGGCAGATGCAGCTGCTGCGTCGCATACGCGAGCGCGAACGTGACGACCATGTAGAACCACGTGTTCTCGGCGGCGCGCGCGCCGACGATCGTCAGCACCTCGCGCGGATGGCGGCGCAGCGCGGCCGTCACCGGCGACTTCTCGGCCTTGCCCTGGCGCTGCATCTTTTCGAAGTCCGGCGACTCGGGCACCTTCGCGCGGATGAACCAGCCGAGGCCGACCAGTGCGATGCTCGCGAGGAACGGCATGCGCCAGCCCCACGACAGCATGTCGGCGTCCGGCAGCGCGGCGACCGCGGCCATCGCGACCGACGACAGGATCAGTCCGAGCCCGACGCCCGTCTGCGGCAGGCTGCCGAACAGCCCCTTGCGGCCCGTCGGCGCGTGCTCGACGGCCATCAGCACCGCGCCGCCCCATTCGCCGCCGACCGCCATCCCCTGCAGGAAGCGCATCGCGATCAATAGCGCGGCGGCCCAGTAGCCGATCCGGTCGTACGACGGGATCAGCCCGATGATCATGCTCGGCACGCCCATCAGCAGCAGCGTGATCATCAGCATCGACTTGCGGCCGATGCGGTCGCCGAAGTGGCCGAACACGATGCCGCCCATCGGCCGGCCGATGAAGCCGACCGCGAACGTGCCGAACGCGGCCAGCGTGCCGACGACCGGGTCCAGCGACGGGAAGAAGATGCGGTTGAACACCAGCGCGGCGGCGGTGCCGTAGAGGAAGAAGTCGTACCACTCGATCGTGGTGCCGGCCATGCTGGCCCAGCCGGCCAGCAGGTAGTGCTTCGCGGTGCGCGCGGGCGCGGGTGTCGCGATGGTCGCATGCTCGTCGAGGGTGGATCGGGTCTGCATGGTGTCTCCGGTTTTATTGCCCGCGGCTCATGGTCCGCAGGTCACGGTCGAGTATAGTTATGCGCAGATCCATGATGTACCGACAAGAAAACCGGTTGGATGTGCATTTATGCATATCGACGGCCGGCCCGGAGACACCCGCCTTTTTTCCCGCCGATGCGACACGCCACCGAGCCGGTTTCCGGCAACCTGAACTGGGACGACCTGCGCTTTTTCCTCGAAGTCGCCCGCACGCAGCGCGCGAGCGGCGCGGCGAAGCGGCTCGGCGTCGACTACACGACCGTCGCGCGGCGCATTCGCGCGCTCGAGGCCGCGATGGGCACGCTGCTGTTCGACAAGTCGCGCTCCGGCGGCTTCACGCTGACGGCCGAAGGGCAGCGGCTCGTCGCGTATGCGGACGCGATGGAGACGACCGTGCAGTCCGCGTGCGACCAGGTCGCGAACACCGGCGAGGCGTTGTCGGGCCACGTGCGGATCGGCTCGACCGAAGGGTTCGGCTGCTTCTTCCTCGCGCCGCAGCTCGCGCGCTTTCGCGTCGCGCATCCGCATGTGACGGTCGACCTGCTGCCGGTTCCGCATTTCGTCAACCTGCCGAAGCGCGAGGCCGATCTCGCGATCACGCTCGAGCGGCCGGAGCGCGGGCCTTACGTGGTCACGAAGCTGTGCGACTATCAGCTGCGGCTCTACGCGACGCGCGACTATCTCGCGAATCATCCGCCGATCGCGTGCACCGGCGATCTCGCCCGCCATGCGTTCATCAGCTACGTCGACGATCTCGCGTTCAGCAGCGAGTTGCTGTACCTGGAGCGCGCCGTGCCCGGCGCGACGGCCGGCTTGCGCACGACCAGCGCGATCGCGCAGGTGTTCGCGGCGCTGCAGGGCGGCGCGCTCGCGATCCTGCCGTGCTTCATGGCGGCCACGCAGCCGGCGCTGGTGCCGGTGCTGCCGGATCACGTGGTGGTCACGCGCTGCTTCTGGCTGACCTGCCGCGAGGATCTGCGCAAGCTGCGGCGCGTGACGGCGCTGTGGGATTACCTGCGCGCCGCGGCGGACGCGAATCGCGCGTTGCTGATGGGGGAGTCGGAGCGGCTGCGGTTCGTCGGGGAGCCGGAATAGCGGATCGGCGGGTGACGCGGATGGTGGCGTTGCGGGAACGCATGACGCCGGTTCGAACGTCGTTGAATCGCGGATGCGTCAACGCCGCTGAGTTCACCGTCGCGGCGACCCGCAACGGGCAGCGCCGCAACGCAAGCGCCCCGCCCGGGCCGGGCGGCTCGGACGGGGCGCTTCATGTCGGGCAGACCGTACGCTCGAGCGGCTTCGACGTGCGCCGGATGCGCGCCGGAACCGCCGCAAGCGGGCGGGCGCGGCTCAGCTCTTGTCGTACGAGAACTGGATGCCG